>JAJFKA010000129.1 GCA_021773555.1 Gammaproteobacteria bacterium
GCCACTGGCCCAGAGTGTTCCGGCCTATGCGTCATCGGCGGCTTTGTTGTTCGTGGCCTGTATCATGGTGGGGAGTCTTGCGGAAGTCGATTGGAACGACTACACCGAATGCACGCCAGCGGTTGTTTGTGCGATTGCCATGCCGTTGTCGTTTTCAATTGCAGATGGAATTGGACTTGGTTTTCTGAGTTATGCTGCCATCAAATTGTTGACGGGCAAGGCTGGTGAATGCCCGGTAGCGGTCTATGTGCTAGCGCTGATCTTTGCTGCGAAGTTTGCGTTTCTGTAGATCGAATTGCACTTAGACAGCCCTTGGGGCGACCGGTTTAAAGTCACGGGCTCGCTCGATATGGGCAGTTTTGCTTTTATCGTCAAGCCAACTGACTTCAAAGGCATTGGTGTTAAGCGTGATTATTTCCTCGAGCGTAAATTCGGCTTCATCAATCAGCGCCAGAAAGTTATCCGTCAGGTAGGCACGAAAGTAACCCGGGTCGTCTGAGTTGATCGTTGCCTTCATGCCCTTTGCGAGCATCAATTTTATTTCTGCGCTGGTAAGCGATTGCACCACGAACCGATTGGAGACAGGGCACACTGTCAGGCCGAGACCTCGGCGCGCGATTTCTTCGCAAAGGCGCTCATCCTCAAGTGAATTGATACCGTGATCAATTCGATCCACTTTGATCTCGTTCAGGCATTGCCAGAGATGATCGACGATATCGAGCTGGTTCACATCACAGTGCATTGTCAGTTTGTAGCCTATTTTTCTAGCCTGTTCGAACACCCTGGCGAACTTTACCGGTGGATTATCTTTCTCGTCCGAATCAAGACCAACGCCGATGATCCAGTCCCGAAAGGGGCGACTTAGTTCCAGGTGTTCCATGGCCGACTCCGCAGAAAGGTCCCTCAGGAAACACATGATCAGGTTTGACTCGATTCCCAGGTTTGCCTTCGCATCCACCTGCGCCCGATGGATGCCAGTGATGATGACCTTAAATGGTACCCCGCGGCTGGTGTGACCCTGTGGGTCGAAGAAAGGTTCCACATAGACGATATTGTCCGCGTGAGCACGCTGGAAATAGTGGTAGGCGAGTTCATAAAAATCCTGTTCGGTCTGCAGGACTCCCATCGCGGCGTAATAAATAGTAAGGAACGACGGCAGATCGTGGAAGTCGTAGGCCTGGACAACCTCGCCTGGTGTTTTATAAGGCAGTTCGATGTTGTTGCGCGCTGCCAGTGCAAAGATGTGCTCTGGTTCGAGCGTACCCTCGAGATGAACGTGTAGTTCTGCTTTGGGCATTTGACGAATATAGGTTTCCAGATTCATGTGCTGTTGCGCTTTAGGATGTTTATCTGATGGTTTGCGTGTTCACTCTCAGCTTCAACAATACATCCCAACCGGCTGCGTAACAACATTGTAGTTAGGTTATAGTTGGGCGCTTTGACAAAATAACAGGCATCTTAATGTCAGACGGTAGCAATCCGGAAATGCTTTTTGGATTAGATGATCGCCCGCCGGTTTTTACTTCTGCACTGGTCGGTTTTCAACATGTCCTTGCGGTTTTCGGCGGGATTCTCACCGCACCGTTATTGGTTGCACATGGCATGGGTCTGTCTCTCCTGGACACCAGTTACCTCGTTAGTGCAGCGTTACTTGTCTCAGGTGTAGCCACTGCGATCCAGATTCAGCGATTAGGACCTGTTGGCTCGGGACTCCTGAGTATTCAGGGCACAAGTTTTTCTTTTATTGGTCCGCTGATCGCTGCCTTTCTTGTGCTGGGAGGTGAGAACAACGCTGATCTGGCGCTCGGCACATTGTTTGGTTCGGCGGCGATATGCTCGATTGTGATGGTCGGGGTAAGTTTTTTATTGCCGCAGTTACGGCGCGTGGTGACATCGAATGTTACTGGCGCAACGGTGATTCTATTGGGAGTAACGCTGGTTGTCTCCACCCTCGGCAACATTTCTCGCGCATATTTGGCGGCAGAAGCCGGTATGGGCTGGCAAGTGCTGCTGCTCGCAGGGTCGGTGTTCCTAACGATTCTCGTGGTGGTTCGACTGGGGAATGCCTGGTTAAGATTGAGCAGTATCACCATTGGACTGCTGACCGGGTTCACTGTCGCGCTAACCCTTGGCCTCGTAGATTTTTCGCGGCTGGAGCTTCTGGATGCAGTATTCATCCCGGAATTTGCGCGTTATGAATTAGGTATTGATGGACGGGTGATTTTGATGTTGATGCCGATATTCGTCATTTCCATGATGGAGTCAGTGGGTGATCTGACGGCGACCAGCAGCCTTTCCGGATTACCGACGAAGGGCGACTCCTACTGGCGCAGGATCAGGGGCGGGGTGCTGGGGGATGCGTTTAACTCATTGCTGGCTTCGTTGTTTTGTACTTTTCCGAATACCACATTCAGCCAGAACAATGGCGTAATCCAGCTAACGGGAGTCTGCAGTCGCCATGTTGGATTCTACGTGGCGGGTATGCTCGTGTTGCTTGGTACATTCCCCGTGGTCGGGGGCATTTTCCAACTCATGCCTGGGGCCGTATTGCACGGCGCGACTTTGTTGATGTTTGCCATGGTTGGTTATGCAGGATTGCGAATTGTGGCCACCGGAAACCCCCGGAGAAGTGACTGGATTATTGTGGCTGTCGCGGTACTGGGCGGATGGCTGTTGAGTCAGTTGGTGGAAGGCATGGTCTTCCTGCCGCCAGGATTGATAACAGTGTTACAGTTCCCGGTAACCACCGGTGCACTCATAGCCTTTTTCCTGGAAATAGGCAGACTGGTCTTAAGCAAATTGATGCCAGAAGATTTGAAATCAGGAGATCAGCGCACATGAATGAGGTTGTGGTTGTCGGTAGTACTAACTGGGATTTTGCGATGCATCTTCCGAGCCTGCCGTTACCCGGCGAGACAGTTGCGGGTGGTCGACTGGCCAGTGGTCTCGGGGGTAAGGGTGCCAATCAGGCCGTCGCGTCACATCGCGCCGGTGGCGCGAGTACGGCGTTTATCAGTTGTATTGGGGATGACGATATCAGTGCATCGGTAAGGCAGGTCTTCAGGGACCTCGACATGGCGATTCCCCTGGTTGGCAGCATTGCCAATACCGGCACGGGAAGTGCGTGTCTGTTTGTGGACGCGAAGGGTGAGAACTGTATTGGTATTGCCAGTGGCGCTAATGCGTGTCTGACACCTGAGTACGTCAGTGCGCATCTCGAGGTTATTGAACAAGCATCGGTCGTTCTTTTACAACTGGAAATCCCCATGACAACAGTGCAGCACATTGCGGCCCGGGTGCGCGCAGTCAGTGGGCTGTTTGTGCTAAATCCTGCACCGGCACAATCTCTGGATGACGAATTACTCGCCCAGGTCGATATCCTCACACCGAACCAGATTGAATTGTCTCAGATCAGCGGCCTGGCCGTGACTGGGCAGGCGGACGTCGAAATCGCTGCGCGTAAACTCCTTGAGAAGGGGGTTGGTGCCGTGGTGGTCACATTGGGTTCCCACGGTAGCATTATTGTCACTGGAGATACTGTGGAAGCGGTTCCCGCCATGGTGGTTGAAGCCAAAGATACGACTGCCGCAGGTGATGTATTCAACGGGGTGATGGTTGCTGAACTCGCGGCCGGGAGCAACCTGAAGGAAGCGGTGAAAATGGGCGCTGCCGCCTCAGCGATTGCGGTTACGCGCTGGGGTGCGATCGCGGCTATTCCCACGAAAGCCGAAGTGTTGGAATTTATTGGCTGAAATTGCCACTTGCTCGAGCGGTCAGATGGTTCTGGCCCTGAAGGTGTCCAGCCGCTTCAGGGGAGCCAGCCAGGACATTGAAGATATAATCTCGAACTCGTGTTCCGAGCGCTGTTCGAGATGCCAGATGATACCGGCCGCATCGGAGAAGCTGCCACCTTTTAATTCGACCTCATACAAACGTTGCAGGATATCGCTTTCCTGCATACCGCACGCGAGAAGTCGTACAATCCAGGCCGGGTTATGTTGTCTGAGCTCGCTTTTACCGGATTCAGCGAGGGCCCTGACCGTGAACCCTAAGCTGATGGCGTCCGGGGTTGGATAACGATTTGGGAAGGCCTGGGCCATCAAAACGACGGCGGTAAAAATACCCCTTTGTTGACCTACCGATGAAAAATCCTGCCAGGGTTCCTCGTCCCTCAGATCATCCACCAGATTCTGGCGGACTCCAGGTTTCATGGTCTCGCCGAAAACGGTCTCCAGTACCCGCTCACCTGCGTGTTGGTGCTCAAGGTCCTGCAATGACATGAGTACAAGGTCAAGCAGATCGGAATCTGACTCAGCCGCCAGGTCTTCCAGTTCCATCAGGATTAGCAGTTGACGGAGCGACGCGCTGCCCCAGATGCCTGGCAGGGTATGCACTTCGGTGCGAGTGTTAATGGTGACTTCAAAGGTATTTGTCATAGGGCGAAAATTCGAGAACAGGCTGCAATGCGCAGAATAGAACAGTTCGGAATAACACCCTATCGGTATTTGCGGGCTACCAGAGTCTGATTCTGGTCGGCGCTGCAGAAAAATATCGACGAATGAGGTAGCATCCCTCAATTCAGCCAAGGGTTCAGACAGAGGCAGCATGAGAATTCTTCTTCAAATTATCGGCATCCTCCTGCTGATTCCGGCGGTCACACTGGCGACGCTGCGTATTGCCAAAATGGATGGCGATGGGCCGTCCATCCTTTTTCCCGGGGGACGCCTTGTGGCGGGGGATCTCCATTCGGGTCCGGAACCGGACTGGTCGTTTACCGATAAGGTCCCGGTGATTGAATTACAGCTGGAAGATCCGATGGCATCACGGCGCATCTTCATTATGGAGAGTGGTGGCAAGGTCTATGTGCCTTCCGGCTACATGCGCTCATTCCTGGGTCGCCTGTGGAAAGACTGGGCGTTCCAGGCCGATGCAGGGGACGGTCTGGCCGTCGCGCGGATCGAGGGTGTGCGCTATGAAAGACAGTTGATTCGTGTGCTGGATGGGCCTGAATTGCAGGGCATTGCCGCAAAACTCGCGGATAAGTATAGCGGTGGCGCAACGCCGGAGGCGATTGCGGCAGGTGTTGAATCGGTCCAGAACGGTGATACCTGGATTTTCGAACTTGCGCCCAGGGGGTAATGATGAAAACCAGAAACTATTTGATTTTATGCGGCGTTATCAGCATCTCTCTTGTGCTGGGTCTACTGTTTGTTCCCGCTTTTTCTGACCTCGTTGAGCAGGTGATTTTGCTTTTCCTCTCGACTAATGCGCGATAGGGCATTTTCCGCTGCAGAATTCTGATCCGGCCGTATAACGCCGGAACCAGCGGACGGCTCTGCATCGCCAGGCCATGGATTCTGACGGCATACATTTTCGCCTGATTTCGATTCTGCACCGGGTATTGCCTATTGGGTTGACGGATGGATGTGCTGGTATTCTAATATCAACCCTGACTGCTATTGCCTGCCGGGTTCTTGCTTTGTGTCAATCACCGCGAAGCGGTTGCCGGTTATGATTCCTGGCTTGTGAAGCTGGTCCGGGGTTCGGGTAGTAGCCAGTGTTGACTTTATTTGTCGGGGTATATCCGCGCATAAGATGATCGAACCTATGCCAAGAACAAATAGATTGCTTAGCGGAGATCAGGTACGTATCAGGTCCCCGGAGGAGATCCTGCTGACCCTTGATGCGGAAGGCACGCTCCGAGGGCTTCCGTTCATGCCGGAAATGCTGGATTGGTGCGGCAGAACTTTCCAGGTTGAGCGGAGGGTGGAGAAAGCCTGTGTGGACGCACAACCACTATACTCAAATCGACATTTTCCCGATGATGATGTGGTTATCCTGGCAGGACCACGTTGTGATGGCCGGGATCATGATGGCTGTAATCGCTCCTGTAAAATCTTCTGGAAAGAAGCCTGGTTAGAACCGGTTGACGGTGCCGTTAGGGTACGGTCGGATTCGGCTGACAGCATCGCCGCGCTGCAACAGCGTTTAAAAGTAAAGTCAGATGATAGCCACTACTTTTGTCAGTCAACCCAGCTTCGTTTCGCTACAGAGGCTTTCCCGGGTTTTAAAAAACCGTGGATGGTGCGGATTGCGTTCCGGGAACTGCAGAATGGTGATCGTTCTGCAGCAGAACTCCTGAAACTTTTCTTGTTGTTTATGATGCAAAGACTTCGACGGATCCTTGGAGGTAATAATTTCCTTCGAGGTCGGAATAAAAGGACGCCTACAGAGTCGCTTGGACTAATCCCTGGGGAAAAAGTTCGCATAAAAAGTCGAATGGAAATTGTTGAGACGCTGGATGCCAGAAGGCGCAATCGAGGCATGACCGTATGCTACGAAATGACAAGATGTTGCGGTTCAGAAGCAGAAGTTGGAATTCGTGTGCACCGAATAATCGACGAACGCACTGGCGAGATGAGGAATCTTCAAAATACCGTGACGCTCGAGAATAAGGGTTGCACTCCTTCAATCGATCACAATGATTGCCTTTGTTACGATCAGTTGGGTGATTGTCCGAGAGGCGAAAAATTCTTCTGGCGGGAGATATGGCTTGAACGAATTGATTAGAGATCAGTGACCGGTGTGCGGGTCATCTTTGAGGTCCATTAAGTCCATTACTGTTAGCCACTCTGACCTAATTCAGGCTCAGGTATTGGTCACTGGCTCGGGTTACCCGAAAAACCTGAATATCACTGCTTCAACGATTTGTGACCAGCTTCAACTCCTGCACAGCGCAGGGGTATCCGTTATTCTCTGACTGGAATTCTCGAACCAGGCTAAAGCCCTCACTTCGATACAGGGTCTGTGCCGGAATATTGCCGCCGAGGACATACACAGAAATTGGTTTTCCGGGAGCGGTTGCATGGATATGGTCGATCGCGTGCTGCAGTAATATTCGTCCGATTCCTTGTCGTGTTTCAGCAGGATCGACGTACAGCCAGCCGATGTCGGTAGCCTCGGTCCCCACAAATCCGACGATGCGATCGTCTCGATGGGCAACAAATTTTTTGGCCTCCAGGAATTGCGTTAAATCGTCCTTGTCGTCAGCGAGAGGGACAAATGCATGTGGATCGCAGGAGCCTTCCAGTTCCACCGGACGTGCCAGGTCGTGTATTTCCCTTGATCGTGGCCAGTCCGGTTCTTCGTAGTCCCTGATCTGAATCACAGTCAATGTTCAATTTTCCAAAGTCCGGCGAGGTCAGATCGAATCAGCCACACCGTCATGTTCATTTCCCGGTCAGAGCGCCTGGTTCAGTCGTTCTCTGGTGGCTTGATGACCATGGTGTCGGCATTACTGGGCGCACCACGAGGCGAGTTCGGTTTGTTCGCTTGCTGGAGCAGTGCCGCAGCGGCTTCCGGTGGGATGACATTGGTGCTGGCGTTCATGCGTGAATGCCGCTCGGAATCGACCTCGGTGATCTCGACTGCTGGTTCCGGGGTGGGCGGTGCATCATCGGAAACCTGACGAGATCGAGTGATCCAGAGAAATGGAGCTGTGATGATCGGGGTCAGGATCAACGAAGACAGGAAATATACCGGAGCAGATTTACCCATTCGACCAGCCAACACCGCCACCGCGAGGCTGCCGATAACCAGGATCGAGACCGAAATGATAAGTGCCACAGACGCCTCCTTTGATAATCGATTTTACGGGTACATAGCCCTCGGCGAGTGTGATTCTAACACCGTCGTCGACATTGTTGTGTCCGCTACTCGCCAGGATGGTAGGTGCGTACTGCCCGTTTCTTGACATCCTCCGGGTAGTAAGCCACTTCCTTGAAGCTATGTTCCACATACCGCGCAGCCTGGTCATCGAAATGTTCTGATGTGGGATCACCGCTCTGTCCACCGGCGAGTAATGTCCTGGCTTTAACTCGCTCCCCAAATTCAACTACCGCCACGAAACTGTTTCCTGAGTTGCCATACAATTTTCTGGTGCCGGGATACTGCCGTGCGCCGAACGAAGCCAGGGCACCCCAGCGGCCAGATGCCATGCCGACAGGCAGACTCGGTGCGTCATCGTCATGAGGTTGCGAGATGTCACCGGTCAGTCGCTGAAATCGATTGACTTCGCCCCAGGGGATTTCCCAGTGGTCAAAATCTGCCTTCAGACCCGCAATTGTTTTCGAAAAAATGGCCAGGCGTTCCTCATCGGGCGACTGACCACCGAGGTAGTTCACCAGTGCCATGCCGCGAAGATTCTGCGGATTAAGGCCAACGCCGAGGTAAGTCGTGCCGTAATAATGGGCTAGTGTCATGGCGACGGAATCGGCCGCAACCCGATGATCCCAGGTACGCAGGTAATCGATGGCAGCAGAAGGATAATCCTGCTTGTTTGCGGAGCGATCGTAGGCGTTGATCAGCCCGGCAATCAGCGCGCTAAACCCGGGCAGGTAGGGGTCATAGGCGATGTCGATTAGTTTGTCGAGGGTGAGATCTGACTGCCCGGTGAGCATCTGCACCGCATGCAGGCCGCGAAAATTATCTGCTTCCGGTGCCATGTAAACCGGATAGTCAGCAGGCACGGGGCTGGCACCGGCGGCGGCCGTAAATGGCGTTGAATTGCAATTCTGGATCCAGCCGTTGGCCGGATTAAGTATCGTGATGATCTCATCAAGGTTGTGAGCGCCCTGCCAGTCGGTTTCCGGATTGCTGCCATCCACTGGTGCCTGGTAGTCGAATTTGACACTTCGTCTGGGCAGGAAGTTACCGTGGTAGTAGGCGATGTTGCCTTCTGAATCAGCGTACACCGTATTGTTTGAAGAATTTGTGCGGATCGCCATCATTTCGTTGAAACCGCGATATCCGGATTGCGTGGTTCGGGTGAATGATTGTTTAAGAGCGTTGACCGGATCCCAGTTAATTTTCGTGGCTACCCACTTACCGTCCAGTTGATGGGTAATGGGTCCGTGATGAGTGTGGTATGTCTTGAAAGTGCGCTGCTTTAGCTGATCGCCTTGTCTGTAATCCAGTGTCACCTGACCTGTTTTCACCGGGCGAAGCTCGTCACCATAACGATAAACGAGTTGCCCATCGTGCTGAAACACGTCCTCCACAAACTCATCCATAAAGTCCGCACCCGTTGATGTATGCATCCACCCGGTGTTGGCGTTAAAACCCTGGTAGACAAAGAACTGACCCCAGGTCACGGCGCCATAGGCGTTGAGTCCTTGTTCGCTGGAGACATGAATCTCGCCACGAAAATAAAATGAAGTGTGTGGATTGATGAGCAGTAGCGTATTACCTGATCGCGTGTGTTCACCTGAGATCGCAAAACCGTTAGACCCCCTGGGTTCTCTGTCGACACCGCGCTCCTTAATCCATACCTGGGGTGAAACCGCCTGGGGCGCAACAGCCTGGGGTGAAAGGGACGAATCAGCGTGACCTCCATAGAATGCCTCGATACCCGCAAGGGGAATTTGTTCAATGTCTCCGCCGATAGAACCCTCGAAAAAGAACATCGGCATCCACGGCTCGAATTTATCGATCAACTCAGGTTTAACCTCAGGATGAGTCGCCAGGTAATAGTTCAGTCCCTCGGCGAAAGCCACGCACAGATCTTGTAACCAGGGGGGTGATGCAGCATAGGCTGACCTGGCTTCCTGGGTAGTCATATAGAGTCGCGCGCGCAGGTCGCTGTAAATGGCCTGTTTACCGTCAACCTCTGCGAGTCGGCCAATTGCCCACAGATAATTGCGCTCTATTCGATGAAAGTCGTCCTCAGCCTGGGCGTACAACATGCCGAACACAGCGTCTGCATCGGTTTTTGCGTAAATGTGCGGAATTCCGAAATCGTCCCGGACAATGGTTACCCGGTTTGCCCGGTCCTCCAATTGCGCAAGGGAGTCATCTGCATTCCGGGTTGTTAATGGCGTCGAGGAGCAGGCGCCCAGCGCAGCGACCAGGATCAGCAGTGCAGCAATTCGGTTGAACGGGTTCATAATGCTAATGTCCTTGGGTTGTCAGCGCTGATACCAGTACCATTGACCCTATCATATTGCAGGTAAGTCTGGATGGATGAACGAGCGGAAATACTTGAGGGCTCTATACCAGTCACGGCGATGCTGTCGGCTTTTGATGACATGGAGCACTGTTTTGCTGATTGTTTTACAACGAGCGTACCGGGCCGCGTGGATCTGGAAACGCTGTTGCAGTCCTTTTACACCAGCAGGGTCTTCAAGCTTGAACGTCTGCTGCTCGCAATCGCTGGTTACTCCTGCAGTGATGCTGATGTGTTGAGAATGGCCAATGGCCAGGCCGATGAATTCTCTGCCTGGCGAGTTGAGGCCAGGGAAGCGCAGCAAATTCTGCTAACGGATGTGACGGGTGCGACACGGTCCTGGTTGATGGTTGATAATGTATCAGGTGCTCAAAGTCGGACCCTATTGTATTTTGGTTCTGCGGTGATACCGAGGTTTGCCCAGGATGGCTCAGCGCAGCCGCCTTCCCCGGTATTCAGACTGCTTCAGGGATTCCATAAGCGGTACTCACGAATTCTGCTGCGGTCTGCGGTGAATAATCTGAACATCGACTAGTTCAAGGTGGATGGTGTGCGTACCAGTGCCGGGCAATATCAACACGGCGTGTGACCCAGACATCCGGCTTCTCACTGATGTACTTAAGGAACCTGCGCAGGGCTTTGAGCCTTCCGGGTTTGCCGATAATGCGGCAATGAAGTCCGATGCTCATCATTTTGGGCTGCGTGGCGCCTTCATCAAAAAGTGTATCGAAACTGTCCTTCAGGTAGTTGAGGAACTGATCGCCAGCATTGAATCCCTGGGGTGCCGCGAAGCGCATATCATTGACGTCGAGGGTGTAGGGAATAATGAGATGTGGCTTACCGGTGTGTTTGTGCCAGTAGGGCAGGTCGTCGGCATAAGAATCACTGTCGTAGAGAAATCCACCGGCTTCAATAATAAGTTTTCGGGTGTTCGGGCTGTCCCGGCCGGTATACCAGCCAAGTGGACGCTCGCCGGTTACCTGCGTGTGAAGTTCGATGGCCTTATGCAGATGGTCTCGCTCCTCTTGTTCAGGCATCGACTGGTAGTCAATCCAGCGGTAACCATGGCTCGCAATCTCCCAGTCTGCGGCCAGCATTGCCACGACGGCTTCAGGGTTTCTGGCCAGCGCCATGGCAACACCATAAACAGTCACCGGGAATCCAAATTCATTGAACAGCCGGTGCAGGCGCCAGAAACCCGCACGACTGCCGTATTCGTAGAGACTCTCCATGCTCATGTGCCGGTCCGGGTAGGCCCGTGCACCGATGATTTCCGACAGGAAGGTTTCTGAACCGGCATCGCCGTGAAGAACGTTGTTTTCGCCACCTTCCTCGTAATTGATGACGAATTGCACGGCCAGACGAGCACCTTCTGGCCAGTTGGGATGAGGCGGGTGTTCGCCGTAACCCTTGAGGTCCCTGGGATAGTCTGGTTCAAATTCCGGCTTTTTTGTCATCGGGTTCCTGTTTCGTGGGGCGCGAATTGACTGATTATACCGATGTTAGAGGCATCACCGGTTTGAGGCAGGTCATCTGCTCTGGCTTGGCACTCTGAACCCGCGACAGATGAACACGGGTGTGGGTCAGCACGGCACAGCAGAGTCAATTGATTGTGGTATATTACGCGCACTTTTTTCCAGACCTGAGTGAGTACCCTGATTTGAAAAGCTGGTTAATCATTGTTTGTCTAGTCTCCTGTTCCCCCGTGCTATTGGCCAGCGATGAACCAGGTCTCTGGTTCGAGGATCTAAAAGGTTCCGCTGATCGTCAAGCGCTTTATCAGGTTCTCCATGCCATGCCGAAGGGTGGCGATTTACACAGTCATTCCTCGGGTGCGGTTTTTTCCGAATGGTGGTATGAGATGGCACTCGAGCAGGCCGCTAACGGTTACGTTTACTATACCAAAACCCGCATCATGAACTGTAGAGACTATGGTGGCGATGAGTTCGGGCAGCCTTATCTACTCTACTTTTCCAATATACAGGCGTCCCGCTGGGCAACATTGAGTGAGTGTGAGCAGGGCGAGTACAAACGTTTGTCGGTTCTAACCAACGTCGAGAAATCCGCCTGGCTGAACAGCATTCGTCTTGATAAGCCTCATGAAGGGCGTGATGAGTTTTTTCAGGCTCACTGGCAACGTCTGGGTGACCTGACGGCGAATCCCTACCTTGCCGTTGAGGCAGTGGTGCGAAATATTAAAGCATTCAGCGCCGAGGGTCTGATCTACATGGAGCCGGATTTCAATGTATTCGGAGCCATCAGTGCGGATGGCACACCCGTTCCACCCGACGAGGTTGCTGAACTGTTACGCGCCCGATTACGCCAGAAGGACGTCACCAACACAGGGATGGTGACGCGTTTTCAACTGGCAATTCTGCGTTTTTTACCTGGTGCACCGGAACTGCTGAAACCCATCTATACCTTTCTGGACAGTAATCGTGATCTCTGGGTAAGTCTTGATCTGGTCGGCCGGGAGGATAACGATAAGGGTTATCCGGCGAAGTTCCTTGAGGCATTCCGTGAAGTGCGCCGCACACACCATGGCATCCGCCTGTCAATTCATGGCGGGGAAGTGGATGAGCCCAATCGACATGTCAGGGATACCCTGATCCTCGGTGCGGAGCGGATCGGCCACGGCGTGAATCTCATTTCCGACCCGGACCTGATGTTGTTGATGCGAGGCGGCCCGTACCTGGTTGAGGTTAATCTGGTGAGCAATCTGCTGCTCGAGTATGTGACTGACTTCAGTCAGCACCCATTCCCGGAATATCTGCGCCTGGGGATTCCTGTTGCGTTGTCCACTGATGACCGGGGTATGTGGGATTCCACCATGACCGATGAGTTTTTTGTCGCCGTGATGGAGTTCAATCTTTCCTGGGAGGAAATCAAACAATTATCAAGAAACTCGCTGAAGCATGCGTTTGTTTCGGATGAACTTAAAGGTGAATTACTGGCCCGTTACAACAAACGAATTGCCGCATTTGAGCGGAGCATGGTGCGAGGAGGAATGGCCAGGTTGAATTCACCTGACTGCCGACGTTTTATTCGAAATCATTATGACCTTTGCGGTCAAAACTAGGGCATAATGGCGATCGCGCGCACCTTGATGGACCACGGCTGAGCGCATCAGAGTATGGAAGTGAGGCACGGGCACCTGTCTGGAATACAGGGTCTGTTTTCTTCTGAGCGATAGGCGGGTTGGACAACAATAAATTCGGGCAACTTGACATCACATTCAATATCAATTCGGTAATACCTGGCATCGATCGCACCTGTGGCGCGATAGTTGCTATGGGATTGCAGGAGCGTTTTTTTATTCCACTTGGGGAGGAAGTTTTAATGAAACAAATTAGTCTGTTAAAGCCGGTCCTGGCAGCCATCACGGTCGCCATGGCGCTTGCTTCGTTTTCAACCAGTGCAGCAGAAATGGAAGAGATTGTCGTCAAAGGCAGTCTTGGCAGTTTGCCGGGAGAAGACGTCGAGTCGATTTTTGGATTTAACAAGTCGCTGCTTGAAACGCCGAGGTCTGCTTCCACCATTGGTGAGGAGATGATGGAACGTTTCAACATGCAGGATATTGATGAACTGATCGTGCTGGCACCAGGTACCTTCACCCAGTCGTTCTTCGGCGTGGCGGGCGGACTCGATGTGCGAGGCACACCAGGTGAGACTTATTTTCGCGGCGTTCGACGCCTGGACAATCCTGGGAACTATCCGACACCGATTGGTGCATCAGACCGGATTGATATTGTACGCGGGCCAGCATCACCCATTTATGGTCCTTCAAAAATCGGCGGATACCTGAATTTCAACCCCAAGTCTGCGCGTGTTGAAGCAACGGGCCAGTTTGTAGAGGCTCCGACGGGTGCGCTTGCCTACACCTTTGGCGACTGGGACAAGAGTATTGTCACCGGTGAAGTTGGTGGACCGGGCCGGATTGGAGACCAGGACTTCGGCTATTATTTCTACGGTGAAGTGGAAAATTCAGGCAGCTACTACAACAATTCCTCCGTTGACCAGACGCTGGTCCAGGGTTCCTTCGATATGGACCTTAATGACAAGCTGCGAGTCCAGTTCGGAGGTATGTACCACAAATTTGAAGGTAACCAGATTGCGGGCTGGAACCGCCTGACCCAGGCGCTGATCGACAATGGCACTTATGTTACCGGGCAGCCGTCGCCGCTGGACACCAACGGAGATGGCTCCATCTCACATCAGGAATTTGATGTGAATGGTGATGGATTTACTGACCTTAATCCGTTTCGATTTGACTTCCTCGGGCCAGACTTTGCGTTAGCTCCTGGTAGCAACGAAGATCTTGCCACCCTGGAGATCCTGGTGGGTGATCTTTCCCTGCTGCAGTTGAACAACGTCGGTGTGGCAAAACTTGATGGCAGTGATGTCCTCGTCGCTCCGGATGACACGCTTGAAAATGAGGTCACCACGCTTTATTTCGACGTCATCTACACCACGGACAACGACTGGGAAATCAAGAACCAGATGTTCTACGAGTCCTATGACAATCTCAATGAAAATGCCTACGGCTTTTCACAGTTCCACGATAGCTGGGTTTTCGAGAACAAGCTGATTATCTCGAAGGTGTTCCAGGGCGACTCACTGACGACTTCATTGCAGATTTCTCCCTCGATTCGACACACGGATTTCCGTCATGGGGACGACTATACCAATGAGTATTTTGATCGCCGTGACCTGACCGGACCGTCGACCGCTCTGGATCGTCGACTGCTCGCGACTCGCATCAATGATGATTACACCGAGTATTACGTGGGCGACTACACGGACCTGGGTCTGGCAGTACTGGCAGACTTCACCTGGGAGAGTGGTTTCAGTGCGCTGATCGGTGTGCGTTACGACACCATTGATATGGAAAGTCGTCAGCCGGCCGACAAACTGTTGCTCGCCAGTGCCAACAACTTTTGTACCGACGGAACCTGTATTGCGGTCAAAGCCAGCGATGACGTCAATGATATTTCATGGACCGCAAGTTTCAGTTTCAACAGCGAAATCGGACTCGTTCCTTATATTACAGCGTCTGAGCAGGCCACGGTCATTGCCGGCCAGGGTGCAGAGCTTGTGACCTCCAATATCACTTCGGGTGGTGCTTTTGACACCTCTGATCTGTTGGAAATTGGTTTGAAGGGCAGCTTGCTGGATAATTCGCTGTACTTCGCGTTGTCGGCGTACGAACAGGAACGCACGGATTTTTCAGCTCAGTCGATTGTCACCAACCAGTCAACGAAAACCGAAGGCATTGAGTTTGAAGTGCGCTGGGTGGTGAGCGAAAACTTGTTGGTAACCCTCGGTTACTCACACATCGAAGTCACTAACCTGAATACCAAAAGCTCTGGCAACCGCTTCAGCTTTATCGGTGCAGATGATCTACCCGCACTGCCTGCCGGTGCACTCTATGGAGGAACGCTTGGTGGATTCGTGAGTGCTGGCCCCAGTGGCAGCAGACGAGCGGGAATGCCGGAAGACATCTGGTCAGCCACCGCAACCTATAACTTTAATAATGGCATCGCGGTGAGTGGTAGCCTGGTGAATGTGGATTCGGTTTACTCCGGGTTCTCCAATCAGGTCAAACTGCCGGATTACACGCTGATTAATCTGGGTGTGGTCTACGAAACAGAAAACTGGTTGTTCAGCTTTACCGGTAAAAACCTGACAGATGAAGAGTATTTTCGATCAAACTTCCCGAATCTGTTTGGTGGCACGATTGTATTGCCGGAATTGCCCAGGCACTTCCAGGGTCGTATTCAGTATCGGTTCTAACACCTGATCCGGGCTGTAAAATCCAGGGGTGGTTATCGGAAACGGTTACCACCCTTTTTTTTGTTTTTGAATTTTTGGAGGCGAGTATGCGAATAGTTCCGTTAACGGCGCTACTGTTGTTGATAAGCAGTTGCGCCACGGTGCCCGGCCCCACACCGCTGCCGGTCAGGGTGGTTGTGGTCACCATGTTCGAAGTCGGGGAGGACACTGGCGATCGAGCCGGAGAATTCCAGCACTGGAAGGAGCGCCGTGCGCTGACCTCGATTCTGCCGTTCCCGGGTTATCGCGATTTACACTATGACCCGAACAGTGAGTTGCTGGTACTGGTGACTGGCATCGGCACAGCAAGGTCCGCGGCAGCCATTATGGCCCTTGGTATGGATAACCGATTTGATCTGACGCGGAGCTACTGGGTGGTCACCGGTATTGCCGGGTTTGATCCTGAAGATGCAACCGTCGGCTCTGCAGCCTGGGCCGAATACCTGGTTGATGGTGACCTTTCCCATGAGATTGATGCACGAGAGAAGCCGGCCGACTGGCCCTTCGGTTATTTTGCACGTTACACCCGGAAACCCTTCGATCCGGAAAAACCATCGCCGACCGGTGAAATGTACCAACTGGATACCGCGCTGGTTAACTGGGCCTTTGATCTGACCCGGGATATGGAACTGCCGGATGATCCATCGTTGCTGCATATGCGTGAGCAGTACGTTAACCACCCGAACGCACAGGGGAAACCGAAAGTATTAAAAGGCGACAATCTTGCTGCACTCACATTCTGGCACGGCGCTATCATGAACGACTGGGCGAATCAGTGGGTGGATTACTGGACCGAGGGTAAGGGCGAATTTGTTTCCTCGGCGATGGAGGAGACCGGGACCTATCTATCGCTTTCCTGGCTGCACAAGATCCAGCGGGTCGATGTACAACGGCTGCTGGTACTGCGAACCGGCAGCAACTTCACCATGCAACCTCCGGGTGTCACCGCTGCGGAAAACCTGCTGAAGGAAAACCAGGGTTATGCCGGGCTGGCGGTTGCAACAGAGGCCGCTTATCTGGTTGCCGCCAGGGTTGTCGATGAACTGTTGGAGAACTGGGATCAGTATCGTGATGAATTACCGGGGCATCAGTGACCCGACCCGGGAAGGGAAATGATGTCCGTGCCGAAAACCCTGAGGCCGTGGATGCCACCGTTGGGATAGTGCATATAGAAAATTACGTTCACCGGCGTATCGGAGTCCATTTTTTCGAATTCGTGCCAGCAGTCGCCCCGCAGGGGAGCAAAACCAATGAGCGGTTGCCAGGGTGAAGCATCAGGAATATGAAGTTTGATTTCGAATGCCTGGTCCGTTTCCTTCAGGTATTCCTTGTTTTGCATGAACGCCTGAAAATCATCTGGAATCACCTGCGCCTGATTGTCATACACAAGCTTCCAACGGGGCAGGGTGGCGAGGGCGTCGCTGAGCCCGCCCGCTTCCAGGTGTGCACCAAAAATATGGCAGCTCAAGGGGGGGTTCAGTCGATGCAGGTAGGTATCAACGATTATTCGATCGATCCTGACCAGCCTGGGCAGGCTAAAAATGGTGCTCTCGCCAAAGCCGGTTCGGGCAGATTCCCAACCTACCATATGGTCCACTTCCCGATTGCCGCGGACGGCGTCCGCGGGTTTCCCGTAGTGCTCGTTGGTGGTGTTTGAAATGGCCGCATCGAGCAATACATTGGGGTGCGCATACAACGCCGACCCGATTTCTCCGAACAGATTGATGCGCGCGATGCCGCCCTCGTGATAACACCTGACGTGACAATCTGTGGCCACAGTAGGCGGAATATCCAGGGTTTGTTCTGCATCCGGTGCCAGTGACAGGTGATCGAACACCATTGTTTCGGCGCCGGAATGCCGATCCCGGAGTACGATCGAAATCTCGGGTACCTGGTTTCCGGTAAACCATTTTGTACTGATCGAGATGCTTGTAACCACCGCGCTGTGGGTGAATCCGATGTCGAACCACTGATGAGCCCCGGGGGTGTAGGAAAAGCTTTGTTCATCTGCATTAATTTGTGTGGCGGTGTGCCTGACCGTTTCGAATCCCCAGTATTTAGCACCCATATGAGTGAAGTTACCCGTACACGCCGGTGGCTCGTCCGGGCGGACTACCTCGTGGGGATTTGTGAAGGAAGAATCTGAATAAGCCTTCAGGAATGTGGGTAAACGCTCCGTTTTCGTTGGCATCAGATTTCCAGATTCACGATGAGTTCAGAAGACAGCGTAATCTCATCACAATTCTCGTCTGGCCCACCTCGGTCAATCACGAGGAAATCAGATATTGAATCAAGCGCCAGGCTGTAGTGATGCCAGGTGCCGGGATGGTAGTTAACGCCTTGCCCGCAGGCCCGGAAAACTCGGATATCCTGCTCGCGGAGTTCACCGGCGGGGGCAACGATCACCAGGTAGGGCTTATCCGAGAGTGGATAGAAGGCCTGGCTGGACAGGGGATGTCTCTCCAGCGTCGTGATCTTCAACGGCAAAGGAAGCGGCGTCGATCGAAAGATGCTCACCAGAGGAACACCCTTATCAGCGGTGAGTGAGAGTGCTGCAAGATTATGAAAGCGGACCGTGTGACCGTCGTTGATCAAGCGCTGTTCTGCGGCGGTCCCGGTGGTGATTACGTCACCGAAAGGTAAAAAGGCTTCGGGATTGAGATCTTCGGGGATAAGTTGGTCGGCACGGGTGATCATCAGAAATCTGCTGCAATGAAAGTTGAATTATAGGTCGGGACCGTGCCAAGGTTGCAAGCGCTGTCTTAATAAGAATTTATATGTCCGACCAGGCCACGCTAAACGGGTCGACTGACCCTAAACCGGGATCAAACCCGCATGGATCAGACAATGGCTGGCAGGCGAGGTTGCAGCTTGGCTTTGACCAGGTAGCGGGAGAGACGCGACTGTTCAAGCTTGCCCACGACGGCCCTCTGCGCGTGCAAAAACCATTTTATCCCGGTTCGGACCGACGTGAGTGTCACGTTTACCTGCTGCATCCCCCCGGTGGTTTTGTTGGAAATGACCAACTTGAAATCACCGGCGCACTGAAACAGGGCGCACATGCGCTATTGACCACTCCTTCTGCGGGTAAATTTTATCGTACTATGCCCGGGCGAACGCAAAAACAGCGTCTTGGCTGGACTGTCGGCGATGGCGCATGTCTTGCCTGGCTTCCCCAGGAAAATGTATTTTTTCGTGGCTGTCAGGCTGATCTGGAGACCCGCTTTAACCTGCAGTCAGGCGCGCATCTGTTTGCCTGGGACATCAGTGTGTTTGGGCGTAAGGCCAGTGGCGAAAAATTTGATGAGGGTCGAGTCAGTCAGTCATTTACCGTCAATATGGATGATCGGATTCTGTTGCGGGAAAGATTTTTACTTAACGCAGGTGCGGAACTGCAAACGGCGAAGTGGGGATTGCAAGGACACCATGTCATGGCGACTGCGTTGCTCACAGGGCCTGCATTCGAAGCGCAGTTCGACAATGTGGCAAAACTGGTTGAACGCTGGGGGCATGAATCATCCGTCAGCGCCGGTGCTACGCACAAACGTGTAATACAGGGTGCTGGCGTGATCATTGTCCGGTATCTTGGTGCAAAGGTCAGTTTGTGCAAAGCGCACTTTGAACAATTGCAGTTGTTGCTGGAACGCGAAAGTACTGTGAACTGGCTACGGCCCAGAATCTGGAATACCTGAAAACAAGAGGCATCTATGGAACTAAGTCCGCGAGAAAAGGATAAATTACTGGTGTTTACTGCCGCGCTGGTCGCAGAACGACGGCGCAACCGGGGTGTGAAGCTCAATTACCCGGAGAGTATTGCCCTGATTTCCGCGGAGATTATGGAAGGAGCCCGTGATGGCCGCTCTGTTGCTGAATTGATGGAACTGGGTCGAACCATTCTTTCTAAAGCAGATGTGATGGAGGGTATCGCAGAGATGGTCAGCGAGGTACAGGTTGAAGCGACTTTCCCTGACGGCACTAAACTGGTGACCGTGCACAATCCTATTATCTGACCCTGGATACCAACACCACATTGATCAGGAGTGAGTTATGAAGCCCGGTGAATACAGAATCCAGGAAGGTAAGATTCAGCTTAATGCAGATCGGGAAACCATTCAGGTTGAAGTCGAGAACAGTGGTGATCGACCGATTCAGGTTGGCTCTCATTACCATTTTGCGGAAACCAATCCGGCGCTGGTATTTGACCGGGCCAGGACCACTGGATTTCGCTTGAATATAGCCGCAGGCACGGCGGTACGTTTTGAACCTGGGCAGGAGCGAGTGGTTGAGCTGGTGGCGCTCGAAGGGTTGCGGCGCGTGTACGGTTTTCGTGGACAAGTCATGGGTGAACTGGATTGAATATGGATAGCGTTCGCGACCTTCACGCAAGGTAATTTTCAGCTAAAGCAGTTAGCAGGCAACTGCTGGAGGAGGACGAGTGGTAGAGATAGACAGACGCGCCTATGCGGAAATGTACGGCCCGAGCACCGGAGATCAGGTGCGCCTTGGGGACACAGAACTCTGGATTGAGGTGGAACAGGATTTCTGTCGCTACGGCGAGGAGGTCAAATTTGGTGGTGGTAAGGTGATTCGAGATGGTATGGGGCAAAGTCAGGCCGGTAGCGAATACACCCCGGATACCGTCATCACCAATGCCCTGATTGTGGATCACTGGGGTATTGTAAAAGCCGATGTGGCAATCAGGCAGGGTCGGATCAGCGCCATTGGTAAAGCGGGAAATCCGGATATCCAGTCTGATGTTTCCATAGTCATTGGACCGGGGACCGAAATTATTGCTGGTGAAGGGCAGATCCTCACAGCAGGTGGAATTGATGCGCACATTCATTTCATTTGTCCACAACAGATTGAGGAAGCCCAGATGAGCGGCATTACCACAATGCTGGGTGGTGGGACGGGTCCCGCCACGGGCACCAATGCCACTACCTGCACGCCCGGACCCTGGCACATCGGTATGATGTTGCAGGCATCGGAAGCCTTTGCGATGAATCTTGGCTACATGGGCAAAGGTAATGCCAGTCTGCCGGATTCGCTCGAAGAACAGGTAGTGGCGGGCGCCATGGGATTAAAACTTCACGAAGACTGGGGTACCACACCCGCTGCCATTGATAACTGTTTAAATGTTGCTAATCGGCATGACATCCAGGTGGCGATACACACGGATACCCTCAACGAGTCGGGATTTGTGGAAGATACCATCAAGGCATTCGCAGGCAGAACAATTCATACCTACCACACGGAAGGCGCAGGTGGTGGTCATGCACCTGATATTATCAAGGCCTGCGGCCTGCCAAATGTGCTGCCATCATCGACTAATCCAACCAGACCCTACACGGTGAATACCGTGGATGAGCACCTGGACATGCTGATGGTGTGTCATCACCTTGATCCCCGAATCGCCGAGGATGTTGCCTTTGCCGATTCGAGAATCAGGCGCGAAACGATCGCTGCTGAGGATATCCTCCATGATCTCGGTGCCTTTTCGATGATCGCATCTGATTCACAGGCCATGGGTCGTGTCGGGGAAGTCATCATGCGGACCTGGCAGACTGCCCACAAGATGAAGGTGCAGCGTGGCGCACTTTCCGGAGACGGTGCCTATGCGGATAATCTGCGGGTGAAGCGGTATATCGCCAAGTACACTATTAACCCAGCCATTGCCCACGGCATCAGCCACGAGGTCGGCTCAGTCGAGTGCGGAAAGCTGGCTGATCTGGTGCTGTGGAAACCCGCTTTTTTTGGCGTCAAACCAGCGATGATAATTAAAGGCGGAATGATTGCTGCAGCACCGATGGGTGACCCGAATGCATCGATCCCCACACCCCAGCCGGTTCACTATCGCCCCATGTTTGGCTCGTTTGGAAGGGCGGCATACCGAACCAGTTTAAGTTTTGTGAGTGAGGCAGCCGTCTCTGCCGGTGTTGCAGAGCGCTTAAGTTTACAGCGCACAGTCTCTGCAGTGAAACACTGTTCCAGCATCGGTAAGGCGGATATGATTCACAACGACTATCTGCCCAGGATCGAAGTGGATCCAGAGACCTATGAGGTACGTGCGGATGGTGAGTTGTTAACCTGCGAACCCGCAATCGAACTGCCACTCGCACAACGTTATTTCCTGTTCTGATGCCGCACCCTGTCCTGAAGGAATGTTTTGAATTGGCGCAAGCCGGTGCGGGCTTCGATGACACTGTCTGTCTGACTTTTGAACAGCGAAGCAAGAGTCGTTTGCGCACCAGTCTGGCTGATTTTGATCTTGTCTGGTTCCTGCCCAGGGGTTTGGTCGTTCGGGACAGTGATATCTTGTTGTGTGGTGATGGCACCCGGGTGCGAGTCCTCGCCGCGAGCGAAGCGGTATCCGAAATTGCGAGTACTGATCCGATAAAACTCGCGCGTCTGGCGTACCATTTGGGCAACCGCCATGTGGGCCTGCAAATCGGTTCGGGCTGGTTACGCTACCAGGCCGATGCTGTCCTCGATGAAATGGTTGTAGCGCTTGGCGCCACTCCCGTGACCACCCGTGCTCCTTTCGATCCCGAACGCGGCGCGTATCACAGCCATGAGCAGGATAAACACTTATGAAACTCGATAGTCTTGAGTTGCTCAATCTTCTCAGGTTGTCGAGCCAGGCACTGCCAGTCGGTGCCTATGCCTATTCCCAGGGCCTGGAAGCCGCAATCGAAGCGGGTTTTGTACAATCTGCTGACGATACCGGACACTGGTTAAAGGGATTGTTGACGCAGGGATATGGTCGCCTGGATTTACCTGTGCTGGTGCGCCTGGTAGCCAGCTGGCAGGAGGATTCGCTCGAATCGGCTTTGGTCTGGAATGCGTTACTCGCGGGTTTCAGGGAGACGGAAGAATTATTGCTTGAAGACCAACAGCTGGGTCGGGCCTTTTACCGATTACTGCAATCTGAGGAAAATGGACCGGATCAATGGCCGGTCGCCGAGATTCCCTGCTTTGCGACCATGTTTGCCTACGCAGCGGTGCACCACCACATTGACCTTGTGGCAGTGTTGCACGGATTTAGTTGGAGCTGGCTCGAAAATCTCGTCGGTGTCGCCACAAAAATTGTACCGCTCGGACAGACGGCTGCGCAGCGGCTGTTACGAGATCTGTCTCGTCATATTGAGCCAGTGTGTAACACAGCATTACGAATGACGGATGAAGAAATCGGTTACTCGCTGCCGGGGCTTGCCATATTATCGTCCAATCACGAACGCCAGTATGTGCGTTTGTTCCGATCATGAGATAAGTCGAGGTAATTTTGAAACGTCCACCCTTACGCCTTGGAATTGGGGGCCCGGTCGGGTCCGGCAAAACCGCGCTGGTTCGCGCACTGTGCTTGTCACTCCGGGATGAGCTGGATATCGCCGTGGTGACCAACGACATTTATACGCGGGAGGATGCCGAATTTCTGGTCCGTCATGAGGCGCTATCGGCCGATCGCATCATCGGGGTTGAAACAGGCGGGTGTCCGCATACCGCGATCCGGGAGGATGCGTCCATGAACCTGGCGGCCGTCGAGGATCTGCATCGGAGCTTTCCCGATCTCGATATCGTCATGATCGAGAGTGGCGGTGACAATCTCGCGGCAACCTTCAGCCCCGAATTGTCCGACCTGACACTCTATGTCATTGACGTCTCTGCCGGGGATAAAATTCCGAGGAAAGGTGGCCCGGGGATCACTCGATCAGATCTCCTGATTATCAACAAGATCGACCTGGCGCCAATGGTTGGCGCGGATCTTGGTGTGATGGATCGGGACGCGCGGAAGATGCGTGGTGAGAAACCTTTTATTTTTTCTAATCTGAAAGACAATACCGGCGTTGCTGAGATAGTTGAATTTGTGCGCCACCATGGTGTTGTTGGCTAAATGGTTTTGTTTAATCAGGCTAGAATGGCACTTACTTAGGCAAATGCTATCTCGAACAACCCGGTGCAACGTTAAGTAAGTATCATTCTAATCAGGCTAAATTGTACCCAGTTCATTCAATCGTTCCAGCAGATAGCTGCCTGCTGTGTAACGATCGGACAACACCACGTCTTTTCGCGGATGCAGGAATAATGGCAGGGAGAGTCTGGATTTGTTGTCATGCTCACCTTCCGGGTTGATGACCCGGTGGCTGGTCGAAGGGAAGTGACCAGCGGACATCTCCTGCAACATATCCCCGGTGTTAACCACCAGGGTATTAAAGTCACAGTCCACATCCAGCCATTCGTTTTGTTTTGAGAGGACCTGCAGCCCTGGTTCGTTTGCGGCGGGTAAAATGGTCAGCAGATTGATATCCTGATGAGCAGCGGCACGCACAGCCCCGGGTTGTTCTGTTCCCTGAAACGGCGGGTAGTGAAGCACGCGCAAAAGCGTCTGCTCGCTGCCATCCAGAATCTGTGACAAAGGCTCCCGGTAATGGCAGGCAACGGACGCGGGTGAGTAGGCTTCGACCCAGCCAAGGAGTTCGCTCGCAAGGGCGATTGCGGCGTGATAATACTCGCCCAGTTCATCGGCAAGCTCCGGCGGACACTGACCCCAGGGATAGTAGTGGAAGTATTCCTTGATGTCCTGCAATGACTCCCCTTTGGCGGATTCTGCTTCGAGGATTGGAAAAAACCCATCCTGACTATCGCGATTAAAGTGGTAGTTGTTTTTTTCGTTGCCGTCGAAAAAAGCCTGCCAATGCCGGTAAATGGCATTAACCAGGGCTTCGGGTATTGGATGATTAGTCAGCACACCAAATCCTGTTTCCCGGAGGGACCTGACGAACTTTTCAGCGGCATCAGGTGCCTGATAATCAACTGCTTCGAGGTTCAACGTTATTTTTTCCTGACAGAACGGGTGAACATTATACGGATTTTAATCTGCTTTCACGCAGTGTTGACGATCTCATAACAAGGTACATAAGCATCTCCCGGCAGCTTCATGCGTCCTTCTGCGACGAATGACTGAAGCAACTCATCCATGGCGGCGAGAATCTCCTTGTTGCCACTAATCTTGAAATTGCCATGTTCCTCGACGTATCGGATACCCTCTTCCTTGACGTTCCCGGCAACAATGCAGGAGAAGATCCGGCGAAGATCAGCGGCAAGCTGATAGCTGGGCTGGTCTGCGCTGAGACTAAGCCTGGAAACATTTTCCTGGGTGGGTTCGAAAGGCTGTTGGAACTCATGATGCATTTTCAACATCCAGCTGAAGAAATAGGCATCGCCACGTGACTTTCTGAACTTTCTCACGCGGCGCAAGCCAGCCAGCAGGGTATTGGCCACGGCTTCGGGATCATCGACGATGATCTCATATCGCTTCTGGGCCTCGCTGCCCAGAGTGCGCCCGATGAATCTGTCGATACGGTTGAAGTAGTCTCGGTTGGCCTCAGAACCAGCAAACACGATCGGAAAGGGCAACGGCTGATTATCTGGATGAAGCAACACTCCCAGCAGATAGAGAATCTCTTCCATAGTGCCGGCGCCACCCGGGAAGACGATGATGCCGTGTGCGATGCGTACAAATGCTTCCAGTCGTTTTTCGATGTCAGGCATAATTACCAGCTCGTTGACAATCGGATTAGGTGCTTCCGCTCCGATGATGCCGGGCTCCGTAATACCGATGTATCGACCATTACGGATTCTTTGTTTTGAATGTCCAATGGTCGCGCCTTTCATTGGACCTTTCATTGCACCCGGACCACAGCCAGTGCAAATGTCCATACCGCGAAGACCAAGTTCGTAGCCCACTTCTTTGGTGAATTCATATTCGTTTCGAGCGATCGAGTGCCCACCCCAGCAAACAATAATGTTTGGGGGCGTTCGTGAACGTAGTACGCCGGCGTTGCGTAAAATATGGAATACCGCATTAGTAGCGCCCTGCGCTGTATCCAGGTTGAATGCCGGATTGTTAATGATTTCATTGTTGACGTAGACGATGTCTCTTAACACTGCGAACAACAGTTCCTTGATCCCTTTAATCATGCGGCCATCAACGAACGCGACTGATGGCGGATTAAGCAACTCGAGGCGAAGACCTCTTTCTTCCTGCAAGACCTTGATGTCAAAGTTTTCATAATCGCGCAACAATTGCCGCACATCATCGGTGTCGGAACCGCAGTTCAGTACCGCCAGGGAGCACTTTCGAAACAGGTGGTAAAGACCCCCCTGGCTGGTGTCGAGCAATTTGTTGACCTCATCCTGGGAAAGGATGTCCAGATTTCCCTCCGGTGAAACACGGATGCTGGTTACTGCTAGTTCACTCATTGTTGCTTTCCACTTGAGTTTGTTCGTAGATCGAACCGTGTGCCTGCTGCAGGATTGTGAATAACTCCGGTCGATGACTGTGCATCTCCTCAATACTTAAGCCCTCGACAGAATGAGGGAATTTCAGCCATTGCGAGGTTTCGTGCAGATAATAGTCCGGGACACGACCGGTCAGGTTACGGGACGGTTTGTAATATGGCACCGCAACGCGAATGTCGCTCGGGGTGTTTAATCGGGCCCTGGCCCGCAAATGTGTAATCACTGCCTCAATGCTCCTGCCTGTGTCATAGACATCGTCCACGATCAGTAGTTTATCGGAATGGGTAGTATTTTTTATGAGGTAGTTCATGCTATACACCTGGACTTCCTCGGCTCGGCCATCGATTCCCTGATAGGAAGCCGTGCGTATCGCGATATGATCTGCATCGACACCCTTGAAGCGCAGTGCTTCCTGCAGCGCGATTCCGATCGGCGCACCGCCGCGCCAGATCGCAAGGATAAAGCTCGGAGTGAATCCGCTTTTCCACACGTTGACGCCCAGTTGCATGCTGTCTTCGAGTAGTTGTTGTGCGTCAAGGTAGCGTTTTTCTGTCACGCCGGGTTATGCTCCGAGCTTAAAAAATATGCGTGACACTAGGCGAGATATCCGTGGATAACAAGCAGTTTATTAGCGAGCAGGACGTGTTGCTGGACGCCTATCGACTTGGTGTACAGGTATACAATTCGGGCTTCAGACCGAGTTTTATTGTGGGATTGTGGCGAGGTGGGAGCACCGTTGGGATAGCGGTCCAGGAATGTCTCGCGGCGCTGGGTGTAGGCACTGACCATATCTCGATTCGTACGTCCTACTCAGGCGTAAACCGGTATCAGGAAATGATCAGCGATCCTGAGAAAACGATTCGTGTTCACGGGACCCAATACCTCCTTGAATCCTTGAATGCATCCGATTCCCTGCTTATTGTTGATGATGTGTTCAGCACGGGATTGAATGTTCAGGCGGTTCTGACTCGTCTGCGGCAACGCCTGAAACGTAACATGCCTGCTGACACCAGGGTGGCCAGTCTCTGGTACAAGCCGGGTCATCGGCGCACTGAGGGCAAACCCGATTTTTATTTACACGAAACCGAGGACTGGCTTGTGCTTCCTTATGAGCTGTGTGGTTTGAGTGAGTCCGAGCTCCGATCACACAAGGACTGGGCGTTCAGGATTCTGGACAACAAACCGGACTTATAAAGACAGAAACAGCCCGGCCAGTGCGGCGCTCATCAGGTTGGCGAGGGTCGCGGCAAACACTGCTTTTAGTCCCAATCGGGCGATTTCGTCTCTGCGTTCCGGGGCCATCGCACCGATCCCGCCCATGAGTATTGCGATACTGGAAAAATTTGCGAATCCACAAAGCGCGAAGGTAACGATCGCCTGTGTATGTGGGGACAAGCTGTCTTTCTGCCCGATGAAGTCAAGGTAGGCGACGAATTCATTTAACACCAGTTTCTGGCCGATCAGGCTACCCGCAGCATTGGCTTCAGCCCAGGGTACTCCGAGGACAAAAGCCACCGGCTGGAACAGGTAGCCGAGCAACACCTGGAAAGTTACACCGCTGGCTCCCGCGAAACCACCCAGCCAGCCGATAATGCCGTTAAGCATGGCGATTAGCGCGATGAACGCGAGCAGCATGGCGCCAACATTCAGTGCTATCTGCAGTCCGAAGCTGGCGCCGGAAGCCGCAGCATCAAAAACATTGGCATAAGGTTTGGGCTCGTCAGACAATTGCTCGAGTTCGTTCTTGGGTTCTGCTGTCTCCGGGACGAGTATTTTTGCCATCAGCAAGGCGCCGGGTGCCGCCATAAAACAGGCCGCCAGCAGGTAGGTCATTTCAATTCCCATGGCCGCGTAACCTGCCAAAACCGAACCAGCGATTGAGGCGAGACCGCCGACCATCACCGCGAACAACTCTGATTGTGTCATTGAAGGGATGAACGGCCGAACAACGAGGGGTGCTTCGGTCTGGCCGACAAATATATTGGCTGCCGCAGACATGGACTCTGGCCTGCTGGTTTTCAGCGCCAGTTGCAGTACACCACCGATAAGTCGGACGACCCAACCCATAATGCCCAGGTGGTAAAGAACGGCGATCAGTGATGAGAAAAAGATGATGACCGGGAGCACCTGGAAGGCGAAGATAAAACCCATGGACTCGCTGCTGCCAATCTGGCCGAACAGGAAATCGATTCCCTCCTGGGAGTAGGTGAGTACATTGGAAACACCGATGGCGATGACTTCGAGAAGCTGCTTTCCAGCAGGCAGATAAAGTACAAAAGCGCCAATCAATACCTGGATAAGGAATGCGCCAACGACCGTACGTGGATTGATTCGTGCTCGATTAGAAGAGGCAAGGTATGCAACCCCAAGGATAAGGGCAACGCCGAGCAGGCTGATCATGTTGTTTCCTTTTTGCTGGTTTTTGTTCTGAAATCAGAATCAACCTGGAACAGAAGTACGCCGATAATAGATGTTGAACAATCGCGGTGCTTTGTAAAGAATGTAGCAAGATTCAATCATGGCAACAACCGGGATTTTAATGCTGCATTCTCCTTCGAGCTTTCTGAAAAAAATCTGTCACTGCACCTGCATCGCGCTCCTCTATGCTAGCCCACCGGCATCAGCGTCGACGGATGCGATACCGGTCAAGGTGGTGGTCGTCACTATGTTCGAAAATGGTGAGATCACCGGCGATAAACCTGGAGAATTTCAGTTCTGGGTTGAACGGCTTGGACTCGATAAAGAGTTTGAGTTTCCGCTGGGTGAATATCCTCTGCGAATGAATGAGGCAGGAGTTCTCGGCATTTGTCTGGGTGGCGGAATTCCGAATGCGACGGCTTCGACGATGGCACTGGGTCTGGATACTCGCTTTGATTTGTCCAGGGCGTACTGGCTGATAACCGGGATTGCCGGTGGTGATCCTGAGGACGTGTCGCTTGGATCTGCGGTATGGGCTCGCTGGGTCATTGACGGCGATTTGTTGTACGAAATCGATGCCCGGGAAATTCCGGAATCCTGGCCTTATGGAATGATTCCGCTCGGTGCAAGTAAACCCACTACACGGTCCGAGGATCTGCTTAACGGGTGGTCCGTGGATACCATTGCGTATCAGCTCAACAGTGAACTGGTTAACTGGGCTTATCAGACCAGTAAGGATACAAGGATTGAAGATGGGGTTGGCATCAGCCGTTTTCGCCAACAGTTCTCCGGAGTCGCGAGTAAACCGCCGTTCGTCATAATGGGCGAAACGCTTTCATCAAGCACCTATTGGCACGGGGAGTTGATGAATCAGTGGGCGAATGACTGGGTACGTTTACACAGCAGCCCTGACATGAATTTCATGACGACGAATATGGAAGACAGTGGCACCCTTACCGCGATCTCTCGCCTTGCCCGACGCGGGCTGGTAGATTCGCAGCGGGTACTGGTGCTCCGTACCGCCAGTAACTTCACAGTGCCACCACCCGGACGGGACGCTGCCTGGAGCAGTACTGCACCTTATCCGGACGAGGGACTACCGGCAAAGGAGTCAGCTTTTACTGTCGGTAATGTTGTGGTACAGGCATTGCTCGCGAACTGGAAGGAAAATCGGGACAAGATACCGTCGGTGAAAGATCAGAGATAATCAAATTGCGGTGAGCGGCGACGATGGAAAATCACGGCAGCGCAGCCTTTAGTCTTAACAACCCCTGGTTCACCAGAAAGGTTTTGTCAGGATCCGATGCCACAGATCGGTTTATTGCTGCACGCAGGGCCTCATGGGGATTCAGTTCATAAATTTCGAACAGTAGCAGCCACTCGTCCGGGTATTGATTGATCGCCATGAGGGTTATATTTTCTAGTTCCTCGACGGAACGCTGCCCCCGCAGCCGTCGAATAGATTCGTAGGCCGAGAACAGGGCAGTATTTTCTGCGTCCGGACTGACTCTGTACGCTGGTTCCGGGTCAGGTCTGTGCAGCGGATAGGTGACTGGGTCTGCCGAACCTCCGAACACCGAGGTGATCGATGTCCCGACGGCCATGTCAAAGGTACCCCAGTCAGGCTGAAACAGGATATTGTTTTCCTGATCACTAACCTGGCACTGGCTAAAGCTCAGCAGTATATTCTGGTGGTCAGCCCGAAGGATCGATTCAAGTACTCCGTAAACGACAATGCCTGAAACGAATTCCAGCTTAACCTGGGCGCCAGTCCGGATGCCCGCAAAACGGAGTTCGTCAATACTGTAGTTTGACAGGCAGCGACTGAATTCATTGACGTAACCAACGGGGGATCCAAAACCGGCGTGATGAACCTCTCTTCCGTGCCCATTGAGTTGTTTGCCTGAAAAGCATAGCTGCGATTCGCCAATAGTCTGGACATAGGTAACATTGTCCAGCGCATCGGTGTGAACATCTGCGATCCGGCCACTGACCTGAAGGCCGGAACTGTATTCAAGGGTACAGACTGTTTCGCTTGCGATCGCTCGCCGGATCGCGACGGCACCCCCAATACGTTGTGCAAGTCCGTTAGCCACGTCATCCAGCACCTGACCCAGATGCCTGCAACTGTGCGTGACGAACAATGTTTTTTGTTCTGTACTAATATCGTAGTCCTGGTTTACGGCATCCGGGGTCAGCAACCTCTTGCATACCTTCTCATCGTCAAGACAGTGGGTGCTTTCACCCAGTGATGAAAGTAATCCGGCACCGAATATATGGTACTTTGACAAGGTACCCACCAGTCCATACTCAACAGTCCACCAATGTAAGCGAGCGAGCAGGGCCGCTTCGGATAAACCGGTATTTTCAGCCGTGGCGGTGGCTAACTGCTGCTCAGCGCGCAATTGTTCAGCAGGTGTTGAATCCGGGTCAGCCTTGACCACCGACAAGTGGCGAACGGCTGCATAAACTGCGTCGTCAGCGGCAGAGGAGATTGCCTTGCAGCCGATTTCACCAAACTGTTGCAGGAATTCTGCATAATCAACGTCAATGAGAAATGGTGCGTGGCCCGCTGATTCGTGAAGGATATCGGGTGCCGGTGTATAGAGCATCTGATCGATGGTTCTCATGTCCATGGCAATAACCAGTATGCGACGGGCCTGGAATTCCATAAAAACCACCGGCGGAATGAATCCATCAACTCCGAGCGCCCGCCAGCCTATTGTTGCGAGGCAGGTATTCATAGCTTCGATTGAAGGTACATGTTCGAGGCTGATACCTGTCTGCTTAAGTCCCTGATGATAAACCGGGTGCGCGCTGGCCGACATCTGGTGGCTCAACTGATGCATCAGAAACCGCCATACGGCGTGATCTCTGGGGGTATAAACCGAATAATCCTGGACCCTGACGAATCCACGCAGGTGTTCCGGCAGCTGTTCAATAATTTGTGTCTGTGTGGTCATGAGGGGATCAGGGCAGAATGCTGCCGGCCATGGGTTCAAGTTTTCGCATATCAATATTCAACAGGCTTGGACCTGCTCGTCCTGCGGCTTCCCGGAATGCGTTGTCAAATTCCAAGAGGGAAGCCACGTTGTACCCGGGAACGCCCATGCTCTCTGCAAACATCTTGAAATCAACAAAACCAAGGTTAACCTCCGCCACCCGCCCGTCGAACTCCCGCGACTGCAATCCGCGCAAAACCCCATAACCCCCATCGTTAAATACGCAAACAATCAGCGGCACCTGATACTGCGCTGCCGTGGCGAGTTCGGTGGCGTGCAGCATAAATCCACCATCCCCATGGATAACAAGGGTAAGTTTATTTGTCCCGATGGCGGCGCCCACGGCGAGCGGTAAACCGGGTCCGATGGCACCGGAATTCGGTCCGATGAAGGTAGCGCTCTGATAGATTTCCAACAGCTGGTTACCAAAATTGTAGGCTGGCACGGTGCTGTCCCGGACAATGTTTGCATCCCGTGGAAGGACGCCGCGCATGATGTCCATAATACCCTCGTAATCCGGCCCGATTCGTTTTCGCAATCCTTGCTTGACCGCAATCCCTGCTTGCTGGATTCGTGAAGTGAATTCCGGATCACCTGACTCCGGATTGATTTGCGCAAGGATCAGTTGCAGGCACAGCGCTGCGTCGCCCTCGAGGGCAACGGCGGCTTCGTGAACGCCGTGCAGGGTTGCCGGGTCGATATCCAGATGAAGCAGCTTGCCAGGTGGTTTCTGATTCGCACCAGCACCGCCCACACCCACCTGGAATCTCGTACCAATAGCGATTGTAAGCTCACAATCGATAAGCTCATTGTGAATTCTCCGGCTCTGATAAATATTGCCGATGCACAGGGGATGATCTTCTGCGAGCACGCCCCGTCCGTTAGCAGTTGTGAATACCGGGGCGTTCAGCTTTTCGGCCAGTTGCTGTACAACCTCTGGCCCCTGCCCATGGTTGGCGCCACCACCGGCGATAATGATGGTTTTACTACTTGTGCCGATGAGTGCTGCGGCGGCATTAACCTGCGCCTGATCGGGTGTCGCAGGTGGTGCAGGAGTAAACCGCCCCGCATCTGCTGCGGTTTCCTGATATTGCAGGTTGATGGGAATCTCTATTGCACCAGGCTGGCGTCGGCCCGTCATCATGTCATTCGCCACCTGCAGTATCGCGGCTTCGATCTGGCTGGCGAATCGCGGTGATTCGGTACGGCGAGTCACCAGGCGAAGCATCTGTAACTGGTTTTCGGATTCGTGAACGTATCCCTGATGTTTGCCGTAGAATTTTGTTTCTGCCTGACCTGTAATCAACAGCACCGGTGATGATGCATAGCCTGCTTCATATAGCCCTGTGAGTGTATTGGTTGTACCCGGACCTGTGCTCGCTATGACGACGCCAATTTTTCCGGTTGCCCGGGCGTACCCGTCGGCGGCATGGGTGGCTCCCATTTCATGTCGCGAATCAATGATCTTGATTGTGCCATCACGATTGATCGCATCGAAGATTGGCATGTTGTGGATGCTGACGATGCCAAACACGTGCCTGACATCAATTTTTTTAAGGGCGGCAACTACGGAATCGGCACCAATCATCGGAAATCCTGAAGCTTGTGTTCCAGGCAGTATGCAGCAGGGGTTCGCTCACGGTAAAGCGCCGTGAGTCAGTCCAGTGGAAGTGAAAGAATTCAGGCGGCTCGGCGTGGTCCGGTTCGACGCGGTCCAGCCCGCCGTGAATCCAGACGGCGATCAGCTTCGCAGGCGATATCACTTACCCGCCGATCATCGGCGCGTCGTTCATCGGCTCGACGATCCTGCCCTCGCTTCTCCTGGCTTTCTTGTTGCTGGTCTTCCTTGCTCATGGTGAATCCTCCTTTACGCACTTTTGCCAAGTGCCAACAGATTGTCAATGCTGAACGATGAACGGTCAAGCCCGCTGGTCAGTTCGTATTTCCGCCGTTGTAGCTGACGCGATAGATGACGCTGGCATGATCGTCTGAAACCAGGATGCTGCCATCGGGTAGCTGTAATACATCAACAGGCCGCCCCCAGGCTACATTATCCTGCAACCAGCCATCGATAAAGGTGGCATACCGCAGTGAACCATTGGATTGTTGTAATGCGAGTGTTAATCGGTATCCCGTATGCCCAGCTTGCGGACTACGGTTCCATGAACCGTGTTCGGCGATAATGATCTGGTTCATGTAAGCCGCAGGAAAAGATTTTCCGGTGTAGAACATCATGCCCAGGGGTGCGACGTGAGGCCCCAGTGCCAGGGCAGGTTCGAAGTAAGCACTGCTTTGCCTGCCAGCTCCGAATTCGGGGTCCGTCAGGCTGTTAGCGTGAAAAAAAGGATAACCGAAATGCATAGCCGGAGATGGTGCGTGGTTGAGTTCTCCCGGTGGAATATCATCCCCCATCATGTCCCGGCCGTTGTCGGTGAACCAGAGTTCACCCGTTAGTGGATGCCAGTCGAAACCAACTGAGTTACGCACACCCGAGGCAAAAACTTCAATCCTAGCGGGTTTGCTGTCCAGCTTTATGCGTGATATTGACGCGAAAACCGGATTCTCGGAAAGGCAAAGGTTACAGGGTGCGCCCACGGGTATGTAGAGATATCCGTCCGGACCGAATTCGATAAACTTCCAACCGTGGTGCCGCTTGTCTGGGAGCGTATCGATGACAACCTCAGGGTCAGGGGAGGTTGAATACTGTGAATCGATATCAGCGTAACGCAGGATTCTGTCAACCGCACCTACATATAGGTCGTTGGCTCGCATGGTTACGCCGGAAGGCAAGTTGAGGCCATCATCAACGAGAACCACATCATCGGCGATGAAGTCGCCATCTCGATCTATGACCGCGTGGACTTTACCTGCCCCGCGAGAGCCCACGTAAACGATGCCGCCTGGGCTCCGTGTCATTTGCCGGGCATTCGGAACGTGCGCGAACACGGTGATAGAGAATCCAGGTGGCAGATTGAGCAAGTGCAATGGAAGCGATTCTGCCTGGCTGCTGAGTGGCAGCAGAACAGCCAGTGCGCCCAGGCACATCCCGCCAGATGTCGCAGATAACCCGGACCTGAAGCGGCTGATTTGTCCAGCGTGGCACCGGGCCCACGCCACTGAAAAAATGCCGGAAAGCATTTTCGCAGCATTTCGTAGTGTTAAGATGGCTTTCCTCATGAGATAGACCAGTTCCTTGACCGAATTGAATGCGCAAACGAGGCGCAACACTAGCCGATGTTGAGCGATGAACTCAAGGCCGAAATCCAGGCCGCATACACTGAATTGCTCGCGCAGAAAGGCTACAAGGCCAGGTACTGCCAGCGATTGATGATTGCTGACATCGCACGCACGGTAGGCGGGGTTGAGCTTGATGAAGACGGTCGGGTTAGTTCTGAGCACAGAATATGTGTGGTTGAAGCTGGTACGGGTACCGGTAAAACCGTTGCTTATGCGATTGCCGCACTGCCGATAGCCAGGGCTCTGGGCAAGCGTCTGGTCATTGCCACGGCAACCATCGCGTTGCAGGAACAGATTGTAAACCTCGATTTACCTGATATACGAAAACATGCGGGTCTGGATTTTTCCTATGTGCTGGCCAAGGGCAGACGTCGCTATCTGTGTCTTTCCCGTCTGGATCTTGCGATGCAGGAGATTGGTTCGCTGAATCAGACGTTGTCGCTCTATGATGACGAAAGATTCGATCCGGAAGAATCGCACCGGATCATCTACCAGAATATGATGGAGAGCCTGGGTCGAGGTGATTGGGACGGTGATCGGGATTCATGGCCTGAAGCGATAGAAAATGCCCCCTGGTTTCGAGTCAGTACAGATCATGTGCAGTGTACCGGACGCCAGTGCTCCCATTACGAAAACTGCTTTTTTTACAAAGCACGGGAAAGGGTTCACAAGGTCGATTGCATTGTCACCAACCACGATCTGGTGCTTGCGGACCTGATGATGGGCGGTGGTGCAGTGCTACCCGCGCCTGAAGATACCATCTACATTTTTGATGAAGGGCACCACCTGCCTGAGAAGGCGGGTAATCACTTTTCGAGCTTTATCGGGCTGCGCGCCTCCCAGGGTTGGCTGGCACAGATTCCTGCGACGCTGTTGCAGATTAGTGCCGAGATGGAAGAAATAGGTGCCTTGCCTCAGGCCCAGGATCAATTTGAGCGTGCAGTTGATGACACGATTCTCGCGCTTGGTGAGATGGTAATTGTGCTTGAACCGCTCCAGGAAGCGGCCAGCCACGATGATGGTAGTTGGCAATACAGATTCCCACTCGGCCAGGTCGAGCAAGCCATTACCCAACTGAGCGTCGAGATGTTGCAGCGGTTTCACCGATTGCTGGGGCTGGTTGAGGATCTTGTTTCGGCATTGACGGAGCGTATGGAGGCGAGCGATGGTTCGGACCGTGAACGCTGCGAATACTGGGTGCCGGTCATATCAGCGATGGCGGCGAGGATTGAGGCGGGTGGTGCACTCTGGCGTAGCTACTCCCGGCCCGATGATAACCGTAAACCTCCGGTTGCCCGCTGGCTTGTCTTCCGTGAGGCGAGCAACACTGAAGGCACAGAAATTCAATTGAACGCCTGCCCGATATCGGTCAGTGAGACGCTGGCGGAACTGTTGTGGTCCCGCGCCTATGCGGCCGTCATTACCTCAGCGACATTGTCTGTGGCGGGTGACTTCCGGCGCTATCGCGAGAAGGCTGGTATCGCCGCAGAAAATTTGTTTGATGCCTTACCGAGCCCTTTCAATTTCCACGAACAGGCGGAACTGATCATTCCGACCATGGTCAGTGACCCCAGGGATGCAGAGGCGCACACGCTGGAGCTCTCCCGGATGTTACCGGAAATACTCAAGGGGGATGCCGGCTCTCTGGTTTTGTTCACTTCCTGGCGGCAGATGCTGGCGGTAGTTGATGACATTGATCCTGTTTTTGCAGTCAATGTACTTGCCCAGGGAACACTCTCAAAGGCTGAAATTGTCAGCCAGCACAAACAACGAATCGACGCCGGGGGCGTCAGCTGCATATTTGGTCTCGCCAGCTTCGCTGAAGGGATTGATCTGCCGGGTGCTTATTGCAGCCATGTGGTTATCGCCAAAATTCCTTTCGCCGTACCCAATGACCCCGTGGGTGCGACGCTGAGCGAATGGATAGAGGCGGCAGGGGGTAATTCATTTGAGGAAGTGATGATTCCAGACGCCGCGCTTAAGCTGGTTCAGGCCTGTGGTCGACTGCTTCGAACCGAGTCGGATCAGGGACGCATTACCATCACCGACAAGCGATTGGTCCAGCAGCGCTATGGTGCGCGGTTGCTGCAAGCACTACCTGCATTCCGGCGTGGTTGAGGCAAGCGCAGTGGGGGTGAATGCGTAACCTGACCGGGTTCAGCTTAAATTCAGTCTGCACAAACTAGGATGGCCCCTGTTGATTGTTAATAGCCGAGGGGATTGATATGACATCAAAAGTTTTGAAAATTGGTAAGGGGATCGGATTGTTGCTGGCCCTCCAGGTAAGTCAGGCGGGTGCGTCGGGAAATATCGAGTATGACTATGCCACGGTGATTGACGCTGAGCCCATATTCCAGACAGTTCAGATCAGTGAACCGCGCCGGCAGTGCTGGCAGGAGCAGGTTAGATACCGCGATGGATACTCAAATGGGGGTACCGCTGTACAGACCGTGATGGGTGGTGTGATCGGTGGCGCGCTTGGTAATGCCGTCGGTCATCGCAAACGTAATCGTCAGGTAGGTGCTGTGGTCGGCGCCGTTCTGGGGGCGACAATTAGCAACGCTTATGCGAGTAAGCGGAAGCGTTACGATGAGGGTTTGTATGTGAATGAGGAAGTCTGCGAAATTGTCGAGGAATCCCACATGGAGGAGCAAATCGTAGGATACAATGTGCGTTACCGATACAGTAACTCGACGTACACAACTCGCACTGATGTTGACCCGGGTGATACCATCAAGGTTCGCATAGCTATTTCACCCGTTTTATAAAGGCAGGATTGACTTAATGCGCTGCTTGTTAATATATATTGTGCTATTACTGCCACTGGTCATGCCCGTGAACGCCGTGGCAAGGCCCGCCTACTTTGGTGAGTTGTCGGCGAACAGCCCGGCAAATCTGCTGCCTAACCAGAAAGCCAGAATCGGTAACAAGCAGGCTGCGAGCATGGTGAAGCAGCGTTACAAGGCCAGTAAAATTCTTTCCATCAATATGATTGAGAGCCAGGGCCCACCAGTCTACAGGGTCAAAACCCTCTCCGCGTCCGGCATCGTCAAGTATGTCTTTGTAGACGGTACCACCGGGGAAATTTTTGAGTAGCCTATGAGCCGGCACCTATTATTGGTTGAAGACGAAATGAAATTGCGAAACCAGCTTCAGGAGTTGCTGGAGCGCAATCTGTTCAGCGTCGATGCTTGTGAAGATGGCTCGGCAGGTATGCATTTTGGTCTGAAGTATCATTACGATATTGCGGTCATCGATCTTGGATTGCCCAGGGTATCCGGTATCGAAATCATTGAGCGCATGCGCGCTGAAGGGAAAGACTGCCCGATTTTGATCCTCACAGCCCGGGGTGACTGGAAAGATAAAGTGGACGGTTTGAGCGCAGGTGCAGACGACTATCTCGTTAAACCATTTCACGTACAGGAATTCCTTGCCAGGATAAATGCACTGATACGTCGGGCATCAGGTAAGCTCAAATCTGTCCTGGAATTTGGACCGCTGCAACTTGATACCAGAGCCAAGCAGGTTAAAGTGGATGACGCCAGTGTTGACCTGACTGCTTACGAATTTAACTTGCTCCAGTATTTAATGATGCGCCCTGGTGAAGTCGTCTCGAAGACAGAACTCACTGAGCATTTGTACGATCAGGACTTTGACAGGGACAGCAATGTTATCGAGGTTTTTGTGGGAAGATTGAGGAAAAAGATCGATCCCGAAAATAGCCTGAAGCCGATTGCTACTGTTCGAGGTCAGGGTTATCGGTTCACACCAGCCAACATCTGATTGGTGAATAAAGCCTACTCACTCCGGGCAAGAATGCTGCTTTCTGCGGCGCTGGTGTTGATTTTGTTTCTTGGCCTGATGGGATTTGTACTTGACCGGGCATTCCAGAGAAGTGCTGCCCAGTCGGTTGAGGAAAAATTGCTCATCCACATTTATGGATTACTGGCCGTCAGTGAAGAAACCGATGGTCAGCTATTCCTGCCGGAACAATTGCAGGAACCCCGGTTTAATAGCCTCGGATCCGGATTACATGCGATAGTGCTGGATCAACTCGGTACAGAGTTATGGCAGAGTCCTTCAGCACTCGATCAGCCAACGGTAGCCATTAGCGATGAGTTACCCACCGAAACACTTGTTACCGGATTACCGGCATTCGGCAGGATCAGTTCGGACGCCGCTCACTCGCAGTTTTACCTGGTGTACAAAATTCTCTGGCAAAGTGCCGATGACAAAATCACTCCTTATGTCTATGTCGTCGTGGAAGACTCGGGTCCCTACGAAAATGAGATCACCGGATTTCGGAATGCCCTGTGGGGCTGGTTACTCGGCGGTGTATTGATGCTGGTGCTGGTTCAGGGGGTCATCATGCGCTGGAGCCTGAAACCCCTGGCTTCGCTGGCGGATGACCTGAAAGCCATTGAAGACGGGCATCAGGAATACCTGCAAAACGTATATCCCAACGAGATTGAGGGAGTCACCCGGAATCTGAATTTGTTGCTGGCCAGTGAGCGTCAGCAACGAGAACGATATCGAACGACGCTCGCAGACCTCGCTCATAGTTTGAAGACCCCGCTGGCAATATTGCAGGGTGCGTCGGCACAGTTGGAGACAAGTGAATCACGGAGCGAGCTATCGGAAATCACAGATACATTCGAAGATCAGATTCGACGCATGGACGAGATTGTTTCCTACCAGTTGCAGAAAGCCGTCACCAGTGGCACAACATTGATCAGCCAGTCACTTGACGTCGGGCCTGTGGTCGAAAGACTGGTAGCTGCGATGCGCCGGGTTTATGCCGGAAAGGAACTCAACATCCGCTCGGTCATCGAAGCGTGTAGTTTTTTTGGGGATGAACGAGACTTGATGGAGTTGTTAGGTAATATTGTCGACAACGCCTGCAAGTACGGGCAACGGCAGGTCGTTTTGAATGTTAGTCCCGGAGAGACCGCGGGTCTGATGCTCATCGTTGAAGACGATGGTGGGGGTATTTCAGTGCAGGATCGAGAGCGGGTGCTGCGTCGAGGTGAACGACTCGATACTCAAGAGACTGGTCAGGGAATTGGTCTGGCTGTCGTGTATGAGATCGTGTCACGCTATAACGGTACTATTGAACTGGGTGAATCAAAGCTGGGTGGCGCAAGAGTAACGATCAGCTTGCCGTGAGCAGCAGCTTTAGGATCAGCTCCGGCAACGAGGTAACACCTGGCCAGGAATCTTTACCCAGGTCCTCATCAGTCGAAAAACCGACGCAGACAATAGAAAGTCAGCCACAGAAACCCCAGAGGCAGCAGCACGCTGCGAATCAGCATGATGACGATCAGCTGGACAATGGCTACCGCCGTGAGCTCTGTAATGCTCTGCAGTTCATCAACGTCAATGATTGATTTTGCCGCATCCCACAGCCCTGACAGGATACCCTTTGATTTGATTGCTTCATCGTAGCGTTCGCGAACCTGTTGCAACTGGTCCCTGGCCAGGTCCAGTGTGCTCAGTGCCTGTTGTTGGTGCTGGTCGAAGTACACGGTGTCCAGGGTCCAGCAGACGCCTACCTCCAGCACGAGCACGAATCGGACCAGAATAATGAGCCCCAGCAGCCGTTTGAACCAGTCAGGCAACTTCCGACCGCCCAGCCAGGCGAGATACGTGCCAATCAGGGCGATCGTAACGAGGACCTTGGCAAAAATGCTGGTGGTTGCTGTCAGAATGATTTGTTGCAGGCCAAGCGCAGCAAGACTGTAGAGCACAAATCCCGAAAATCGTTCAACCAGGTCATTGAGCGGATCGAGAATCTCGCCAAAGTGAACCGCGACACCGGCGCCAAGGCTTACGCTGACCTCAATTGATTGGATTACCGAAATCAGTGCATTGATTCCCCGGGCTGAAGCGTAGATCAGAAGATTATCGGTGAGCGAAATGGCAAGGTAATCAGCCGCCTGGACATCCAGGAATGGCACCCAGTTCAACATCAGGGTCAGCAACAGTGCGATACCGGCAGCATATTTTATACCGGGATAGTGCGCTGGCAGTTGTACGGTCGTGGGTGACATGGTCAGGGTTAGATACCGGATTGGCGGAGCGTTATCCCAGGCACGCCCTGATCCAAATCAGGGCTTGCCTGGCGTTAGCGGTGAAACAGCCACTTGAACAACAATGTTAGCAAACAATCATCTGCGGGATTCGTTCCCGCCTATAAACCGGACGAGTATCAGGTCTGATTACACGCCAGTTAGTCAATCTTGACCGCGTTGTCCATTTCGAACTCTTCGACACCGGCTTTCACTTCGGAGGAATCCGCCTCGAAGCGTGCTACATGGAACAGCGCGTCTCCCTCATTAACCAGCGGAATGTTGGTACGGCCGATAATAATCCCGGTATAGCGGGATGGAACCGGCACCCTGACCTGATCGAAAAGGCTGGATGGATCAAAAATGGCACCTAACTCTCCACCGGAAACGACCCGGTCACCCAGTTTTTTGCGTGGCCGGAACAATCCGCTGGCAGTTGCTCTGACCCAGCTGCTGGAGCGGGCGATAAAAGGTTCAAACTTTGAGGCACTTTCTCGTTTTGGTGGCCGAATCATATTGAGTGCCTGCATCACATTGACAATGCCCTTGATCCCGGCGCGTATTGACAGTTCATCAAATCTGAGTGCCTCGCCTGCCTCGTAAAGCAGCAATTTCACGCCCGCGTGGGCGGCCTCTGCCCGCATCGACCCATCGCGCAGATTCGCGTTAATCAGCACTGGCACCCCAAAAGCCATGGCCAAATTGCTGGTTTCCTCGTCATCCAGGTCGGCACGAATCTGCGGTAGATTCGAACGGTGCATCGCGCCTGTGTGCAGGTCAATGCCATATTGGCATTGGCTAACGACCTCGGTCAGCAGGACGTGCCCTAACCTCGCTGCCATGGAGCCGGTTTCGCTACCCGGGAATGAGCGGTTCAGATCCCGGCCATCCGGCAGGTAGCGCGAATGCTGAATCATGCCATAAGGATTAACGAATGGAATGCAGACGAGACACCCGCGAAGGGTTCGAAATTGTCGAATGGCCAGTAATCGCCGTAGAATCTCGACACCATTCAACTCGTCGCCGTGAATTGCGGCAGTGATAAACAGTCGCGGACCATCATGTCGCCCGTTGATGACGTGTACCGGCAGGCGCATTTCGTTGCTGGTGTATAAGCTGCCAATGGGCAAGGGTATCATCCGTCGCTCACCCGGTTTGACGACAACACCGCCGATTGTAATTGGACTTCCCGCCATAACGAATGCCTATCCCGTGCCTTTAGTTTTGTTCTTGTTTGGTTTTGCATTGGTCTCGATGAACTCGATTATCATGCCAGCCACGTCCCTGGCGGTCGCTTCCTCGATGCCACCCAGCCCTGGCGATGAGTTAACTTCCATCACCAGGGGACCACGGCTTGATCTGAGCAGGTCAACACCGCAGACATTCAGGCCCATGGCCTTGGCAGCACTTGCAGCTGTCGCACGCTCTGCCCGGGTTATCTTGACCAGTGCTGCAGAACCTCCACGGTGCAGATTTGAGCGAAACTCTCCCTCTGCAGCCTGTCGTTGCATGGCTGCGATGACCTTGCCACCTACCATAAAACAACGGATATCGGCACCACCGGCTTCTTTGATGAACTCCTGTACGAGGATGTCCGCATTAAGACCCATAAACGCCTGGATGACACTTTCCGCGGCTTTTCTAGTTTCTGCGAGTACCACTCCGATGCCCTGGGTACCTTCGAGTAACTTAATCACCAGCGGTGCACCACCGACCTCTCGAATGATACCGGCAATGTCTGTTGCAGAATTGGCAAAGGCAGTGACCGGAATACCGATGTTCTTGCGGGACAACAATTGCAACGAACGCAGCTTGTCGCGAGAGCGGGTAATGGCTACCGACTCGTTGACGCAGTAAGCACCCATCATCTCGAATTGTCTGACCACGGCTGTGCCGTAAAATGTGACCGAGGCACCTATCCGGGGTATGACCGCGTCAAAGTAGGATTTTGAGAATTCCTCATCGCGGTAGTGCAAGGTAGGATTGTCAGAACTGATATCCATAAAACATTGCAGGTGATCGAGTACCCTGACCTCGTGGCCCCGTGCTTCTGCAGCCTGAACAAGCCGATGGGTGGAATATATTTTCTTATTTCTGGAAAGGATGGCAATTCGCATCGCGCGTTCTCGACAATTCAGGGATGGAGATAACTTCTGGCAGAATCTACGAGAAAGTGCTTGTTGAGGATATTCCTTCCTACAAGACACCGATAGCGCATATTGTCCCGGCTGGTTAGCGTGAATTCTACACAAAAGCTCAGGCCCGCGATATCAACGTCTGTTTCTATCACAAAGCGTTCCTCTTCGTGTCCACCGGAATCTCTGACGATTCGTCGGTCCTTGAGAGGTGTCTCACAGTGGACTTCGAAGTTGTTTGAATCCTGATCAGGATGCAGTCCGAACTTTATCCACGGCATGCCATCACGTTCGAAAGTTTCTGTGTAAAACGCATGCAGCGAACAGGTTTTTGCACCCGTATCAACCTTGCCGACAATGGGTTGTGGGCAGAGCGATGGAAATGTCAGGCGCTCTTTGCGACCGATGATAATTTTATTTTTGCGAGCCATGGCGGGGATTATCGCATCAAGTGATGCCGCAGTAGCAGAGATTCTCACAGATTTATTTTTGGTTCAGGATGAAGCGGACTCAAGCAGGGTTTCGGCTCGGCTGAATCTGAGGTGATAGGAAGGGTCGGTTTGCTCACCGGGGCTCAGGGAGTACCAGGCTGATTGCAAATCCGCGAGGCGGTCTGCCCTGGAGTTGACCTCTCGCTGACCCTTTGCGAACTGCCGCTCCAGTCGCTCAACCTGTAGTTTTAGACGCAACGGGCTGGATACTTCCGGTGAAGTCAGTTCGGCCAACAACTCGATTCGAACGCAAAGTTCTTCAAGGTCGTTGCAATGGGCGTAAACTGTCCTGCCGGTAGACGCACGTTTTTTTCGCTCAAGCAGTGGCTTCTCCCATCGCTCCGGAAGTGAAGCTTGTTGCCGCCAGGCGATTTCGATTTGGCTTACGTCGCCACCAAGCTCAAGTTGGTCACACAGCTTTGCTCTGGCTTTGAAAGCACCGCTTAACGCAGAAACCTCGTGTGCATGGACCGGACCCGGTTCTCCTGACGGCTTTTCGGTCGGTTGCCCGGGTATTGCAGGAGCTGACTTCTTTTCTGCATCCCGCCGGGCGAATATTGCGTCACATTGTTTCCGGAATGCCTTCCAGAGTTTTTGATCAGTGCTGCGATTGGTGATGCCAATCTGTTTCCAGCGTTGTTGAACTGTTTTTACTGCCCGAATCAACTGGGGCATCGCTTCATTACTTTCGAGCAGCTCCGAGACCTCCTGTATGCAGGCTCGCTTGAACTCGTGATTTCGCGCCTGTTCAGAATCAAGTTTTTCGTCAACCAGCGACAGCGCCGAGGAGAACCGCTTGTTCATCTCTCGACGGCTGGCGTGCGGGATGTCGCTAAACTGTTTCCATTGTGTCTTTGCTCTTTTAACCTCCTGGCTGAGTCCCTGCCAGTTAACCGTCGACCAGTCGTATTTCGCGGAGTATTGCTCAAGGGTTTCGCAAATACGGATCCGTTCCAGCAGGTGTTGCTGACGCTGCGCGTTTTGCTGGTCAAAGTATTGACTGCACGGGGCATAAGCCCGATCGCCCGCTGCGCTGAAACGCTGCCATAGTTTGTGCACTTCTCTGGCGTTGGAAGGTCCGAGCGCGCGCCAGGCGCTCTGCAGTTCCTTGATCGCCTGGGCTTTTTCAAGTGGATGGATTTGCATTTGTCGATCCAGATTTTCCATCTTTTCGCAAAGTTCAATCTGTTTGGGCAAGGTGGCGAACCGCTGCCAGTCTTCAAGCTCGCGCAGGCGTGCGTCGAGCCTGAGGAATTCCTCCTGGACAGGGCTGGGAAACGGGTAATCCTGGCGCTTTAGCAAAATTGTTTTCTGCCTTTGGGCCTGCCTGATGTTGCCGGAATTAAGGGCGGCCGCAAGGGCTGCGAGGACTGAAAGTGCAACCGGAGTAAGCGCTTTGCCTTTTTTCCCAGGCCCCGATTGATCCGTTGCGGCAGTGCTCGCCGTCGCCGAGCCAGATGGTTCCGTCATAACACTCACATTGTGGTGGGAGCGTCAATTGGGTTCCGTTATTCCGGTTTGAGGTTCTAACTGATCTGCATCGCGGGCTTTCCGTCAGAGGGCATTGTGGCTACCGTCGCACAAGGGTTGTGTCGCGGAACGCTTGCAGCCGCAGAAAAAAAGTTTTTTGGACTCTGTCGCCTCGAACTTAACGGGTAGAAATTCAGTATCCTGATGGGAACCGTCACAGAAGGGCTGTTTACTGCTTTTGCCACAGGCGCACCAGAAATAGGCTTTTCCTGCCTCTACTTCAACGGGATACGGGCTTTTTTGTGCGATCAGGGGATCGGTCATACGGTCACTCCGAAAAGGGTGCTGAATTGTGAGCCTCCATGCTACCTTGTTGAAAATGCTCTGGACAATCAATATTATCGGGTGCGCCGCGAGGCAGCACTATGGCGCTGCCGCCGAACATCTCGAAGCCAATCACGCAAACGGACAGAATAATGGATTTTTCATTCTCAGAAGAGCAAACCCTTTTACAAGATAGTGTGCAGCGATTTATCCAGAATGACTATTCGTTTGCGGCACGGCAGCAGCTGGTTCGCAGCGAGGAGGGGTTCAGTCGCGCACACTGGTCAACCTTCGCGGAACTTGGCTGGCTGGCCCTGCCGTTTCCCGAGGAGGATGGTGGATATGGCGGGACCCCGATAGAGACCATGATCCTGATGGAAGAGTTTGGTAAGGGTCTTGTCATTGAGCCCTATGTGTCTTCGATTGTGATTGCGGGAACCTTGCTGAGCGACGCCGGATCCACCCAGCAAAAGGAGACGATACTCGCGTCATTACGGAATGGAGAAAAGCTTGCGGCGCTGGCGTTCGTTGAACCACAGGCAAGGTTTAATCTCAACGATGTGACCACAACGGCAGTTCACGCCGGAGCCGGTTTTAAGCTCAGCGGATTTAAGGGCGTCGTTATTGGCGGGCCAAGTGCGGATTACCTGATTATTCCTGCCCGAACCTCGGGAAATCAGAAGGACGAGGAAGGAATATCCCTGTTTGTCGTGGATGCATCCAGTGCGGGGATCAGTCGACGTGACTATCCCACCGTGGATGGCATGCGCGCATCAGAAATTACCCTTGATAACGTTGTAGTAGAGCAGCATGCACTGGTTGGGGACGAGGATTGTGGGTTTGAAGCCCTCGAGAAAGCGATTGACTACGGAATTCTGGCGGTGGCGGCCGAGGCAGTTGGCGCCATGGAGGTTTTGTATAAAGCAACGGTTGAATACTGCAAGACCCGGGAACAGTTTGGCCAGCCAATCGGCAAGTTCCAGGTACTGCAACACAGAATGGTTGATATGTTCATTGAACATGAACAAAGTAAGTCCCTGTTGTTTATGGCTGCCATGCGCCTGGAAGCAGGTTACGATGCGGAGGCCAAAAAAGCGGTGTCTGCATTGAAGGTGCAGGTTGGAAAGAGTGGGAAGTTTGTCGGCCAGAACGCTATTCAACTGCATGGTGGAATGGGTATGACCGACGAACTCAATGTCGGACACTACTTCAAACGGCTGACGACGATCGAGACCTTGTTTGGAAATGTCGATTACCATCTCCGAAAATATTCGAAGGTTGCCTAGCGAAGAGCCCGTCAAATCGATGTAACGATGTGTCGACAGGGGAAAACGACGAGCCGGTCAGGACCCGCATAATGGAAATAGTGCGCCCCGGGATACATCAGCCATCTGAAAAGTGATAGCGAGGACTACATGACAGAAACACCAGACTGGTTTTGGACTGCGGTTGAAACTGAAGTTGAGTCGGGTTCGGTCGAGGTTGAAGATGCCGACATCAACTTCCTTAAGTGGAGTGGGCCAGGGAAGCCTGGATTGCTTTTTGTGCACGGCCATAATGCCCATGCACACTGGTGGGATTTCATTGCACCAAAATACAAGGATGACTATCAGACAATTGCCATCGATCTATCCGGGATGGGTGACAGCGATCACCGGGATGAATATTCCGCTGACACTTATGCTGCTGAGATACTCAGTGTCGCTGACGTCAATGAGATGCCGCAGGATACAATCGTTGTAGCGCACAGTTTTGGTGGGATTATGGGATTGCGAGCCGTGGCTCGTCACGCGGCGCGATTTAAGGGGCTGGTATTGCTGGATTCAGGCGTCAAACATCCTGACGACGAGCGGCCAAGGGACGCGGAGCGGTGGTCCAAACCCAAGATCTATCCCAACCTTGAGGTTGCGCGTTCCCGTTTCCGGCTTCAGCCACCGCAGACTTGTGAGAACGAGTACCTGGTCCAGCACATTGCCCGCAATTCAATCGAGCACATAGACGAGGGGTTTGTCTGGAAATTTGACGAGGAACTCAGCAACCGCATGAAGGCGACAGGTGATATCGAGGAGGACCTTGCGTCGGTGACCTGCAGGATCGCCCTGATTTACGGTCAGAATAGTGAATCGTTTAGCGCCAGAAGCGCGCAGTATATGAAAACGCTGCAACCAGCGCTGGAAGTCTTCGAACTCGAAGATGCCCAACACCATTTGTTCCTTGATCAACCGATTGCCTTCATGGACAAGCTCAGCGAAATTCTTGAATCCTGGAGGTAGTTTTTGCCTGAACTGACGCTGTCAGCCTGCACGAGGAATTTTTACTTGAGTCAAACCGATACCAGGCGGAGGTAATACCTTGACTAAGAATTCTGACGTTAACGGAGGTGGTCCAGGCAGCATCAGGGACATTCTCGGAACGCTCGATTTCGATCCAGATAAACTAAAACGCAAGTACCTGGCAGAAAGGGACCGGCGCATCCGGCCTGATGGAATTGATCAATACGTTGAGGTGACTGCGCAATTTTCCCGTTATGTAGATGATCCCTATATCGAAGCACAAATCCATCGCGAGCCACTGAAGGATGAAGTTGAGGTTGTCATCATTGGTGGTGGTTTCGGCGGATTGCTCGCCGCAGCGAGATTACGGGAGGCAGGATTTGGTGATATTCGGGTCATTGAGAAAGCCAGTGATTTTGGCGGTACCTGGTACTGGAACAGATACCCCGGTGCAATGTGCGATGTTGAATCCTATTGTTATCTGCCGTTACTGGAAGAACTGAACTACATGCCCAGGCACAAGTACTCATTTGCACCAGAAATCTTTGAGCACAGCAAACGAATTGCCCGCCATTATGATCTCTATGCTAACGCCTGCCTGCAAACGGGTGTGACGGCGTTACACTGGCAGGAAGATACCAACCAGTGGCTGATCAACACCGACCGCGGTGACCTGATCCGGGCGAAATACGTGGCAATGGCCAATGGCCCATTGAGCCGCCCAAAGCTGCCGGGCATTCCAGGAATTAGTGATTTCAAGGGCTATACCTTTCACACCAGCCGCTGGGACTATGGTTATACGGGTGGCGATTCGACTGGCGGCCTCACTGGCTTAAAAGACAAGCGGGTTGGCATTATCGGCACCGGCGCGACGGCGGTGCAATGCATTCCACATCTCGGTGAATGGGCACAGCATCTGACTGTTTTTCAGCGAACTCCTTCTTCCATCGATGAACGTAATAATGCAGAAACCGATCCACTGTGGGCTGCTCAGTTGGAGCCCGGCTGGCAACAACGGCGCATGGATAATTTCAACACCCTGGTCAGTGGCGGCCACGAAGATGTTGACATGGTCAGTGATGGCTGGACAGACATATTCAGGAATCTCACCGGCATCGCCGCGAAACTTGCGGCGGAGGAACTTGGGCGGCCCCTCACGAGCCGCGAGCGCGCCGATCTGATGGAGTTATCGGACTATCGGAAGATGAACCAGATACGTGCCCGGGCCGAGGCGATTGTGGCGGACCCGACGGTGGCTGAGTCACTTAAACCCTGGTATCGGCAATTTTGTAAACGACCGTGTTTTCATGACGAGTATCTGCCGACTTTTAACAGACCCAACGTCGAACTGGTGGATACGACGGGTCTCGGCGTGGAGCGATTGACCGAGCGAGGAGTCGTTGTCAATGGCCGGGAAATCGAACTGGACTGCCTGATTTTTGCAACCGGATTTGAGGTAGGAACTTCCTATACCCGGCGCGCCGGTTACGATATCGTTGGCCGGCAGGGCAAGGCACTCAGTGATCATTGGTCTGGTGGTTTGCGTACCCTCAATGGCCTGCAGAGCCATGGTTTCCCCAACTGTTTTTTTATGGGCTTCACGCAGACGGCCGTGACAGTCAACGTGCCACACACGTTAAATGAACAGGCCCGGCACATCGCCTATATCCTGTCTGAAGCGCGTACCAGAGCAAAAACCGTCGTGGATGTCATGCCCGATGCGGAACAGGCTTATGTGGAAGAGGCGCAGGCGACAACCCGACAGGGGCTTCGCTTCTATGCTGAATGCACACCCGGTTATTACAATAGTGAGGGGAGGCCGGGCAATCGCAACGGTTTTTTCACTGATATGTATGGTGCCGGGCCCATCGCTTTTTTCGAGAAACTTGAGAAATGGCGAGCCGCTGGAAACCTGCCCGGGCTGTTGTTGGAATAGCCAGGTTAAGCTTTAGTTGATAGCGGTGCGGCATGTCGACTTTAATCAGGGACGAATGGCACTTACTTAAGCAAATACCGTCGTTCGAAGTGAATTCTCGAAGACGAACAACCCGGCAATGTTAAGTAAGTGCCATTCTAATCAGGGATTACTAAATCAGGGCGAAAAAAAGGGAGCCAGGCTCCCTTTTTTGTCGCTGAGTGTCAGTTTAAGTTAACAGGCTTCGAACAGACCTGCAGCACCCATACCACCACCGATGCACATGCTGACGATGCCATATTTCTTTTCGCGACGACGCAATTCGCGAATGATGTGACCCGTGAGCCTTGACCCTGTCATGCCGAAAGGATGGCCAATGGAAATGGAGCCGCCATTGACGTTGTAGATCTCAGGGTCGAACTCCAGCGTATCGCGGCAGTAGAGACACTGGGATGCAAACGCTTCATTCAATTCCACCAGGTCTATATCAGCAGTCTTCAACCCGGTTGCTTTGAGCAATTTGGGTACAGCGAAAACCGGGCCAATGCCCATTTCGTCAGGTTCGCAACCAGCCACAGTCCAGCCGCGGAAATAAGCCAGCGGTTCAAGGCCTAATTGCGCCGCACGTTCTGCACTCATCAGCAGGGTCATGGAAGCGCCGTCAGAAAGCTGCGAAGCATTACCGGCGGTGACAGTGCCGCTTTCCTCGAAGACAGGTTTCAGGCTCGATAGTCCTTCAAGCGTTGTATCGGGGCGATTACACTCGTCACCCACACACTCACCGTCGACGATTTCGGTTTCCTTGGTTTCCTTGTTGATGATTTTCGCGTACTTGGTTTTCATCGGCATAATTTCGTCGTTGAAAATACCGCCTTGCTGTGCGGCTGCAGTACGCTTCTGGCTTTCCAGTGAGAATTCATCCTGATATTCGCGAGAAATATTGTAACGACGCGCTACAACTTCCGCGGTATTACCCATCGCCATAAATATATCCGGTGACTTTTCCTCGATCGTTGGATGTTTTTTTGACTTCCCTGGTTCCTGACGCGTTCCGGCAGAAATCGACTCAACACCGCCGGCAATCATCACTTCTGAACAACCGCTCGCAATCTGGTTGGCAGCAAAAGCAATCGAGTTGAGACCAGAAGAACAGGCTCTGCTGATCGTGGAACCGGCAACAGTGACGGGGAGCTTTGACAGTATTACCGCAAGGCGTGCAATATTTCCGCCCTGCTCGCCCGTCTGGCTCGCAGCACCCACGATGACGTCCTCAACCTCTGCCGGATCGAGCTTCGAATTACGCGCAAGCAGGGAGTCAATACAATGAGCAACCATATCGTCTGGTCGAGTTAAGTTAAACGTACCCCGGAAGGATTTAGCCAGTCCGGTTCTTACACTATCTACTACCACAACGTCGCGCATTTGACTCTCCATTAATAATTAAAATGCGTTGAAAGGGCGCCTATTTTGCACCTATTGGAACGGCTTGCGCAACTTATGGACTTCACTGATGGGAGTGCATCAATTCGATAAATTCCAGAGTCCACCAGCGGTATCCGTGGTATCCGTGCCAGTCCAGGCGTTAAGCAAGATAGGCTGTACTCTCGCGCAATCCGCCCGGTCGATTTCGCGCCAGCCACAATGATTCGTGCCTGCCAATAATTTTTTGCAAATTAGCGTGCAGGTAGTCATTGGATAGTTGTGCACCGCGAGATTGCTGGAGTTTATGGATGCCGTGACATGCCATATCGATGGCGTTGCCCAGCTCCAGTTTGACCTGCTCAAGGGCTGGTTGAGTACTGATTGGTGCAAGCCGTGCACGGATGTCTGCCATGGCCGCTTCGCAGGCCTCCAGCTGGTCATCGGGGACTCCACGGGTAGCATTTGATTCGTCCTGCCGGTGCGAAAACAAGGCTAGATTGAAAATACTGGCGTTCCGAATCGGTGAAGGTGCCAGTTCGAGCACCTCGCCGAGTTCGATGAGCAGCCCGGCCGTGGTTGGCTCGACTTCCTGAAAGAAAATTGAATTCAGTCCATCAGCCAGGTCAAGGTGCCTGCTGGCCCTGGCGTTCCAACTCTGACAGGCTCCCATGAGGAATCCAGGGTAGCTGATAGGCAGATACTGATGGTGACCGTGATCGCCCCAATCAGTGATCAAATAACCCTGGGCACCATATTTGAGACCGTTTTTTGCTGCGCTTGCCAGATTGCGGGTGGCATTATCGATTCTACCGGTGAGTGAGTTCCAACTTGAGGTCCCCGGGCACACATAGAACGGGATCTTCTGCTCGGCAACTTGCTGGCACTCACCTCTGAAGGGGTGATTACCCTCATAACCCCAGTTCAGTGCCACCAGATCCCGGGACAATTTTGTGAGGGATTCCGGCTGCCTGAGCACGATGTCGCTCCAGAACATCATTTTACGACCTCTGGCGTTCACCTGCTTTCTGATATCAGACATGAAATTGATATAGACATTGGTGGTACCCAATTGCGCGCACCTGGCTTTGCTCCAGCCGTGACCCAACTCCCAGGGCTCATCGCCGCCAACGTTGAAAAACTCACTGTCGAACAACGGCAGGTATTCATCATAGAGCTCTTTTAAGAGCTGCAGGCTTTGACGTCCGGGTTTCAGGGTACTGCCGAACTTCATGAGCGTACCGGAATAGGGGTGACGAAATCCTCCGGGACACTCCGCATATTTGTGGTATTCCGGGTGTCGAAGCCACCGTTCGAAGTGTCCGAAGGAATTCAGGTTGGGGACCAGGTCGATGAACCTCGACTGGCAGTACTTCTTAAGCGCCAGAATTTCTTCCGGCGTGACTGGCGATGAGTCTGCCCATACCGTTGCGTGATTGACAAAAGGAAAGGTGTGCTCGGTGTAGAGCTGAAGCTGGTTGATCTTGAGTTCGGCGAAGTTGTCGATCAGCGAGTACAAGGTATGCATCGAGGGGACCTTGCAGCGGCTGATATCCAGCATAATACCGCGATGCCTGAAATCCGGTTGATCTGACAGGCGCAGGCACGGTAGCGATGAGCTCACCTGATTCAGGATCTGTCCCAGCGTCGTCAAACCGTATGCGATACCCGGGGCGTTTTTTGCACACAGTACCAGGCCGTCGTTGCCAGCGGTTAGTTCATACGCGCCGATATTTTTCGGTCCGGATTTCAGGTCGATGGTGAGCAGCACTTGTTCCGCTTCAGGGGCACCATAGGAGAGACTCAACTGACGCTGGGCGGAGGCGCAAAAGCGGCTTATGCAGTCCGTTAGGTCCTCATCCAGAGGTTGCAGGGGTTTGACGTAAATTCTGCCCGCCAGGGGCAAATGACCGCTGCCGAATCTCAGTTTGTGCGGGGAAGGAAACAGGGAGAACTGCATGGACAAACCTGCCAATTGAAATCTCGGAGCATTAAGACATAATTCAGGGCAGAATCGTAGTATCAACAGTTCCTGTCAGAACACCGGTTAGAGATACCGGTCTCTGATAGAAGTAAACGCACACTTAACGCAGAACGCTCAGGGACCAACGTCAATGCCATCCCATATTCTCGCCATCGATCAAGGTACCACCAGTTCAAGGGCTATCATGTTTAACAGCGCTTCGGAAATTCTTGCCGTCGCCCAGAAGGAGTTTACGCAGATTTTCCCGGAGGACGGCTGGGTGGAGCATGATCCTGAGGAAATATGGGATTCAACCGTTGCGGTGGTGCGCGAGGTCATTGCCAAAAGCGGAATTGCCGCGAGTGAGATTGCGGCGATTGGCATCACCAACCAGCGCGAGACCACGGTACTCTGGGATAAAAATACGGGTGAGGTAATCTACAACGCGATCGTCTGGCAGGACAGAAGGACCGCGGGGGATTGTGAAATACTCAAAGCCTCCGGGTTTGAGGTTGCCATTACCCAAAAAACCGGCTTGTTGCTGGATCCCTACTTTTCCGGCACAAAGGTTAAATGGCTGTTGGACAATGTCCCCGGTGCAAGGGCAAAAGCTGTGAATGGAGAGTTGCTGTTTGGCACTATCGATTGTTTTTTATTGTGGCGACTGACAGGCGGCAAAGCCCACAAAACCGATGCAACGAACGCATCAAGAACCTTGTTGTTCAACATTCATTCCCAGCAGTGGGATGAGGAAATACTCGCCCAGCTGGATATTCCTTTGATCCTGCTGCCTGACGTAGAGGATTGCAGTGCGGATTTCGGCGCTACGATTCCAGAGCTGTTCGGTGCCTCGATCCCGGTCACCGGTATGGCAGGAGACCAGCAGGCCGCCTTGATTGGCCAGTGTTGTTTTACCGAGGGCATGATCAAGAGTACTTACGGAACCGGATGTTTTGTGATTATGAACACCGGTACGACCGCGGTCACCTCAGCAAACAGGTTGTTGACGACGGTGGCTTATCGGCTCGGCGGGGAAGTGACTTATGGTCTTGAAGGCAGCATTTTCGTTGCCGGTGCCGCGGTGCAATGGCTGCGTGACGGGCTCAAATTGATTAAGGATGCAGCGGATACCGAGGCCATCGCCCGGGCTAATCCTGACAGCCACGGAGTGGTTCTGGTACCGGCATTCACGGGGCTCGGTGCACCCTACTGGGATGCGAATGCGCGCGGTGCGATCCTCGGCTTAACCCGTGATAGCGGCATTGAGGACATCGTTACGGCGACCTTGCAGTCTGTCTGTTTCCAGACGAAGGACCTGCTGACGGCCATGGCCAGTGACGGAATCAGTCCGGAATTGATTCGCGTGGATGGCGGCATGGTCGTTAACCGCTGGGTGACGCAATTCCTGGCAGATATCCTGCAGATTTCAGTTGATCGTCCTCAGGTAACGGAAACAACGGCATTGGGTGCTGCCTACCTAGCCGGGCTGCAGGTGGGTGTGTATGAATCGCTAACCGATCTCGCAAGCCGCTGGCGAAGGGAGGTTAGATTCGAACCAAAGATGCCTCTGCAGCAAAGTCAGGACTTGTATGCGTCGTGGCTGAATGCGGTAAATCGCGTCCGCAACGACGTTCCCGGCTAGCCGTTTCGCCGTAGTCTGTTATTATTGGCCGTTATCTTTTCTGGTCGCGAGAGTGATGGACAAGCGCAGAAGTCCAAGGTACGCCATCAGTGTGAACGCGCTGGTGCATCCCAATGCGGGTAAATCCTGGCTTTGTACAATCAAGGATTACTGCGAAAGCGGGATGCTGCTGGTAGAACAGGAAGGTGGCAGGAGCCGACGTGGTATGCCGGGTATCAATCCGGGTGAAACCGTGGGTATCCACTTTAGTGTCCCATTAGCGGCGAAGGACCAGCATTTCAGACTCGAAGGTAAGATTGTCCGGGTCATGGATAGTGGTGTCGGAATCAACTTTCCCCAGGGCATGGACAGCGATGCCATTGATGCACTCGGGGAATTCTCGGACAAGGTGCCTGTACCACAAAACGCGCCTGCCGAGAAAAACGCGAGTGTTAAAAAAGATCCGGAAGATGAGGCGCAGCCGGGTTCTGCGAATACTCGAAAAGAAAGTACCTCAACAAATCTCACCCTGAACAAGAAATCCCCCTTTCTGAGTGGCGGTCTGCAACCCTCGGATTCAAAAAAAATCGTCGCATCGTTACGCAAGGGGATTGCCCGGGTGATGCCGGAAATGACTTCTGCGTTGTTCAAGTATATGGACACAGAGTTGCTGGAACTGGCCAAGGATGCAAAGTCGAACGCGGAACAGAGTGAATACTTTGCCGCCATGTCGAATCTTGAGAAAGCCAAGCAGTCTGTCAGTCAGCAATTTATGAACGAAGTTTTGGATCAGATTGACAATCCCCGCGATCTTGAAACTCTGCTGGAAGAGCGTCGCCGCGCCAACGAAGAACGCAAACAGGTTTCCGCGGCGAAACGCGTGAAGCTGTCGCTCGTCAACACTGAGGAATTTGAGGATTGGCTGGCGGTCGCCAACATCATTTCCAGAAGCGAGAGATCCTACGATAAGTACCTGCAGGAAATTTTGACTCGCATGGGGATGATGGTGGATTCCTGGGGTCATAGTGAAGCCAATCCTCTGGGCACGGCTGTTTTTTGCCACGCCTTCGATGATGCGATCAGGCACGTTAACCTGACAAAAGAGATTCGCCAGAAGGTTTATACCGGCTACGAAGCCAAAGTTATTCCGTTATTCCGCAAGCTTTATATTGCCACAACCAAATTACTGGAAGATTCAGGATTGTTCCCGGACCTCGATGATGACTACATCACACCCTCTGCGCCGATTACCAAAACACCAGCAGAGATTGCCCGGGAAGAACCCGAGCCGGAGGCAGTTGAAGAGGAGCCTGAAGTTGAGGAGGAAGAGGAAATTGCGGATCTGCAGGATGAACTCCGGGAGGAACTGAAGCGGCGTCGCGAGCAGGCAGCGCCTGCCCAGACCAACCGAAGCAGTTCGACACCGCGTCGTGAAAGGCGACAACAGGATGTCAGCTCGACCATCAGCAGCATCTATTCCACGGTACGTGATTTGCTGGGCTCGCGCCCCCAGGAGTATGACGAGGATCAGTTAGAGGATGTCGATTACGTTGAAATCGATGAAATGGCCGGTCTGCTGCAGACCCTGCAACGGAGCGCGGCAGGTAACGGTGATCAGCGGGTTCCGGTTCGCCAGCAGTTGCTTGAACAGGCGGCCGCATCGGGCGGCAAGCAGCGCAGACTGGCCCCGGCGGCGATGGAGAGACTGGACGTTGTCGAGAATCTTGTCGATACCATCGAGGATGACCAGTTGCTGTCGGGTAGTGCCAAAAGCTGGATTCGACAGCTTGAACTGACTCTCGATAAGGTGGCGACTCAGCGTCAGGATTTTCTCAGCGAAGAAAACCCGCATCGTTCGCTTGAGGTCATTAATCAACTGGCAAAACTCGGTGGTGTGGAATCAGGATCTATCAAACGTGACGTTGATCAGATTATTGGTGAAATCAATGAAAATTTTGATTCAGATCCGGCGGTGTTTGATGCCGCGCTAGGCAGACTGCAACCACTGGTTGATCGTCAATCTCGTGCCTTTACGGGAAATGTACAGCGCACTGTGAAGGCGAGTGAGGGCCAACAAACCCTGGTGAACGCGCAACGAGCCGTGGTTGAAGAAATGGACCAGCGGCTGGCGGGCAGGGAAGTACCGGAAGTTCTGATGAAGTTGTTGATGCCCGGCTGGCGCAACCTCATGGTTAACACCCATCTGCGTCAGGGTGAGGACAGCAGCGAATGGAAGAATCATATCCGGGCATTGGATCAGGTGATGCTTCACCTTGATGGGTCCGTCGATCCGAGCACGTCTCCGGACTATATTCCGCCTGAAGAGTTGATGACCCAGATTGAGAGTGGTCTTGATTCGATTAGTTTCGAACCCGGTCAGCGCACACCACTGGTCAATACGCTGCGTCATGTGCTCACAACGGAAGGTGCGGCTGCCGCGCTGCCGATGGTTAACCTCGCCCAGCAAACCGTTGCCGAGACACTTGGCTTCGCCGATGTCAATGAGACGGAAGAAAAACGCCGCCTGATTCGCGAGGAGAGAGAGACTGATTCCGACTGGAAACGCCTTTATGATCGTGTGCAAAGACTGCACGTCGGGGAGTGGGTTGAATTTTGCGAGGCGGGTCAATTACAGGCAGCGCAGGAAGGTGAAATCGCAATCGTTGCCTGGGTCAGTGAAGACAACGCGAAGATGGTATTTGTGAATCGACGTGGCGTAAAAACCCATGAGTTAACGGTCGAGGAACTCGCCACCCTCATGTTCGAGGGTCTGGCAAAAGTGCTGGACGAGTCCGACATTCCGCTCACCGATCGTGCCTCGCACCGTATGTTACAGAACATGCACAACAAACTGACCCATCAGGCGACACACGATGAACTGAGTGGTCTGATTAACCGCAAGGAATTCGAGCGTGAACTGGAGCAGATGCTCGTATCCACCAGGGGCAGAGATGTCCAGCACACCGTCGCGTTCATGGATCTGGACCAGTTTAAGGTGATCAACAATACCGGTGGGCACGATGCCGGAGATAAGTTACTTGTCGAACTGGGGCAGGAACTGGCCAAAGGGATTCCGGAGAATGCCATTCTTTCCCGCCTTGGCGGAGATGAGTTCGGTATCCTCCTGGAGAGTTCGAGCCGGGAAGAAGGCATGGACATTGTTCGCAGCGTTTGTAATTTGATCAAGGCTTTCAGGTTTGACTGGGAAGGAGAAATATTCTCACTAACGACCAGTTGTGGAGTAGTGCATGTTGACGAGCAGATCGACAGTGTCACTAACATATTGCGTGGTGCCGACTCTGCCTGTTACGTCGCTAAAGAATCGGGTCGAGACCGGATTCAGGTATTCGAGACAGATGATTCCGAAATGGAACGTCGCAAGGGGATCATGGAATTTGTTTCCCAGATTGACAAGTCTCTGGAGGCCAATCGTTTTGTCCTGAACTGCCAGAAAATAGCGCCGATTGATGAAAGTGGTGAAGACCACGCGCATTATGAAATTTTGCTCACGGTACTCGATGAAAACGATAAACCAATGCCCCCACAGGATTTCATTGTAGCAGCGGAAACCTACAACCGAATGGGGGCTATTGATCGCTGGGTCATTAAGAACTCCTTCGAATTTATTTCGACTAATCTACAGAAGCTGGAGCATCTGGGTGCGTTCTCTATCAATATTTCAGGAAACTCTCTCACTGAAGATGACTTTATGGAGTTCGTCCTGGAGCAATTTAATGTGACTCGTTTGCCGACGTCGAAAATCTGTTTTGAAATTACAGAGACATCAGCAATCGGTAACCTTGAGGAAGCCATCGAATTTATGGAGAAAATGAAGGTCATCGGCGTGCAGTTTTCTTTAGATGACTTCGGTACAGGGCTGTCCTCGTACTCCTACCTGCGTAATCTGCCTGTCGACTTCCTTAAGATTGACGGTATTTTTGTCAAGGATATCAAATCCAATCCAAACGACTACGCTGTGGTGAAGTCCATCAACGAGATCGGTCACTTCATGGGTAAGAAGACGATTGCGGAGTATGTGGAGGATGACGAAATCGTTGAAATTCTACGAGAAATTGGAGTCGATTTCGCGCAAGGCTACGGCATCGAGAAAAAGATGCCGATCACCAATCTGCTTGAATAGTACTGCGCGCTACGCGGTTTCGTTCCAGATCTTTTCCAAACCTGTTAAATCTCTTCGATGAGAGTGCAAATCGTATCCACTATTTGATCTGCCTCGTCGTCTGAAATGATGAGCGGCGGTAATAGTCGAATTACGCACTCGGCGGTGACATTGATCAGCAGACCTCGCTCAAGTGCCTTACCGACCAGGTCCGTACAGTTGCTGTCCAGCTGAATACCCAGCATCAGTCCTTTGCCGCGAATGTCTACGACATTGTTTCGACCATCGAGGCGATGGTGAAATGCGTCCTGCATACGCTTTCCGAGTTTCCCTGCTCGTTCACAAAGTTGCAGCCGTTCGATTTCAGCAATGACTGTGGCTGCGACCGCGCAGGAAAGCGGATTGCCACCAAAGGTAGATCCATGATTGCCGGGTTTCAGTACTTCAGCGGCAGCTCCTCTGGCAAGGCATACGCCGATCGGCAGGCCATTACCCAGACCTTTTGCTGTGGTCACAACATCTGGCAATATGCCTGACTGCTGATAGCAGAAATAGCTGCCGGTTCTGCCATTTCCGGACTGAACCTCGTCGAGTATCAGCAACCAGCCTTTTTCATCGCAAAGGCTGCGCAGGTTCCGGAGGTAGTCCTCGTCCGGGACCTGGATTCCGCCTTCACCCTGAATGGGCTCTACCATAATGGCAACCACGTTGGAGTTGTGCGCAGCGATTTGCTTTACTGCCTCAATATCATTAAACGGCGCTCTGGCGAAGCCTTCAACGAGTGGCTCAAAACCTGCCTGCACTTTTCGGTTGCCGGTTGCAGTCAGTGTCGCCAGCGTTCGTCCGTGAAATGAGGAATCCATCACAATCAGAGTGGGACGCTCGATTCCTTTGCCTTTGCCATAGAGGCGTGCGATTTTTATGGCGCACTCGTTGGCTTCTGCACCGGAGTTGCCAAAAAACATATTGTCCATACCTGAGACTCTGGCCAGGGCCGCCGCCAGGGTCTGCTGGAGCGGTATCTGATAAAGGTTGGAAGTATGCATCAGGGTACCTGCCTGTTCGGACAGGGTCTTCACCACCGCTGGACTTGCATGGCCAAGCGCAGTCACACCAAGTCCGGAAAGTGCATCCAGATACCGGTTACCTTTGTCATCAAAAAGCCACGCGCCCTCGCCTTTGACAAAAGCTACTTCTTGTCGCCCGTAGGTATGCATCACTGGATCAGTCACAAGCCGTTCCCCAAAAATGAAAAGGATAAATAAGGTTGAATGAAAAAAGGGGGCGATAATAAACCAGTTTAGATAAACTCTAAAGCCGATTTATTCAACGGCTCCGCTATGTCCCCGATCGAACTTGCCATTCTGGTCAGTCGTGTTGAGTCGATTTGCCAGGAGATGGGAATTGTTCTGCGCCAGGCAGCTTTCTCTCCCAATATCAAAGATCGCCTGGATTTTTCCTGTGCGCTGTTCGATGCTTCAGGCGAATTGTTTGCTCAGGCTGCTCACATCCCGGTGCATCTGGGGAGTATGGCATACGCCATGCAAAGCATCGTTACCGGGGTTGAATGGCGACCGGGAGACATACTTGCGCTTAACGATCCGTTTCTGGGCGGCACCCACTTACCCGATGTAACCCTGGTTTCTCCGGTTTTCATCGAGCAGGAACTGCTTGGCTTTGTTGCCAATCGCGCCCATCACGCCAATATTGGTGCCAGCACACCGGGTTCAATGCCAATTTCTACCTGTATCGAGGATGAAGGATTGATAATCCCACCGACGCTGATCGTGCGCGCCGGTCGTCCTGTCGAACGTGAAATGGAAAAACTGGGCGCGCTGCAAGGAGCGGATGTCATCGGTGACTTTGCCGCACAGATGAGTGCCAATCGCGTTGGCATCAAACGCTTTGAAGCGCTGGTCGAGAAAATTGGCAAAACAGAGTTTCGCATCGGTATCGATGAGATTAACGCCTATGGAGAACGCCTCGCACGGGCCGCGTGGCAGGTGATTCCAGCAGGTGCGTATCGGTTCTCAGACGTCCTGGACGACGATGGTTGCGGTAATCGCGATATCAATATTGACGTTTGTCTGACTGTTTCGGACGGGAGCATAGACGTTGATTTTGCTGGAACCTCGAAGCAGGTAACGGGTAACGTAAACTGCCCGTTGTCTGTGGCTGCAGCCGCAGTATTTTATTGTTTCCGTTGTCTGCTGCCGGACAACGCACCGGCCTGTGCCGGGGTTTTCCGAATGATTGCGTTGCACGCTGAACCGGGTTCGCTGGTTAATGCGCAACGACCTGCGGCAACCGCTGCGGGAAATGTAGAGACTTCAATGCGTATCGTCGATGTGGTACTCGGGGCGCTTTCCGGTGCGATTCCCCGGTTAATTCCTGCCGCCGGCCAGGGCACCATGAATAACGTGGCCATGGGCAATCACGAGATCACACCTGCCTGGGACTATTATGAAACGATCGCCGGTGGAACAGGTGCCAGTCATAAATCAGCGGGTGCAAATGCGGTGCAGTCGCATATGACCAATACTCTGAACACTCCGATCGAGAGTCTTGAATTGCACTATCCCCTGCGGGTTCGAAGCTATTCGCTACGGCCTGACTCCGGTGGTGCAGGACGTTTTTCAGGGGGAGATGGACTGGTCCGCGAGCTTGAATTTCTTGCCCCCGCTGAGGTAACCGTGATTAGTGAGCGACGTGTTCATGCGCCCTGGGGTTTGGCAGGTGGCGAGCCGGGCCGGTGTGGTGTTAATTCTCTCGACGGGCAGCCAATCCCGGCCAAGTGTCAACTGAGCGTGAAAACGGGTCAGGTACTCCGTATCGAAACCCCCGGTGGCGGAGGTTATGGTCTTGCCTGAAATGAGTGTCCCCGCAGAACGCGGATTGCAGTACTGTAAATAAACCCTGGCCGGATGTTTCCCAGCTTCGCAAAAAGACTGTAACATTACCGGTTTCGCAGCAGCAAAAGCTGACAGGTATCTTTAACATGGACATTTTTGAAACAATCAAGGCACAAATCGCCGACAACACCATTCTGCTCTATATGAAAGGTTCCCCTGACCAACCCCAGTGCGGGTTCTCGGCACAGGTTATTCAGATTCTTATGGCCTGCGGTGAACGATTTGCTTATATCGATATTCTTTCCAACCCGGAGATTCGCGCGAATCTGCCCCAGGTTTCAGATTGGCCAACATTTCCCCAGCTATTTATTGACGGTGAACTCATCGGTGGTTGCGACATCATCACCGAAATGCACCAGAGTGGCGAACTCTTACCACTGGTGAAAGAAGCAGCGGGAAGACCGGCTGCTGAGGCCGGGTAGAAACCGAATATTCGGAGACCGTATCGCAACGGCTGAGTGGTGGGTATACTCGCGACAGGTAACAATGCCTGGTGACATCACTTGTTGATACCGATTGTAGACCGTGTTGTTAAATAAGCTAAAACGACTGATATTGATGAGGTTATTCCTATGGATCTTAAAGGTAGTAAAACAGAACAGAATTTGAAAGACGCATTTGCCGGGGAGTCCCAGGCTAATCGGCGTTATCTCTACTTCGCAGCAAAAGCTGACGTTGAAGGGTACAACGATGTATCGGCGGTTTTTCGCTCGACCGCAGAAGGTGAAACAGGACATGCCCATGGACACCTGGAATATCTTGAGGCGACCGGCGACCCGGCAACAGGATTACCGATTGGCGCGACCTCGGATAATCTCAGGGCAGCGATTGCTGGTGAGACACACGAGTACACAGACATGTATCCAGGCATGGCAAAATCAGCACGTGATGAAGGTTTTGACGAAATTGCAGATTGGATGGAAACCCTCGCAAAAGCCGAGCGATCACATGCGAACCGGTTCCAGAAAGCCCTGGATAATCTGGATGGCTGATCTCGTTTAACTTTCGAGTTGTGCCCATAGAGACAGACCCGCATCGTGAATTTGCTGTGCGGGTTTTTTTTACGAAAGGAAAAGGTGAACAATGAGTCGAGAAGGTAGCCTGGAAGCACCCACAAGACATCCCCTGGGACAGGATGAGTGGTGGTTTTTTGATGAGGAACAACTGGATAACGAGCTGACCCGGGTATTTGAGATCTGCCACGGTTGTCGTCGCTGCTTCAACCTGTGTGAGTCGTTTCCGACCCTGTTTGATCTGGTCGATGAATCTGAGACGATGGAAGTTGATGGCGTTGCCAGAGGGGACTATGACAAGGTCGTTGATCACTGTTACCAGTGCGATATGTGTTACCAGACCAAGTGTCCCTACGTGCCTCCCCATGAATGGAATGTGGATTTCCCGCACTTGATGTTGCGTGCCAAGGCAGCCAAATTTAAAAAGCGGGAAACCAGGTTTCGCGATCGACTTATTACCTCGACAGATCAAATGGGCGCGTTTATCAGCACGCCGGGGATCGCCCAGGTGGCGAATGCAGTAAATCAGGTAAAACCCTTTCGAAAGTTGCTGGACAAGACGTTGGAAATACATCCTGAGGCGACTTTGCCCCGATATGAGAGCAACACTTTCAACAGACGTACACGGCGCCACCAACCATCGACTATCGAGGTAAAACCGACAGCTGACACCCGCGGCAAGGTGGCCTTGTTCGCGACGTGTTACGGTAACTACAACGCCCCGGATCTTGGCCAGGATTTCATTGATATCTTTGAGCACAACGGCATTCCGGTTACCGTGATTCGTGATGCTAAATGTTGCGGTATGCCTAAGTATGAACTGGGAGATCTGAATGCGGTTGCTGAGATGAAACGTCACAACATACCGTTGCTGGCAGGTTTGATTGATGAGGGACATGACCTGGTGACGTTGATTCCTTCCTGCACGTTGATGTTCAAACAGGAACTGCCGTTAATGTTTCCTGAAGAGTCCCGCGTCAGGAAAGTTCAACGGGCGATGTTTGACCCGTTTGAGTACCTGATGTTGCGACATAAAGCTGGATTACTGAACACGGAGTTTTCCAGGTCGCTCGGCAAGGTGGCCTATCAGGTAGCGTGCCATCAACGGGTTCAAAATATCGGTCTGAAAACCCGTGAGCTGTTGCAACTAATCCCGGAAACTGAAGTGATCGCTATTGAGCGGTGCTCAGGTCACGATGGCACCTATACGTTCAAGTCTGAGAAACACGAATCGGCGATGAAAATATTGAAGCCCGTCGTCAAACGAGTACGGGAAAGTGAAGCCGCACACTACACCAGCGATTGTGCCATGGCGGGTAAGCATATTGAGCATGGAATGGCGGATGGCTCCCGGGCGACTCACCCTCTTGGCCTGCTGAAGTACGCTTACGGTTTGTAGTCGGTTTCAGGAAGTTTGTGGCGCTTGCCTTCCAATTTGCGCCAGCGATTGGCGATGGCACAAAAAATTTCGGCCGTCTTGTCACAATCGTATTCCGCTGAGTGCGCCTCCTCGGAACTGAATGCAATACCCGCCGCCGCGCAAGCCCTTGCCAGCACCGTCTGGCCATAGGCCAGGCCGCACAGGCCAACCGTGTCGAAGGTCGAGAATGGGTGGAACGGATTCCGTTTGATTTCACTGCGCATCGCCGCCTTGTTCACAAAGCCGTGATCGAACGATGAATTGTGCGCCACCATGATTGCCCGATTGCAGCCGGTGTGCTTAAGCTCGGTTCTGATGGCTTTGAAGACTTCAGTCAGTGCCTTGCTTTCGGGCACTGCCATGCGCAGCGGATTGGTTGGGTCGATGCCGGTAAATTCCAGGGAAGATTGTTCAATATTCGCGCCGGGAAAGGGGTCCACGTTGTAAAAGAATCGACCACCGGGTACCAGCAGACCATTGTCATCCATGGTAATGATGACCGCTGCCAGTTCCAGCAGGGCATCGGTTTCACTGTTGAAACCACCGGTTTCAACGTCCACAACAACCGGCAGATAGCCTCGGAACCGATAGGCGATGGGCAGTTTATCTTCGCTCAATGGGAATCCTTAACACGCCAGTTAACCATGTCCGCGGTGCGAACAGGCACCAGTTGATCTTCCCCAAAGCACAGATACTCGGGTACTCGCCAGGCATCTTCGATGAGAGTTATTGTGTCAGAATTCCTCGGCAGCCCATAAAAGTCCGGACCGTTGAGGCTTGAAAACGCTTCCAGCATGTTTAGTGCCCCTGCAGTATCGAAGACTTCTGCATACAGCTCGATTGCAGCATGCGCGGTGTAGCAACCTGCGGCACACCCGCAAGCCCGTTCTTTTGCGCTTCGGCTATGTGGCGCTGAGTCAGTGCCAAGGAAAAACTTGTTTTCGCCCGACACGGCGGCTGCGATCAAAGCGGTCTGGTGTCTGTTCCGTTTCAAAACAGGCAGGCAGTAGTAAATTGGTTTCACACCACCCGCAAGCAAGTCGTTGCGATTGTAGAGCAGGTGATGAGCCGTGATGGTGGCCGCAACATTTGCTGGCGCTGACCTGACAAAATCTACAGCATCACTGGTGGTGATGTGTTCCAGAATAACTTTCAGACCCGGAAAGGACCGAACGAGACCGGTCAGCTGTTGATCGATAAAGACCGCTTCACGATCAAAGATATCCACGGTTTCATCAGTGACCTCGCCGTGGATTGCAAGCGGTACCTCGTATTTTTCCATCGCCTCGAAAACCGGGTATAGCCTGGCTATGGCGTTAACACCTGCTGAGGAATTGGTCGTGGCTCCGGCAGGATAGAGCTTGAATGCATGGACCAGACCAGACTGTTTTGCCTGCACCACCGTTGCTTCACTTGTTTCATCGGTTAGATAGAGCGTCATGAGTGGTTGAAATGATGAGTTGCTGGGGACCAACGACAATATTCTGTCGCGATATTCGCGGGCGTCGGCAACGCTCGTTACCGCAGGTACCAGGTTCGGCATAACGATACCGCGACCGAAATAACGGCTGATATCCCTTACCGTGTCGACGAGATAGTCTCCATCTCTTAGGTGGACGTGCCAGTCATCAGGTCGGGTAATAGTCAGGGAGCGCATGGTCAGGATTGTAACATTTCTACTCATGTACCGGCGCTATTTGTTCTGCACAGGCGCTCGATCTGGTTTGCGTTCAAGCAAACATGTACTATAGCGCCCTTCATTTTTTACACGTAAAACACGCCAAGGCAGCAGACTCATGGGTGAAATAAACAAGGTCGTATTATCTTATTCCGGTGGGCTGGACACTTCGGTCATCCTGAAATGGCTAACGGAGGTTTATGACTGTGAAGTCGTCACCTATACCGCTGATCTCGGTCAGGGTGAGGAACTGGAACCTGCTCGTGAGAAAGCCGCCAGCATGGGGGTAAAGGAAATATACATCGATGATGTCCGCGAAGAATTCGTTCGCGACTTCGTCTTCCCCATGTTTCGTTGCAATACTGTTTATGAAGGTGAATACCTGCTTGGCACTAGTATCGCCCGTCCGTTAATCGCCAAACGCCTCGTGGACATCGCCAACGAAACAGGTGCCGAGGCGATATCCCATGGTGCCACTGGCAAAGGTAATGATCAGGTTCGTTTTGAACTTGGTGCCTATGCATTAAAACCGGATGTGCATGTGATTGCGCCCTGGCGTGAATGGGAATTGAATTCGCGCGAATCGTTAATGGACTTCTGTGAAAAACATCAGATAAAGGTTGACCAGAAACACCAGAGCGAGAAGTCGCCTTATTCCATGGACGCGAATTTGTTGCACATATCCTATGAAGGCGGGGTTCTCGAGGATCCGAATGCGGAACCAGAGGAATCCATGTGGCTCTGGTCGGTATCGCCGGAGAATGCCCCCGATGTCGCGAGCTACATTGAACTAACCTACCAACAGGGCGATGTCACGGCGATTGATGGCAACGACTTGTCACCTGCAGAAGTTCTCGCGCACCTTAATCAGGTAGGTGGAGCAAACGGTATCGGCAGGGTTGATATCGTTGAAAATCGCTATGTGGGAATGAAAGCGAGAGGTTGTTACGAAACCCCTGGAGGTACAATTTTACTGAAGGGCCATCGCGCAATCGAATCAATTACCCTGGACCGTGAGTTGGCTCACCTGAAGGATGATCTGATGCCGCGCTATGCGAGCCTTATTTACAATGGTTACTGGTGGTCACCAGAGCGACTGGCATTGCAGGCACTGATCGACAACTCACAGCAGTACGTCAACGGCACAGTTCGCTTGAAGCTATACAAGGGTAATGTCACGGTCGTCGGTCGTGAATCCAGGACGGACAGTCTTTATGACAGTCACGTGGTTACTTTTGAAGATGATGCAGGCGCTTATGATCAAAAGGATGCCAGTGGATTTATTAAGTTGAATGCGCTGCGCTTGAAGATAGAGAGCAAGAAAGGACGAAAATTGTGTTGAAAACGGCCGTGTGGCGAATCACTGCAAGTTAGTCGTCAAGGTCGGATTTTTTTGATTTGTATTCGCACAAATCGTAAACGACACAAGCACCGCATCGGGGCTTACGCGCAATACAGACGTACCGACCGTGCAGGATCAACCAGTGATGAGCGTCTCGTATAAACTCTTCCGGAATCACCTTGAGTAATTTTTTCTCAACCTGCAGGACGGTTTTCCCGGGAGCGAACCGGGTGCGATTTGATATCCGATAGATATGCGTGTCGACTGCCATGGTGGGTTCACCGAATGCCGTATTGAGCACAACATTGGCGGTTTTTCGGCCCACGCCTGGCAGCGCCTCCAATGCCTCGCGGGTTCGTGGCACCGCTGAATCGTGCTGTTCCGTCAGGATTCGGCAGGTCTTGATGATGTTAGCGGCCTTGCTGTTAAACAGACCAATAGTCTTGATGTAGTCCTTCAGCCGCTGCTCCCCCAGTTCGAGAATTTTCCCGGGAGTATTCGCCACCGGGTAGAGCTTAGCCGTTGCCTTGTTGACGCTGATGTCGGTTGCCTGGGCGGAGAGGATCACAGCTACCAACAACTCAAAAGTAGATTGGTACTGCAACTCCGTTCGCGGTTCGGGATTCTGTTCGCGTAACCTGTTCAGGAACTGGTAGCGTTTGTCAGCATTCATGGTGTTGGATGATCTCCTGGGCTGATCGCCAGCGTAACAAAAAATTCAGTAGAATAATTCCGCGAGCGAATCTTAACTGTTTCGTGGATCAAATTCGGGGGGATGAATTTTGTGACCGGTTTTCTTTTTGGCTGTTCTCGTTTTCGCTGAACTGATCACGCCGGGGCAGCGTCAATCTGTTTTTCAGGGCGATCATAAAACCCAGTGTGATAAAAGCGCCGGGTGGCAACAGCATAAACAGGAAACCGTTATCCACTAACTGGATTCGCCAGTCGGTGAAGCCTGCACCGAACAATAGATCGAGATTGTTGAACAAAGTACCCTGACCCAGGATTTCACGTACTGCACCCATTGCCAGCAACACCAGCGCAAATCCGAGGCCCATAGATAGCCCATCAACGAGTGCGTAGCCTACGCGATTGCGGCTGGCGAATGCTTCAGCCCGTCCAAGTAAGGTGCAGTTGGTGACAATCAGCGCAACGAACAATCCGATACGCTGATGCAGTTCGAAGAACCAGTACTGAAGCAGGATGTCAGCCAGTGTCACGAATGTTGCGATGACCATAATCTGGGCAGGCAGGCGGATGCTGTCAGCCAGCACGCTTCTAAAGGCGCTGATAACAAGATTGGAGAGGGTCAGTACAAAAATGGTCACCAGACCCAGAGCGAGTGCCGAGACGATACTGGTAGAGACAGCCAGCAGCGGGCACAGCCCCAGCATTTGTACCAGTGCAGGATTATTGCTCCACAGGCCCTCACGGCTGATGTTTCCTAACTCATTCATGGTTAGCCCTGGCGAGTTCTCGCCATGTCGGGATTTCATTTTCGGCCAGCATCAAGCCGGATTTTACGGTGTGTATCAGGGCACGGGAGGTGATTGTGGCACCGGTGATGTGATCGAAGTCACCGCCGGACTTCCTGGTCCGCCAGTCATACTGATGTAACGTCTTTTCATTAAATGTAGTGATCCAGGGCGATACCGTGATGTCGATCTTGTCGCCGATACCGGGTGTTTCATCATGGGCATAGACGCGAACACCTCTGACCTGGTTATCCAGGTCAATCGCTATCCAGGCGCGAATCACGCCGTTATAGCCTTGCTCTGTGCTGGCGGAGAATATGAATCCTGTGATCAGGTCTGATTGACTGGTGATGTACAGGTTTTCATTCACGTGCCTGATGTCCTCGGCGGGATCAATCAGCTCCCGGAGCTGCTGGACTCTATATTGCTGTTGATTGAGTTGAATCACTTGTCTCGTTGCCAGATGCAGGGCGGTGATAATTATTCCGGCGAGGAAACCCAGGAATACGAGGCGGGTAACGGGATGCGCAAACCAGTTCATCATGCGGAATGCCCTGGATGGGGACGCAGGCGGAACTCAATATGATCAATCAGGGGACTCGCGCCGTTCATGAGCAGGATTGCGAACGCGATACCTTCCGGATAGGCACCGGTGACTCGAATGACGTAGGTCAAAATTCCAACCCCCACACCGAATACCCACTGTCCAGAGGTTGAATTGGGTGATGTCACCGGATCGGTCACGATGAAGAATGCGCCGAGCATGGTTGCGCCTGAAAACAGGTGCATGAAGGGCGTTCCTGTGCTGGCAGAACTGCCGTAGTCATACCCTGGCAGTGAGAGAGCGGCAAGGGTAAAGAGCATCGCCGTGGGTGCGCGCCAGTGACAGACACCTGAGTAGACGAGATAGAGCCCGCCGAACAAAAACCCAAGGTTGATGTATAGCCATGCCCGGGCGTTTTCCGGGCCAAACTGATCCCAGAATTCAGCCACGGTGAGCGCACCACGAAACTTGAATTCATCCAGCGGCGTCGCCCTGCTGATGCCATCGATTAATACCGGAAGGGCATCGCCGTTGTGGAGTTTAACCGAGAACACCAGAAGCGGATCAGCCAGCCGGTGACCAGGGTCTGGCCAGGTCGACATGGCCAGCGGAAAGGAGACTATCAGCACCGCAAAACCCACCATCGCCGGATTGAACAGATTTCGTCCCAGGCCACCATAAGTGTGTTTCGCCAGTACCATGGCGAACAGGCACCCAATCAACAGGTAACCAACGGGTAGATACGGTGGTAGTGCGAGGCCGAGCAATGCGCCGGTGACCAGTGCGCTGCCGTCCGTCAATACGCGCAGGGGTTTCCGGGTAAGGCCAAGCATCATTGCCTCGAAGCCGGTGCAGAACAACATTGCGAGGCCGACATTGATAATCACTCCGGGACCAAAACTGTAGGCCATCAACAAAAATCCCGGGATCAGTGCCAGCAGCACGCGCACCATCATGGCCTGGATATTCATTTTTTGAGGTTTAGTAGCAAGTTGGCTTTATCTGCAGCTGTGGGGCGCTCTCTTACCGAATGACCACTCGCGGACAGCCGTTGTTCGTGACGGTAAAATCTTGACCCGGCTGCGGCGGCGTTCTTCGCGGCCAGGGATTGCTGCGCGATTTCGGCCTTCATCTCATGAAAAGTCACGGTGAGCGGAAGCTCACTGGGACAAACGCGGTCACAGAGTCGGCACTCAATACAGTCGCTCAGACCCAGCGAACCTGCAACAACCAATGAATCCCGAAACAGCAGAAGTTGCTGGGGTGCAAGGTCCCGGGGACAGGCGTCGGTGCACAGACCACAGTGTATGCATGGTTGTTCTGTACTGGCGGGCGACGCTACATCTGCCTCGGCAGGTAAATCAAAAACCAGATCAATACAATCTACAGGACACGGTGGCAAACATAGTTCGCAGCCCGTACAAATGCCAGTCAACACGGTGTGCATCATTTGCTGGGTGCCAACGATTGCGTCAACCGGACAGGCACGAATGCACAACGTGCACCCGATGCACTCATCCTCGCGGACCTTCGCAACCGCCGCTGGTTTTTGAATGCCACAACTCTCGTCCAGCATCTCGACTTCCCGACCCAACAGGTTCGCCAGCGCGACGATGGCCGCGTCACCTCCCGGGGGACATTTGTTAATCGACTCACCGGAGATGATTGCGCTCGCATATGGCTTGCAGCCGGGGAAACCGCATTGAGCGCACTGCGTCTGGGGCAGCAACTTGTTGACCTGGTCAACCAGTAAATTGGTCTGGTCCTGCCAACGGTTCCGGCTAACGGTCAATAACATTGCCGAGACAAACGCGATTCCCGTAAGCGCCAGGGTGCCAGTAATTAATTCAATGCCAGGCACTAATCCATCCCCGTGAAGCCCATGAATGCCAGGGACAACAATCCGGCAGTAATCATGTTGATTGCCGCGCCGCGAAAGGCAACCGGTATATTCTGCTGCGCCTGTTTTTCGCGAATTGCGGCGAACATTATCAGCAGCAGGGAGAATCCCAGGGCTGCGCCAAATCCATAAAGGGTAGCCTCAAAGAAATTGAGACTCTGTCTTACATTAAGCAAGGCAACACCCAGCACTGCACAATTGGTGGTGATAAGCGGAATGAAGATGCCAAGGATCTGATGGAGGATTGGTTGAGTTGCCCGGATGATAATTTCTGCGAACTGAACCAGTGATGCAATGATGACAATAAATGAAATTATTCGGAGGTATTGGAGATCAAATGGTACCAGCACGTAATGTTCAACCAGGTAACTGATCGCCGAGGACAAGGTTAGTACGAACGTCGTCGCCGCGGCCATCCCTACAGCACTGTCGAATTGCTGGCTGGCACCCATGAACGGGCACAATCCCAAAAACTGCACCATGACGAAGTTGTTAACAAAAATTGTACCGAGAAGAATCAAAAATGCTTCAGTCATCGATTTGTCCGTGGCCAGGGAGTTTGGCGGTTCAGGTCACTTTCATGCCCGGCATGGCGCCGGAATCCGGTTCCAGCAGGAAAATTTCCTCGCCACCATCGCCTGCGGCCAGAACCATGCCCTCTGACGCGCCAAATTTCATTTGCCTGGTTTTCAGGTTTGCCACCATAACCGTCAGCTTGCCAACCAGATCCGCGGGTTGATAGGCAGATTTTATGCCAGCAAATACATTGCGTTCCTCGAACCCGATATCAAGCGTCAGGCGCAGCAACTTATCAGCACCTTGCACATGTTCAGCGTTTACGATTCGGGCAATTCGCAGGTCAACCTTTGCGAAGTCGCTAAATTCAATTTCTGCAGCAAGGTCCGATGTTGTCGGCACATCTGGCACTGAATCCTGGTCCTGCTTGCTGGCCTCAATCATCGCGTCGACGCTTTTTTGATCGATCCTCGTCATCAGCGGAGTGAAATCGTTAATCTGATGACTGGTCAATTGAGTCTCCAGACTCGCCCAGGTCAAGGGATCAATGTTCAGAAATTTTTCGCTGGCAAGGCTCAAGCCTGGGAGCACGGGTTTCAGGTAGGTGACAATGAGTCGAAACAAGTTCAGGCCATCGGAGCAGACCTGTTGAACCAGGTCGCGATTGGCTTCCTCCTTAATCAGTATCCAGGGCTGGCGCTCGGCAATAAACTGGTTTGCCTTGTCTGCCAGTGCCATGATTTCCCGGATGGCTTTACTGTAGTCTCCTGCCTCATAGTGCCCGGCAATGATGTCCCTGGCGGCCGCGGTTTGAAGCACCAGCGGGTTTGAACACTGGTCTGCGAGCTTGCCATCAAACTGTTTGTTGATGAATCCTGCACAGCGACTGGCGATGTTAACTACCTTTCCTACCAGGTCGGCATTAACGCGCTGGGTAAAATCTTCCAGGTTGATGTCCAGGTCATCAACATTGCCATTGAGTTTGGCGGCAAAATAGTAGCGCAGATATTCAGGGTTGAGATGATCCAGGAAAGTGCGGGCATTGATAAATGTACCGCGTGATTTGGACATCTTCTGTCCATTAACGGTTACGAATCCATGCGCATGGACTTTTGTCGGTGTACGAAAGCCGGTTGCATGAAGCATCGCTGGCCAGAACAAAGCATGGAAATTGACGATATCCTTGCCGATGAAATGGTGAACCTCACAGCTGGAATTCGCATCCCAGAAGTCATTGAAGGTCAGTCCTTCGGTTCGGTCGCAGTAGTGTTTGAGACTCGCCATATAACCGATGGGTGCATCCAGCCAGACATAAAAATATTTTTGCGGTTCACCGGGAATTTCGAATCCGAAGTAGGGCGCATCGCGGCTGATGTCCCAGTCCTGCAAACCCGTGTCGAGCCATTCAGCCAGTTTGTTCGCCACCTGCTCCTGCAGGGTTCCGCTTCGAGTCCAGGCTTTAAGAAAATCCGTGAATTCTGAGAGCGCAAAGAACAAGTGTGTGGACGCCTTGAGGATGGGAGTAGCACCAGAAATCTTCGAGGTCGGATTGATCAGGTCAGTCGCATCGTAAGTGGCACCGCAAGCCTCGCAGTTGTCACCGTATTGACCCTCTGCATGACATCGGGGGCAAGTGCCAACAATAAACCGGTCCGCCAGGAACATTTGTTTCTCAGGATCAAAGAGCTGGTCCACGGTTTTGCGTCTGATGTACCCGCTTTCTTTCAGCCCGTTGTAGATAAGTGATGAATATTCCTGATTCTCGGGAGAGTGGGTCGTGTAGTAATTGTCGTGGCTGATCAGAAAATCATGAAAATCCCTGACGTGTTCCGCGTGAATCACCTCGATGAAAGCCTCGGGAGTGATATTCTGCTCCTCCGCCTTCAGCATGGTCGCGGTACCGTGGGTGTCATCTGCACAGACGTAGATGCACTGATGCGCTTGCAGGCGCTGGAATCTGACCCAGATGTCAGTCTGGATATGCTCCATCAGGTGTCCCAGGTGAATTGAGCCGTTGGCGTTCGGCAAGGCGCTGGTGACGAGTATTCGTCGTTTCGGCATGGTCAAAAACTTATGCTCAGGATTCGGGGTGCTAAATATATAGGTGAAAGGCTCGAATTTCACCTGCAAACTATGCAAGGTCTCGATGCGCAGAAATACCGACCCGGAGGAATTCTGGTTGCTGCCGATGAACACCCGTCCTGGTCAGAGACTGATTCAGTGTGAGGCACGTCTTCCAGACTGGTACAATCAGGCAGCCAGTCAGGCTCGAGCAATGTGTCGGCATTCCTGTCGCATAGATTTATTTGGAGAGAATCACATTACAAACCCAGAGATCAAAAAGTTTCAGTTGCCGGGTGTACAGCACATCGTTGCCGTGGCGTCCGGCAAGGGCGGTGTCGGTAAGTCCACAGTCGCCGTTAACCTGGCACTGGCCCTGGCAGCCGAGGGTCACGCCGCGGGGCTGCTGGATGCAGATATTTACGGGCCAAGCCTGGGCACGATGATGGGGGTACCTGAGGGAACGAGGCCTGAGGTCGAAAATGACATGTTGCAGCCGATCCTGGCTCATGGCGTGCAATGCATGTCGATGAGTTTCGTGGCGTCAGAGCGAACTCCCGCAGTCTGGCGTGGACCGATGGCCAGTGGCGCTTTGCAGCAATTATTGACGCAGACGAGCTGGCAGCAACTTGAATACCTGATTGTTGATATGCCGCCGGGAACCGGTGATATCCAGTTGACCCTGGCGCAACGGGTGCCGCTGGCTGGCGCGGTGATCGTAACTACCCCGCAGGATATCGCGCTTCTGGACGCACGCAAGGGCATTGAGATGTTCCAGAAAGTAGCGGTTCCGGTGCTCGGGATTATTGAGAACATGAGTACCCATATTTGTGCCAACTGTGGGCATGCGGAGTCAATTTTTGGCGAGGGTGGCGGCGCGTCCATCGCCGACGAATACCACACAACATTGCTGGCGCGCTTGCCCCTGTCACTATCAGTTCGCGAGCAATGTGATCTGGGCCGACCTGTGCTCGTCAGTGATGCCGACGGGGAGTTGAGCAGGACGTTCCGGTCTGCGGCCAGGACAATTGCCAGTGCAGTCAGTGCTACGGGTCAGCGTGGCGGACCCGTCATAACAATCCGAGACGATTGAGAAGGAATCTGCACGCTTTGATTGAACCGGTGTAAGCGGATCAGTATCATCGGGCCCTCTCCCCATTCACCTATTTACGAAAGAGTCGAATATGTCTATTAAGTCGGATCGCTGGATTCGCCGTATGGTTGAGGCCACGGATATGATCTCACCGTTTGAGTCAGGCCAGGTCCGGGAGTCAGGTGGACAACGGGTTATATCGTTCGGTACCTCGAGTTATGGCTATGATGTCCGTTGCTCGGACGAATTCAAGGTGTTCACCAACATTCACTCGGCGACGGTTGACCCGAAAGCATTTGATGCGAAGAGCTTCGTGGATATCAAGAGCGACGTCTGTGTGATTCCGCCGAACTCTTTCGCCCTGGCGCGAACCGTTGAATACTTCAAAATTCCACGAAGCGTGCTGACGATTTGCCTGGGTAAATCCACCTACGCGCGCTGCGGCATCATCGTCAATGTCACTCCGCTCGAACCTGAGTGGGAAGGTCATGTAACGCTGGAGTTTTCTAATACCACAACACTTCCGGCGCGGATCTATGCCAATGAAGGTGTCGCGCAGATGCTGTTTTTTGAATCCGACGAGGAATGTGAGACTTCTTATGCGGACCGGGGTGGCAAATATCAGGGCCAGGTTGGGGTGACGCTACCCAGGGCCTGATTGATTCGTTACGAACCCGTTATCTTCTGGCCGTCGAACTCCGCTTCTTTGAGAATCAGTTCGAAGCCCCGGCCGTTTTTCTCAAGCTGCATTAAACGAACCAGCAAAAATTCATAATCCGGCGCCATCCAGAACGTGGTTGTCCGATCGCCGCGATCACGTACCCGAATTGCCTTGACGGTATTAATTCTGCCCACCGGCGTATCAATTTCTTCCTCACCGATGACGCGAAACGTATATTGCTTGACCTGGTCGTCGTCTGCGACCTGATAGTGCATCTCCGGCCAGGGCGAGCGCTCCGTAAAGGCTGACTGCAGATCCTCGCGCATCTTGTACTGATACAACAGTTTATCGAGGGTACCAGGCGCGATGTCTACCTCAGTCTGATTTTTCGGGTTGATCGCCTTGCCGGTGATCCAGTCGAAGTTCAACGCGATGGCGCGATTTCTGCCGACACCAGTGCGACTGTACTGATAAGCCAGCGGTTGCACTTCGCCCAAAGATATCTTGAAGGTGCTGGATTCGGTGATGGAGACCAGCAGAGACCTGGCAGAAGAAGTCAGAATATAAGTGTGTGCGGAGACTTGTTTCAACTCCCGTACCCCCACGGCACTGACCGGCAGGCCCTTGTAATCGGCTTTGTAGACTGCTCGAAACGGGGTCGGGTCTGCATCAGCAAAAACACTTGCCAGCAGGCAACTGGTTGACAATAGAAGGATCTGAGGGAGCCGCATGTTGATTCCAGGTTAGTAACGCGGTTGCTTGTAAATGCAGCGGTAGTCTATGACAATCCTCTTGGCTGAACCAACCAGGTTTGCACACATATGACACGCTACCCTTAAGAAGGATGCCAGGTATCAAAAGAAGTTCCTTGTTTTGCTGTTTTTTTCTGTGTTTATACGCGCCGATCGGGGGGGCGGTAACTGTTACAGACCTTTATGTCGCTGAGGTTCTGGTGGTTGGGGAAGCACAGAACCAACTGACCAGCGGTGCCGAGGCCGGACTCCTACAAGTGCTCGCACGGGTTTCCGGATCGATGGAGGTTGGCAACAGTGACCTGATCACCCGGGCTGCGCGCAAACCCTCGGACTACTATTATCAGTACAGCTATGAATCAACGGACAGAACCCTGCAGATTGACGACCAGCCTGTCGCTGCGCAGATATTGCGCCTGCATTTCGAGCCCGGTTCCGTGGCCAGGTTGTTGCGTGAGGCCGGGTTCCCGGTCTGGGGAAGTAACCGCCCCGGCGTGCTGCTGTGGCTGGCGGTCAATGATGGAGACGGGCGCCGTATTCTCTCTGAGAATGACGAAAGCCAGATAGCCAGCGTTATCCAGGATCAGTCAATCCTGCGTGGGGTACCGCTGCTGTTTCCATTGCTGGATCTGGAGGATTCGGCAAGCCTGTCGGACTCGGAAATATGGGGTGCATTTCTAGGCCGGGTAGAAGACGCCTCCCGCCGCTATAGCCCTGATGTTATTCTGACTGGCCGCATTCAGAAAGACAGTGTGGGACGATGGTCTGCTAATTGGGCGTACAAGGTTAATCAGAACTGGCGAACCGTTGATACGGTATCTTTCAGTGCCGATGAAATGGCTCGTGGCATGATGGATCAGTTGGCTAACTCGTTAGCCACGCAGTACGCGATCGATTCGTCGCAGGGGCAGGTGACCGTATCGATCGAAGGCATCAATGGTATTGCTGAATATGCAGCGGTTTCGCGTTATCTGGAATCACTGGCGCCGGTGCTTAATAGTTTTGTGGTTCGTGTACAGGGAAGCGAACTTGAATTCAAGTTGAGCACGGAAGGGCAGAATGAACAGTTGTTGGAGATCATCGCACTGGATCAGAAGATGCAGTTACTCGAAGTTGGTGCAGGACAAGACCTGATGCATTTTCGCTGGATTCCAGAGTAAGGGTCCGGCATGAACCATCTGCCCAATACCATTTCCATTATGCGGCTGCTGCTGGTGTTGCCAATCGCACTTTCCCTGGCGGAGGGTGCGTATCTGCCTGGACTGGTGCTTTTCGGCCTGGCTGGCTTATCCGATGGGCTTGATGGTTATCTTGCGCGCCGATATAACTGGGTCAGCGCGTTCGGGAAGATTATTGATCCGCTGGCGGATAAGATGTTGCTGCTGGTAACGACGATCACGATGACCCTGCTGGGCCATTTCCCACCGCTGGTATTGTTTCTGATGATTGCCAAGGATGTCGCGGTGATCGGTGGAATTCTGGTGTACAGCCTGTTGGCGGGTTTTCCGGAGATGCGGCCGCTATTGATAGGCAAAAGCACGACGGTTCTGCAACTGTTGCTGATTGGTTATCTGATGATAACCCTGGTGAGCAGCCAGCCGCTGGTCGAGTCATGGCTCACGCCCTTGTTGATGTGGGCTGTGGTGTTGGTGACTATTGCAGATGGTGCGAGCTACTTGTGGTTGTGGACGATGAAATTATCGAGAGATCCGCGCTGGAAGCAGGTTTCCAATTGAGTACATTACAAAAAACATTCGCCTTATTACTGTTGTTCGCGACACTTGTGGCTGTGTATCTGTTGCAACCCATTCTTACACCGTTTCTGGTAGGAATTGGCCTGGCGTATCTGGGGGACCCTGTGGTTGATCGTCTGGAAGCCTGGGGAACCAGCCGTACCGTCGGTGTCCTGGTGGTTTTCCTGGTATTCCTGGTTTTGCTCGTCGGCGCATTGCTCGTGCTGTTGCCGGTGCTGTTCCGGGAGGTCAGTTCCCTGATCAGCGATATACCGGCATTTGTCCTCTGGCTTCAACAGACGACCAGTCCGTTATTGCTTGAATATTTCGGCGTTGACCCCTTTAGTTTTAACCTTGACGGCCTGAAGTCCCGATTGGCGCAAAACTGGCAGCAAGCGGGTGGTCTTGTCGGCAAGATCATCAGCGAGGTGACGGCTTCGGGTGTAGTGTTGATAACCACCATCGCCAATATTGCCCTTACTCCAGTGGTCGCTTTTTATATGCTTCGCGACTGGGATCTGGTGGTTGGCCGAATCTCTGAAATGATACCGCGGGATTTAACCAGCAAAGTCTCGAGTCTTGCGCGTGAATGTGACGAAGTGCTGAGTGCATTTTTACGTGGGCAGATGCTGATTATGATTATTCTTGGCTGCATTTATGCTGGCGGACTGATGGTCGTCGGCTTAAAGCTGGCGCTGTTGATCGGTTTGTTGGCAGGACTCGCCAGCGTCGTGCCCTATCTTGGCTTTTTTGTGGGTATCACCGCAGCTGGCCTGGCATCCGTGTTTCAGTTCCAGGACGGAGTACATCTCATCTATGTGGCGATCGTATTCGGCATTGGACAATTGCTGGAGGGTGTGGTGTTGACGCCCTTGTTGGTTGGTGATCGTATCGGGCTTCATCCGGTTGCGGTTATTTTTGCTGTGCTGGCAGGTGGGCAGCTTTTTGGTTTCGTTGGGGTTCTGCTTGCGCTGCCGCTTGCCGCTGTGATTATGGTGTTTGTCAGACATTTGCACCTGAGTTACATGAAAAGTGAATATTACGATGTGGCTAAAAACACGAACGATGACGGTGAGCAGGCTCCATGACAGGCAGCCAGCTCGCCCTGAATATGCGGCTTCGAGCCGATGCCACACTTGAGAAATTTATGGGTGATACACCCGGCAGACTGGACAATCAGGATCCGGTGAATTATCTGTGGGGACTCCCGGGGAGCGGCAAGTCACATTTATTACAGGGCTCGTGCCATCGGTTTAATCACAATGGCCTGCGCTCAATTTATCTTGACAATCTGGGTACCCACAAGCCGGAAATGCTAAAAGGACTGGCGGCCCTTGACCTGGTTTGCCTGGACGATATCGAACTCGTTATCGGTGACAGACGCTGGGAACTGGCAGTGTTTGATCTTTTGAATTCGGTGCGGGACAGCAAACGTGCAAGGTTGATGATGTCTGCGGCCGTACCCGCTGCACGCCTGGACTGTGTTCTCCCCGATCTCGGTTCGCGCCTGCGCGCTGCATACTCAATAGAGACTGCACGGATTGGCGACGATTCCAGACTGGACATCCTTAAAAACCGGGCGAGCGAGCAAGGATTTCATTTGTCGGATGAGGTCGGTAGATACATTCTCGGCAGAGCGCCACGTGATATGCACCACCTTGTTAAATTGTTGGCGACGATCGAGAAGGAAACGATTCGGTTACAAAAAAAAGTAACCATCCCTTTTGTGAAGAAAGTACTGAACCTTTGAATATGCCTGAATGAAAATACTATTTACAGGCGGTGGTACCGCTGGGCATGTGACGCCGAATGTTGCGCTGATTGAGGTGATGCAGGCAGCGGGACATAATTGCCATTATGTAGGTTCCCGAGCCGGTATTGAAAATGAACTCATTACCGGCATACCGTTTTATTCAATATCCTCCGGAAAGCTGCGACGATACTTCTCATGGCAGAATTTTGTTGACCCGTTTCGAGTCGTGTGGGCGCTGCTGGAAAGTCTTTTCCTGATCGCCCGGATCAGGCCTGACGTGGTGTTCTCAAAAGGTGGCTTCCTAGCGGTACCCGTGGTTCTGGCGGCGTGGCTGTTGCGAGTTCCCGTCATATGTCACGAGTCTGATGTGACCCCCGGCCTTGCCAACAAAATATCCTTTCCTTTCACGGATACAATTTGCGTGAATTTTGCTGAGACCGCCGCCCTGGTGTCGCGTGACCAGGTAGTCGTTACCGGCACGCCACTGCGGACTTCGCTACTAAAGGGTTGTGCCAGTCGTGGCCGGCGATTTCTTGGTTTTGCCGAGGATAAACCGGTACTGCTGATTTTCGGCGGCAGTCTGGGTGCGACACGAATCAATGCCCAGGTAAGATCTGTAATCGGCCTGCTGAGCGAGCGATATGCAGTAATCCACATTACCGGGGCAGGGAACATCGATGAGTCGCTGCTCGCCATGCCGGGCTACGTGCAAAAAGCGTTTCTCAATGAGGAGTTTGGCGACGTCCTGGCGGCGGCCAATCTGGTGATTGCAAGGGCGGGGGCAAACACGATCTACGAACTTCTGGCACTACGTAAACCACATATCCTGATCCCGTTGTCCGGGACCGCGAGCAGAGGCGATCAGCTTGTAAACGCCCGGATTTTTGAAAAAGGTGGATTCAGTGTGGTCATACAGGAAACCGAGTTGTCAGATGAATTATTTATTGAGCGTATAGCGAAAACCTTTGAGCGGATTCCAGACCTGACAGCGAAGCTGTCTCGCTATGAGATTCCTGATAGCACCCAGATGATAAAAGAACTGTTAACCCGGACGGCGGAGAAACGATATGAAAAAGTTTAACCAGGCATTGTTATTGTGGGTATTGGCCTCGGTTGGCTATGCGGATGACAAACAGGATGTGATGGCCTACCTCGACAGGAACGCTTCCGAGTACGCGACGACAGCACGCCAGATATGGGACTATGCGGAGCTTGGGTACCTTGAAACGCAAAGTTCAGCATTGTTACAGTCCAGACTCGCCGGTGCCGATTTTGAAGTTACCTCGGGTGTTGCAGGTATTCCCACGGCTTTTGTCGCGAGTTACGGACAGGGTGAGCCAGTGATTGCTATCCTTGCGGAATTTGACGCGCTACCGGGAATTACACAAACCGCATCGCCGCACCGGGAACTCATTGAAGGCAAGGCAGGTGGTCATGCCTGTGGTCACCATCTGTTTGGTACTGGCTCAACGGCCGCCGCACTTGCGGTCAGGCACTGGATGGAAAACAACAGTGTAAAGGGAACCATCAGGCTTTACGGCACACCAGCCGAAGAGGGTGGTTCAGGCAAAGTGTATATGGTGCGCGCGGGATTGTTCGATGACGTGGATACGGTTGTGCACTGGCATCCCAGTGACAGTAATGCGGCAAATCCGGCCAGCAGTCTTGCCAACAAGTCTGCGCGGTTTAAATTCAAAGGATTGTCAGCCCATGCATCCACCGCCCCTCATCGAGGCAGGTCAGCACTCGACGGTGTCGAGGCGTTTAACTATATGACAAATCTCATGCGCGAGCATATTCCCCAGGAAACCCGTATTCACTACGTCATTACCCAGGGTGGCAAGGCGCCCAATGTCGTGCCAGATCTGGCTGAGGTCTATTACTACGTACGTCACCCGGAATCGAAAACCCTCCTGGATATCTGGGACAGGGTGGTCCAGGCAGCCAATGCCGCAGCAATGGGAACCGGGACGACGGTGCAAGTGGAAATCATGCACGGAAACCACCCGGTCCTGCCAAATGTTGCCCTGGCAGAACTCATGCACGGCAATCTTGAGCGGGTCGGCGGATATCGGTACTCAGATGATGAGCAGGCCTTCGCGGAAACGATCAGCAAGACATTCAATCTTGAAAAGAGTCGCATCGGCGAGCAGGAGCAGGTTGCACCCATGCGAATGGTTCAGGGCCGCGGTTCAACGGATGTAGGAGATGTCAGCTGGGTAGTGCCCACGGTGGGCTTGCGGACCGCGACCTGGGTACCCGGCACGCCTGGTCACAGCTGGCAGGCAATCGCCGCCGGGGGCACGTCCATCGGCGCCAAGGGAATGCAGGTAGCTGCGAAGACCCTGGCACTGACCATGATGGATCTGTTGAATCAACCCGATTTGATCGAAGCGGCCAGTGAAGAATTCGATGAACGGCGAGGTCCCGGATTCAAGTACGAATCATTGCTGGGGGACCGCGCTCCGCCACTGGATTACCGTCTGCATTAGTACGAATTGAGCCCAGCCCCAGTGCCTCATGGCGTATTGCCCTGAATAACTTTAGTCAATCGTTGTGTTTTTGAGTTCTAGTGTTATAGTTATGTATAACACCGATTAACTACAACACTAAACAACCCCGATCGTGGCTCGCCGACGAATGAGAGGACGGGGACAGCGGATTGACTATGGAAATTAGCTGGAATGATAAAGACCCGATTTACAGGCAACTGCACGGCAGACTCGTGGAAATGATACTGGAAGGTGTATACCAGGATGGTGATGCACTGCCTTCTGTTCGCCAGATATCCGCCGATCACCGGATCAACCCAATCACCGTATCGAAAGCATTTCAGCTTCTGGTAGACGATGGTGTTGTCGAAAAAAAGCGGGGGCTGGGTATGTACGTCCTGAATGGTGCGCGACAGAAACTGGCACAGGATGAGAGACGAATGTTTTTGCGAGAGGAATGGCCAAGAATCCTTGAGAAGATTCAGCGTCTGGATCTGAGCGCGGAATCGCTGCTTTTAGAAGGAGAGATTAAATGAATGCGGTAGTACGAGCGAATGGTGTATCGAAGCACTATGGGAAGTTTGAAGCGCTTAACCATGTCAGCTTCAGTATCGAACCGGGATCAATTGTTGGTTTGATCGGACCGAATGGTGCCGGTAAAACTACCACGCTCAAAGCCTTGTTAGGCCTTACCGGTTTTGAGGGTGAACTTAATGTTATGGGACTCGACCCACGACGAGGTCGGCATGAACTGATGCAAAAAGTATGCTTCATCGCCGATGTGGGAGTCCTGCCGCGCTGGCTCAAGGTGTCAGAGGCAGTCGACTACATCGAGGGAGTACATCCGGGATTCAGCCGGGAGAAAGCACAAGCCCTGCTGGCGGAAACCGATATATCCCCCCGACAAAAAGTCCGGCAGCTTTCAAAAGGCATGGTCACCCAGTTGCACCTGGCGCTCGTCATGGCCATCGATGTGGATCTGCTGGTGTTGGATGAACCGACATTGGGTCTGGATATCCTTTACAGGAAAACATTTTACGAGCGGTTGGTCAGTGACTATTTTGATCACAACACCAGTATCGTTATCAGCACGCATCAGGTAGAAGAAATCGAATCGTTGCTGACCCATCTGTTGTTTATAGACTCGGGTCGTATTGTCCTTGATATCGCAATGGACGACATCGCGGATCAGTTCACCGAGGTACTCGTTTCACCGGAGCAGATCGAACAGGCTATGGCTCATCACCCGATCCACGTGCGCGACATGCTGGGCAAGAAAAATATGCTCTTTGAGCATCAGGAAAGGGAGACACTGGCAGGACTGGGTGAGTTACATACGCCCAGCGTTGCTGATTTGTTCGTTGCGAAAATGCAGAGGAGATCGGTATGAACCAGTATCCAGTCCTGCTCAAAAGAGAATTCTGGGAACACCGTAATATTTTTGTTGTACTGCCGGTGATCACTGCCGGATTTTTCATTTTTCTCATGCTCGCGGCGTTTACGGCATTTGATGTGGTTGGCATAAAAGCCGACATGTCCTTTCAGAATGAAGAAAGCTCCGAGCACTACACGATCGATTCCGATGATATGACCATGGACGAGGCGATTGGGGTGGCCTTTGCAAGGTTTGCCGGCCTGGCCGAGGAACAACGGGAGCAGGGGTTGTATCAGGTGCTCTATGGTCTGGGTATGCCTTTTTTAGGGATGTTAACACTCGTCATTTTCTTCTACCTGATGGGATCACTGTACGAGGATCGGAAGGACAGAAGCATCCTTTTCTGGAAATCGCTACCCGTATCGGATATCAACACGGTACTGGTGAAACTGTTAACCGCGACGATTCTGGTCCCGGCGGTTTATCTGGTTTGCATTGCAGCCGTGCACCTTGCCATGCTGCTGATTATCACGCTCGCGGCGATTGGTCATGACTTTGAAATCTGGGCGATGCTCTGGCAACCCGCGAACCTGATTGCACACTGGCTGTCGCTGATTGCGCTCACCCTCGTGCAATCTTTGTGGAGCCTGCCGTTTTTTGGCTGGATCCTGCTGGTGTCGGCCTATGCACGCAGTGTGCCTCTGGCCTGGATCATCGGCATACCGATCGTCATTGCGGCACTCGAGGGCATGTTGTTACAGGATCGCGATTTTGTGCAGTGGTTTACTACCCATGCATCACCGGTTATCGTTTTTGGACGTGAGAATCTTTCTCTGGCAGACATCCCCTCCCGCGTGTTAACGATCGATATGTTGGTCAGTGTGGTGATAGCGATCCTGCTGGTCGCGGCGGCGATCTGGCTGCGAGGTAAGGCCGATGAAATCTAGGCAGCGAACGAAAGTCAGATGGTTGCCAGTGGGACCCGCTTCGCCGTCACGAAAAGATCCGGTTTTTCATATCCTGGGCAGATCGATCCTGGCGGTAATGCTGGTGTTTTTATGTTCCGCCTGTGTTCGGGTCGATACCGGCGTAAATGCGCCGACTTTTGGTCAGCAAATAATCGATCTGGTGGATGCCCGGGAGAATGGATTGATTGACGAAACCGAATACCAGTTGTTGCGGGACAAACTCATCCGCTCATTCGGACGATAATTCCCAGGCGCGGCCCTATCTTTCCCCTGAATAATCACTTTATGATGGGAATTTTACGATAGGGGACGGTTATGACAGTACTGGTAATCTCGAGTCTTGCGTTTGCGCTGTTACATCTCGGTATTTCAAGCACACCCCTGCGCGCAGCGCTGCTATCAGGCCTGGGCGAAAATCCTTACCTGGGTGTTTATTCGTTACTGGCGTTTGCCTCCTTAGGCGGGATGATTTACGGCTATGCCGATGTCAGCCACACACAATTCCTGTGGCTGGCGAACCCGATAGTTATCAAGATTTGTAAATTCCTTATCCTGATTGCGCTTATATTGGTCGTGCTTGGCAATATGACCCGCAATCCGACAGCTGTAAAAATGGACGCAGCGGTGGGTGACGCCGTGCCAGGCGCACTCAAGATCACTCGCCATCCGTTACAGTGGGGTATTTTTCTGTTTGCACTCGCACACCTGATTGCCAATGGTGACCAGGCGTCACTGTGGTTGTTCGGAACCCTGCTGCTGGTCTCGGGGCTCGGAATGTTGGCGATTGATAAACGCAAACGGGCTAATGCGGATGAACAATGGCAGGCATTCTATGCTTCGACCTCGATGCTTCCGTTTGCGGCGATCATCGCCGGTAAAACACACTTGAATCTCAAGGAAATCAACTGGTTAGCAGTTGGAATCGGCGTGGGCCTGTACGCGTTGATATACTGGTTTCACCCCTGGGTGAGTGGCGGTGTGGGTCTGATCTAGGGCGCTGCGGAAGCGATTCAGTTGAATCGGTCGAAAATTGCCTGGCGCCAGACTGGATTTTCGCCAATACGCTGACTTATTGTTGAAAATAATTCACAAATGCTGTGATGTTCTCGGGTATTAACGTTTACTCTCAAAGCTATACAATGGTGTTTTTGCCACAAGGAGTTGGAATGAAGTCGTATCGCCAAGTAGAAGAACAACCGCAGGAAGTCCGGTATTTTGATACCACCAATGAAATTGATGCCGATGCGGTTGAAGAAATCTCGGAAGTATTCCACACCCCGCTGGTGAGTACGTACAACTGGGACTACGCTATTCCTGAAACACGCATTAAAAAAATCTATAACCTGGGTAAGCAACTCAACTGGGATGTGGAAGTAAACCTGGATTGGGAAAACGACACCATCTCCAAATCTGAATTTCCGTCGGATGAGAAATACAATCCCTACGTCGGTTTCAAACCTTACGATGAAATGCCGGAAGAGCAGAAACTCGAATTCGCCTGGCATCGTATGGGTCTGTCTGCCAGTGGTATGTTACATGGGGAACAAGGCGCGTTGCTCGTGGCGGCACAACTTGCGAGCTGTGCACCGTCCTACGAGGCAAAACTTTATGCCGCGTCACAGACCTTTGATGAAGCAAGACATGTGGAATTTTTTAACAAATTCATTCAGAAGCAGGTCGGTGTGATGTATCCCTGTGGAGCAGGCTTAAAAAGCCTGTTAGACAAAGTGTTGACCGATGAGCGCTGGGATCTGAAATTCATCGGCATGCAGGTGATTATCGAAGGCCTGGCACTGGCGGCATTTAATACCGCGAAGTTGCAAAGCAGAATTCCGGTGCACAAAAAAGGCCTGCATTTTGTGATTCGTGATGAAGCCCGGCATGTTACCTTCGGCATCAATTATCTTGAAGAGTACATTAAAACTCTCACGCCAGCAGAGCGTGAAGAACGCGCACTGTTCGCATTCCAGGCAGCCACCGGCATGGGCGGCTCCCGGGGTAACCAGAGACGATTCTATGAGCGCTACGGCTGGAACAGGGAAGATGTCAGGGAGCACATGCGCAACTCCCAGATTGACAACCAGAGCCAGGAATTCAGAACGCAGCTATTTGGCCGTATTATGCCTAATCTGAAACGAATCGGGCTGCTGACAGATACCGTCAAGCCTATGTGGGACGCCCTGGGCGTGCTTGAACTCCAGGATCTGCCCAGCGATGCGCGGATCAATTGGGATGAAATGTCCAAGCCGTTGGAGTATGAGGAGTTTTCGGACTCGATCGTGAAGGTGCCCGCATCAGCCTGATTGCTTACCTGACTGCCTACCTGACTGGGCTCGCCTGACAGGCCCTGCGTGACGGGTGTTACTCGCGTCCTTGTCCGCGACGGGCGTTGGCAAAGTAATTCGTCAGAAAGTCAATAAAGCTCCGTGACTTGCTTGATATATGTCTGTTTGCCGGAAACACCAGCTGCACGGGATGGGCTTCGGTTGCGATATGTGGCAGTACATGTATGAGCCTTGCACGTTGAATCTGCAGACCGACCAGGTAGTTAGGCAGTGGTGCGATTCCGGCACTGCTCATGACCGCGTGATAGGCCATGTCAGTATCGTTCACGGTTAATTCAAACTTGTCTTTAATCCCCAGGTTTAAATAGTAGTCGTCCAGTTGTCTCGGCTGGTGGAACTCCATACTGGAAATTTTAATCAGTCGGTGGGCATTGAGTTCATCGACAGTTTGCGGGCTTCCGTATTCCTGAATGTAGTTGGCCGAAGCGCAGAGGATGACGGAATGGTTAGCGAAAGTGATGCTGGAAAGCGCAGGATCGTTCAGTGCCCCCAGATGTACCCCTGCGTCAAAACCTTGTTTGACCAGTTCCAGCGAATGGTCAGTGAGGAACAATTCTGCGTGAACTCGCGGATATTGTTTGCCGTAGTCGTGCAGAATTCTCGCCAGTATAGCGCGCCCGAATACCGGTTCAGCTGCCAGTTTTAAGGTTCCTCGAGGCGTGGAATCCATGTCCGCGATCAGATCCTCAACTTCATCGAGTTCATCGAGTATTAACCGGCACCGTTCCGCATAGAGCTGTCCTGCTTCGGTGGGACTGACCGTGCGGGTTGTCCGGTTCAGCAAGCGCACCCCCAGACGGGTTTCAAGCATCCCAATCTGTTTGCTGACCGCCGATGGCGTCAGTCCCAGGCGTTTGGCGGCGAGCGTAAAATTTCGTGCAGCGACGACTTCTGAAAATACGCGCAGGCTATCGATTCGGGACATGGCGGCAGACTATGAGTGAGGGTAATGGTCAACGTGAGAATAAAGCTAAACTAAATTTTAGTCACCGTGTAAAATTGCCCGCTTTTTGGCGGTAACCTGAAATGAACAAGATACGCACGCTCAATAACATTTCTGAAAAAGGCCTCGGCAAGTTCCCACTTAAGTCATATGAATTGGGATCAGAAATTGCTGATCCGGATGCAATCCTGCTCAGGAGTCAGCAACTGACCGCTGCCGATGTGTCCCCGTCCCTGCGGGCTGTAGGTCGTGCGGGTGCCGGGGTAAACAATATTCCGGTGGATGAGTTCACAACGAAGGGCATTGTTGTGTTCAACACCCCAGGCGCGAACGCCAATGCGGTAAAGGAAATGGTACTGGCCGGACTGCTGCTGTCCTGTCGAGGAATTATCGACGGTATAGAATTTGTCAATGGACTGACGGGCCATACAGATAAAGCAGCGTTGAACAAATTGGTTGAGGCCAGCAAAAAGCTGTACAAGGGCAGCGAATTGAAAGGCAAGACACTGGGGGTGCTTGGCCTGGGTGCGATTGGTTCGATGGTCGCTGAAATGGCGTTACAGATGGAAATGGAAGTGCTCGGCTTTGATCCCGCGCTTTCTGTTGATGCCGCATGGCGGCTGTCTCGCCGGGTCCAGAAAATGGAGAATATGCAATCCCTGTTCGCGCGCTCCGATATTGTCTCGCTGCATGTCCCGGCTCTGGATTCTACCCGGGGCATGATTAATGAGGAGACCCTCAGCTATTTCAGGGATGGTTCAGTGCTGCTGAACTTCGCCAGAGGTGAACTGGTGGAAACTGGCGCCATTGCGGCAGCGCTCGAATCGGGCCGGCTGTCGCAATATATTTCTGATTTTCCTGAAATGGACCTCATCGGCATGGCCGGCGTCATCGCAACGCCGCACCTGGGAGCCAGCACCCGTGAGGCGGAAGAAAATTGCGCCATGATGGTGGCTGATCAGGTACTGGATTTTCTGGAAAACGGCAATATCAGGAATTCTGTCAACTTCCCCAACGTCTCGCTGGAACGCGCGGGATCAGGTTTTCGCCTGGCCCTGTCTAACAACAATGTGCCAAGGATTCTGGGTTCTGTGTTGTCGATTCTTGCGGACCGGAATATCAACGTCATCGACATGATCAACAAAAGTCGAAATGATATTGCCTACAACCTGATCGACATCGAATCTGAACCTACTGCCGATATGGTTGAGGATATTCTTGCGATCGAAGGGGTTATCAACGTTCGGGTGTTTGCTGATCCCGACTGACTTAACGTGAATCGCGGAGCTGGAATCGTTCGGCCGCGAGTATTCGAGTTTGCGTGTGCGGTAAGGGCAGCGGCTCCTCGCATATCAAGCTGGCCAGGTATTCCGCGCACAGGCTTGTATGTGTTGCGGCATGACTTCCGAAGCCCGTGCAGGCATAGAGCCCCGGCTGGTACTGCGCAAACGCTGTCGATCGATTATTCAGGCAATGATCGAGCAAGGCACCGCGGTCCGGTATCGGGCCGACGATGGGCAGCCGATCCCGGGTTGTCGCACGGAATCCAACATGTGCGGCATGGACTGTGACCCCGACGCCGGGAAATTGATCTGCCAGTAAGCCAAGTAACATGGCGCTGTCTGCGTCCCGGGCATGTTCGTCCAGCAGGTCTCGCTGGAAGGTGCTGCCAAGGAGATACTTTTCACCACCAAGTGGTATCAAGGTGATAGCGCCTGTCAGCAATTGCGGGATATGACGATCGAGGGAAACTGTCAGTGCCTGACCGCGCACGGGTGAAAGTGGAACTTCAATCAGGTTAGCAGACTGCATACCGGCAGCGACAATGACAATGTCCACCTTCGTAACAGTCTCTCCGGCGTTGTTCAGCAAGGCCCACTGGTTTTGCTTTCGATTCAGCTTCCAGATGTGCTGTTCTTCGATTTCCTTGCTCGCGGATACCTGCGTGTATCCGGCTCGGGCGTAAGTTACAGAGCCGGCTCCGGCGGCCATAAATGTATCCGGCATTTGTTCTGCAATTTTCTCCATGCGAGACAAGGCCGGACCCGTACCTCGCCATTCAACTGGCAGGGCAGTGAATTGCGGATTGTCATGCTGAACATAAGCATTAGCGGCGATCGAGAACTGGTGGCGTGACTCTGGGCGTAATCCCAGTTGAGGGTAAATTGCCAGGGCAGGGATTGCAGAACTGGCAGGTACCTCTGCCGACCCGATTAGCCTGGCCTCGATGCCGCGTCGCTGCAGCGCTCGATGGCAGCTGATTCCGGCGATTCCGGCACCAATAATAGCGACCCGGGGTTTCGCATCCATTGACGGTACCCAGGCTCCCGGTTTGCTGCCGATCAGGATTTCTGCCTTATTACCGAATCCGGCAACCTTTTCAAGTTTGAATCCCGCGTAGCCCAGTTCGCGTCGAACCGCGCCTGAAACCGTGTAGGTACTTAAGGTAGCCCCTGGTTTGCTCAAGCGCATCATCTGGCGATACAGTTTCGAATTCCACAGATCGCTGTTCGAGGATGGTTTAAACCCGTCCAGGAACCAGGCGTCGATGTTCCCGGTGAGATTGACCAGAGCGCTGCTTGCGTCTTCGAAGACAAGGCTCAGCCGGATGGTGTCCTGCAACCAGAAAGTAAACCGGGTTCGAAACGGCAGGGGATAGTGGGCGATTAACCAATCGCTGAACTTCAGGTTCATCGATTCCAGTTGACGGATGAGGTCCTCCGGTTTAACCGGATTGTTCTCAATCGCGACGTAATGCAGGCGGCCCCTGTGCCCCATTTCCAGCCACTGATTTGCGGTCAGCAGGAAGTTGATGCCGAAGCCAAATCCTGTTTCGACAATGGTGAAGTGGTCCGCCACCCGGCCGCGCTGCTCAAGTGAATGCTGGTGCGCAAATACGTGCAGTTTCTCATCGATGGCAGCGCCGCGGCTGGTGGATAGGCGGCTGGTGGATAGGCGGCTTGTGGACAGGCGGCTGGTGGAGGTGGACAAGCTGTTTTCAGAGGCACCACGGCTCCAGTAGATGTCCTGATGCCGGTTTGAGTAGGGTTCACCCTGCCGCCATTCAATCTCCGCCTGAGCAAGCAGATAATTAGTCACCGGTGGCAATAGGCCTCGATGGATCGGTGATCCATTCACTCCATGAACCTGGGTAGAGCGCCGGTTCACTGAATCCCGCAAATACCAGAGCCAGGATATTGTGCGCCGCGGTAACGCCTGACCCGCAGTAACAGGTGACGTCACTGTCATGGTTCAAACTCCGGGCTTCAAACTGTGTCCCCAGTGCCTGACGGGACTTGAACCTGCCGTCCACCAGGTTCTCCGTAAACGGCATACACACAGCACCCGGAATATGGCCTGCAATGGCATCCAGGGGTTCGATTTCACCCCGGAATCGTGCCGGCTCTCTGGCATCGGTTAAATCGCCTGGATTTTGCAGGAGTTCATTCGCCTGCCTGATTCTCGTCAATGGATTTTTGGGGGTGAACACCGAGGGTTCCACCACGGCTTCGGTGGTATCGAGGGAGCCTCCTGCCGCCAGCCATGCATCCCAGCCACCGTCCAATACCTGGACATTCTCGTGACCCAGCCAGCGTAACATCCACCAGAATCGCGCCGCGTACACACCCAGATTATCGTCATAGGCGATAATCCGCGATGTGTTGTCGATCCCCCAACGACACACCTGTGCGGCGAACACGTCGCGTGCGGGAAGCGGGTGTCGTCCGGTTTCACCCGGGATGATCAAACCGCTCAACTGTTGGTTAAGATCTGCGTGTTGCGCAGTTGGGATGTGTCCCTGCTGATAGGCTGTCTGGCCGTACTGGTCATCGGCCAGCGAAAACCGGCAGTCGAAAATCAGACAGCCACCTGTGGAAAGCAGTTGCTGGAGTTGTGCGATATCGACGAGCACGCCGTTATCCGCCACTTAATTTCACCGTATAGCCCATGGATTCAAGTTCCTGTTTAAGGATTTCCCGCTTGTCGCCCTGAATGATAATTTCCGAGTTGACCACAGATCCTCCGACCCCGCACTTCGATTTGAGTTGCTTCGCCACTACCTTAAGCCCGGCGCCTGGAAGCGGCAGCCCTGAAATTACTACTACAGGTTTGCCGTTCCGACCCTTGACCTGCCGCAGCAGGCGGACAATGCCATCCGATTGCGGAAGCTTCTGCGGGCAAACACATTTTGTGAGTACCTTTCTGCAGGTTGGACAGTTTTTTCCGCCATCAGTTGAATAGACAAGCCTGCTGTTCATGGCACTTTTTTTGTTAGCTATCGGCATATTTGTTAGCCATCGGCATAAATGTAGATACCGAGTTCTTCATCCTGGCCTGCCGTCTGGCAAAAATGCACGAACTGGTATAGGAATTCAATGAGATCGTCCTTGTCCTTTTCCAATGCCTCAACATCCTCAAACTCCAGCCACAATTCCGCCAGTTCCTCGATATCCTGCTCATTTTTTACGCCAAGGCTGTGCCGAACTTTGTCATCCAGTTGATAGATGTTGGGGCCTTCCTCTGAAAGTTGCCGGACCAGTGGTTCATATTCCAACGCATCCGCAAGAAAAAGGTTTGTTACCAGCGTATACAGCTGCGCCCTGGCGTCGATGTGAATACCCTGGTTGCTCATGCAGGGGAATACGTCCGCGGGATTTTCATCAATTTCAAGATCATTGACACGTTCCAGCGTTCCTATGAAGAGTATTTCAGGCACGGGGCTGGATCAGGTCTGGATGGCATTGACCTGATCGGCTTGCAGACCTTTGTCACCGGGAATCACCGTAAAGGAGACGCGTTGCCCTTCCGCGATGGAGCGTCTGCCCTCTCCCTCAATATTGCGATAATGAACAAACACATCATCACCCTGATCGCGGGTGATAAAACCATAACCTTTTTTGACGTTGAACCATTTTACGGTACCCGCTTCAACGTTGCCTGGCTCGGAAGGTGTATGGGTACGATTAAGTTGCGTGGTGACGAAAATAGCCACAATCAGTATGACCAGCCGGGCGATGGCCGGTCCGGAATCCGGTAATTGAAGGGAACTGTCGATGAGCCCCAGTGCGATGTAGGTAATGAGACCAATAACGATGGAAATGATGATGTGCTTAAGCATGTTTGACCCTGCTGGAAATGTTAAAACGATGGTGAGGTAATGAACCGCTCGAGGGGAGGCTCCGGGCAATGATACTCATTCGCGTCGTCCCTGCACAACTCAAGCCGTTATTGGACTCTGCATGCCTGGGCTTAGCGGCTCAGCTATGCGTTGCTGCGACGTCCTCCAGAATCTGCCGATAGGCTCGCACGGTTGTTGCCAAACCGGCATTCAGGGCGTCGGCAATGAGTGCATGACCAATGGAAACTTCCGCGACATGCTCAACCCCGGTACAGAAATCCGCGAGGTTGCTCTGGTTCAGGTCGTGACCTGCATTGATACCCAGGCCCAGTTCACTGGCATAGTGTCCGGCTTCAGTAAATGTTTTGAGTACCGAGGCTGCCCCGGCGGTGTCGAACTGGTCTGCGTAAGGTCCGGTGTAGAATTCGATCCTGTCCACGCCGAGGTGAGCTGCGAGTTTTAGTTGCTCCGGAATTGGATCCATAAAAAGACTGACCCGAATATCCTGACTGTGCAGTTGTTCGACAATGGGTTTCAGGCGGTTCGATTCCGCGCGCAAATCCCAACCATGATCCGACGTGAGCTGGTTGGGGTCATCGGGGACCAGCGTACATTGTCGTGGTGCCGTTGCTTCAACCAGGGTCATGAATCCCGGAAAACCGTTCGCCTCGGGGCCAGCGAAGGGATTGCCCTCGATATTGAATTCGATGTGCCGATAGGCTGGTTTTGCCAGCAAGAAACTGAGTTCCATCACATCGTCGGGGCGTATGTGGCGCATGTCCGGGCGCGGATGTACCGTGATGCCGTCAGCTCCGTTGCCAATGCAGATGATGGCGGCTTCGATCACACTCGGGATTGTTGTGTCCCGTGAATTTCGGATCAGGGCTATTTTATTAAGATTGACGCTCAGGCGTGTTCGAATGGACATTCAGGCCCAGCCACTGTTATTGCGCCGATGATAGATTCGCCTTGCGATCCAGAATCCGAACAACAGGCCAATCAGCACGACCCCACCACCACGTAAAAACCATTGCTGATCAGATGTGTTTTGGAGTGCTTCATTTGCGACGGAAAGTGATTCAATTTCTGCCATTAAGGCCGTCTGTTCGTTGACCAGGTGCCCGTTGCGTTCATTCAGACCGATTACGTCCGCTGCCAGCGCTTTAATCTCGGACAGCTCGTTAGTCAGCGCTGCGGTTGTGGCTTCATGATCCTGATTAACGCCCTCGAGGTTCTCGTTTTCAGTCTGGAGCTGAGCGAGCCTGAGCAGGTTTTGTTCATGCACGACCGACAGGTTTTCGAGTTCGTTGCGCATGCCATCCAGCAGGTCCTGTGCGATAGGGGTATTAGTCAGGTACTGGGTCTGTACCCAGCCTTCCAGGCCGGACTCCATGCGCACATGGCTGTAGCCACTCTCTTCATTGCTGGAAATCAATGTCAGCGCGCTACCAGATCGCACGCCGCGATGCAGGATACGGTATTCAGTGGATTCTCCCCCGCGCAATGGCACATAGATTGTGTCGCGGATATACACAGTGGTATCTGAAGCAGCAGACGCCGCCGTTTGTAGACTCCAAATAAGTGCAACGCCCAGGGCATAAAGGACGGGTGAAAGAGCGCCGGGAGCGAGGTGGTCAGTCCACTTTTTCAGGGGAGCACCTTTTTGAACGGTTTGACCTGAACGTTGGCATAAACCCCTGCAGCCACATAAGGGTCATCATCAGCCCAGCGCTGTGCTGCCTTCAGTGAATCGAATTCCGCGACCACAAGGCTGCCTGTGAAACCTGCACCTCCAGGATCTTCATTATCGACCGCAGGATGCGGTCCTGCCAGGATCAGTCGTGCCTGGTCTTTCAGCGATTGCAGTCGGTCAAGATGGGCAGGACGTGCGGCTGATCGGCGTTCGCTGGAATTGTCTATATCGGTACTGATAATTGCGTACAACATGTTCGATAGCTTTCCGTTCAGTCCGTTTTTGCGGCAGGTTCTTCAGCCGGTGCTTCATCGACAAAGCCACCCTTGATCAGGTACAGGAAAGTAATCGCCATGTAGATCAGAGTAATCACGAATCCGCCTACTAATTTATAGGTTACCCAGAAGTCCAGGCTGAAACTGTAAGCCACAACAAGATTCAGCGCACCGGCGATGAAAAAGCCCAGGGACCAGCCCAGGGTCAGATTGCGCCAGACCATATCTGGCAGGGCGAGCTGCTCGCCCAGCATTTTTTTGAGAAGATTTTCCCGTCCGAGGATCTGGCTGCCAAGCAGCGTCACTGCAAACAGCCAGTTAACGATTGTTGGTTTCCACTGGATAAATTCCTCGTTGCGAAATATCAGTGTTGCTCCACCGAAAAGCATTGCTACCCAGAAAATAACTTTTGTCTTCTTGTCCACCTTACCGACTTTCAGGTACTCATAGGCGACCTGGACACACACGCCCACCATCAGGACACCGGTACTGAGATAGATATCGCGGGTTGAGAAATAGACCACGACAAAGAGTGCCACCGGAATAAATTCGATAAATTGCTTCATACTTGGCTGATTCTGGACGCGAGCGCTGATGATAATGCATTTTACGGGTGATTATTAGCGTTTCGCCCTGGCGACTTGAGTTAGAATAGGCGCTTTTTTGAACCCGGCATCACTATGAGCCAGTTCTTCAGAATTCATCCAGATGACCCGCAGATGCGCCTTATCCACCAGGCGGCAGAGATTGTTAACAGCGGTGGAGTGATCGCCTATCCCACCGATTCCGCTTATGCGCTGGGCTGTCACATCGGTGATAAACGTGCCCTCGAGCGCATTCGGCAGATCCGTCGCCTGGACAAGCACCATAACTTCACACTGGTTTGTCGGGACCTGGCTGATCTTGGTACCTATGCAAAAGTTAATAACAGTGCGTATCGATTGATCAGGGCGGCAACTCCGGGTCCTTTTACGTTCATCCTGCCTGCTACCCGGGAGGTGCCGAGACGCCTGGTTCACCCCAAAAGGAAGACGATTGGACTACGAGTCCCGGATAACGCTATTTGTGCGGCGCTGCTTGGTAGTCTGGGCGAACCCCTGATGAGCGCGACGTTGATCATGCCTGGAGATGATTACCCCATGACCGACCCGGAAGAGATTCGTGATCGGCTTGAACAGCAACTGGATCTGGTGATCGATGGTGGATTTTGTGGTCTGGAACCGACGACAGTGATCAACCTGGAAACCGATGTGCCGGTAGTGATGCGTTCTGGCCGCGGGGATGCGGATTTGTTCGCGGCGTAATTCCTCAAGCGCAGGCGACATCCGCGGCGTTGATGAGTATAATTGCCGGGAAAACCATCGTGGCCAGGTCTTGTCCAAATCCCGTCAAAAGTATTGCCCCGGCGATTCTGTGCGTCGCGGTATCCTCGACCGTCAATCCGCCCTAGAAAGGCTTAGGATTCAACAACGCTCCAGCGACCTTGTGGTGGCTGGGCGGAACAATGAGCAGGTATTCCATTGAGCCTTATTGAAGCACAAAAACGTGTACTGTCAGGTATGCGCCCGACAGGACGTCTGCACCTCGGTCATTACCATGGCGTATTGAAAAACTGGGTGCGCTTGCAGCACGAATATGACTGCATGTTTTTTGTCGCTGACTGGCATGCCCTGACCACACATTACGAAGATCCACAGGTTATTGAAGAAAACGTCTGGCAGATGGTTATCGACTGGCTGGCGGCCGGGGTTAATCCAGGCTCGGCGACTTTGTTCATTCAGTCGCGGGTGCCGGAACATGCTGAATTACATCTGTTGTTGTCCATGATTACGCCGCTTAGCTGGGTTGAGCGGGTCCCCACTTACAAGGATCTGATGGCCAAATCCAATGATCGTGATCTGGCGACTTACGGATTTCTGGGGTACCCGGTGTTGCAAGGTGCGGATATCCTGATTCACCAGGCCGGCAACGTCCCCGTGGGTGCGGACCAGGTTCCGCATGTTGAGATGACCCGTGAAATTGCCCGGCGCTTTAATCACATTTATGGCAAGGATCCTGGCTTTGCAGAACTCGCCGAGGACGCTATAAAAAAGCTGGGTCGCAAGAACGCTAAAATGTACCGGGACCTGCGCAGAGACTTTCTGGAAAATGGAAATCGTGAGGCTCTGGAAAAAGCCCAGGCGATCATTTCTGAGCAGCAGAATGTTTCGCTCGGGGATCGGGACCGCTTGTTTGGATATCTCGAAGGCGGTGGCAAGGTGATCCTGCCGGAGCCCAAAGCACTGTTGACTGAAGTGTCGATCATGCCAGGACTCGATGGGCAGAAGATGTCGAAGACTTATGGCAACACCATTTCCCTTCGGGAAGAGCCTGATTCGGTTGAGAAGAAGATCAAAACCATGACCACAGATCCTGCCCGGGTTAAGCGAACCGATCCCGGGGACCCGGACAAGTGCCCGGTATTTACATTGCACAAAATTTATTCTGACGAGGAAACCAAGGCCTGGGTTCGTCAAGGGTGTACCTCAGCCGGTATTGGTTGTATTGATTGTAAAAAACCGCTGATTGAGAAAGTACTGGAAGAGCAGCAACCCATGCGTGAGCGAGCAATTCAGTACGAGGAGAATCCGGATCTCGTTAAAACCATTGTTGCGGAAGGGTGCGAGAAGGCGCGCACCAATGCACGGGCGACACTGGAAGAGGTTCGATCAGCCATGGGACTCGATTACAGGTAACGGATGATGGAAGAGCCGATAGAAGAGACGATAACAGCGAGCACACCATCGAAGCAGGGGGAGATGCCGTTTGCCATGATCGAAGGGAAGCCGATGACCCAGCTTCCCCTGGATTTGTATATCCCGCCGGATGCCCTGGAAGTCATTCTTGAGGCATTTGAGGGTCCACTCGATCTGCTGCTTTATCTGATCAGGCGGCAAAATCTGGATATTCTTGAGATCAAGGTTGCTGAGATTACCCGCCAGTACATGGAGTACATTGATCTGATGACGGAAATGCAGTTTGAGCTGGCTGCGGAATACCTCGTCATGGCGGCAGTGCTTGCAGAGATCAAGTCGAGGATGTTGCTGCCCCGGCAAAATGAAGATGAAGTGCCTGAAGACGATCCACGGGCAGAGCTGATCCGCCGTTTGCAGGAATACGAACGATTTAAAACCGCGGCGATAGATGTTGACGAACTACCCCGGATGAATCGCGATTACTGGGTCGCCGCCGCTGATGCGCCAGTGATGGATAAGGTCAAACCACTGCCTGAGGTGCAATTGCAGGAGATGCTGGTAGTACTCAGCAGTGTGCTCAGACGATCGGAGAACTATACGAGCCATCATGTGGCACTTGAACTGCTTTCGACCAGGGAGCGGATGTCGCAGATTCTTGATCGTGTCTCCAGGGCGGGCGATCAGTTTGTCTCGTTTGTTTCGTTGTTTGATGCAGAGGAAGGCAGGACAGGATTAATCGTGACGTTCATCGCGATGATGGAGCTGATTAAGGAATCCCTGGTTGAGATCGTGCAGACAGAACCGTTTGCGCCGATCCATGTGAAGGCACGCGGGGCGAGTGAAGAATCCATTGAATATGTTGATGAGGTGTAATGACGGAGATGAGTGAGATTCCGGCGCTTAAACAAATCCTTGAAGGGGCGATTCTGGCCGCTGACCAGCCTTTGAGTATTGACCAGATGATATCGTTGTTCGAAACGGATCAGCCTTCGCGCGCAGAAGTCAAAGAAGTCCTGGCTGAGATTGAGGAAGGCTGTTCTGAGCGAGGCTTTGAATTGAAAATGGTCGCCAGTGGCTATCGGTTTCAGGTGCGTCAGGAATATGGCCAATGGGTCTCGCGTCTCTGGGAGGAACGCCCGCCAAGGTACTCGCGTGCCTTGTTGGAAACCCTGGCCCTGATCGCCTACAAGCAACCCATAACCCGGGGAGATATCGAAGAGGTTCGTGGTGTTGCGGTGTCTACTAATATCATGCGCTCACTGCTTGAACGAGAATGGGTTCGTGTCGTCGGGCATCGAGATGTGCCCGGTCGACCGGCTATCTATGCAACGACCAGAACGTTCCTCGACTACTTTAATCTGAGCAGCCTGGATGAATTGCCAACCTTGTCTGACATCAAGGACCTGCACCAACCCAACGAAGAGCTGGATCTGGAAGATGAAATCATTTCAGTGCGTTCACTGGAGCTTCCGGATCCCGGGATGGGGGATGATGACCCGTTCGACGATTCGGATCTTAATCTGGTAACAGATCAGGTAAATGCTATCCAGGATAATATTCGGACCCTGTTCGCGGCCGACGACCAGGAAGAAGCAGATCTGGATGATCTCGATGATGATATCCCAGGCGCTGAAAAAACCGACGAGCAGGCCAGTCCTGAACCACTCGAAGACACTGCCAAAGCTGATTTGCGCGCGATGATGAGCAGTGTGCCAGGGGATATCCTCAACGCCGCTTTTGCTGAGGAGGATGAGCCTGAAACGGGGGGCGATAATGCCACCGGCCAGGAGGATTCGGACGAAAGTTCGACTGATCAACATCGCTAGGCACGACCCATCGGCGAGACCAGTCGAATCCAATAAGTTACAAAAAGTACTTGCCGGGCACGGCCTCGGCAGCCGTCGTACGATGGAGAAGTGGATCGAGAGTGGTCGGGTAAAAGTAAACGGCAAAATTGCGACGATTGGTGACCGGGTAACCGAGGATGACAAAATTGCGGTTGACGGAAAACTCGTGGGTCACAAACCACTGCGCCAGAGAGTACTGCTGTACAACAAACCCGCCGGGGAAATCTGTTCCAGGGATGATCCGGAAAAGCGCCCTTCGGTTTTTTCGAAACTGCCGCGATTAAAGGGCCAGCGCTGGATTGCGGTTGGTCGCCTTGATTTTAATACCACGGGTCTGCTGCTTTTCACCACTGATGGAGCCCTTGCCAATCAGTTGATGCATCCTTCCTATAAGATCGAACGAGAGTATGCGGTACGCGTACTGGGCGATGTTAAACCTGAACACCTTCTGAATATGCGTGAAGGCGTCATGCTTGAGGACGGGCTCGCGAGCTTTAGTGATATTCGTCGAGGGCGTGATGAGGGCAGCGCGAACCACTGGTACTACGTTGTGCTGATGGAAGGGCGAAACCGTGAGGTGCGCCGCTTGTGGGAATCCCAGGGACTGACGGTCAGCCGACTGAAAAGAGTGCGCTTTGGCAGTTTTTTTATTCCATCGGCAGTCAAGGCAGGTAGATTTCGTGAACTTGATTCCAAAGAGCGCGGTGAACTTTACCGGATGGCCGGAGGCAACCAGCGCAAGGGCGTCAATTCCACGTCAGGTGACCGAAAGTAAGCTGACTCAAACGGCCGTGGCGTTAAAGGTCTTCCCGTGCTCCGATTTGCTGTCATCCCCCATCAAGTATAAATACAGGCTCATTAACTGTTCTGCGGATTTCAGGCTCAGCGGATTTTCGGCAGGAAATGCCGCGGCACGCATGGCTGTTCTGGTTGCTCCTGGATTCAGGATATTGACCCGAACGCTCGACGTGGTAGTCAGCTCATCGCTGAGAAGTTTGGCGAAACCTTCGAGCGCGTATTTAGAAACACTGTACGCACCCCAGTATGCGCGAGGTGTGGCGCCCACGCCGGAGGATGTAAAGATCAGCGAGGCAGCATCCGATTTCTTCAACAATCCGAGCAGTGCCTGGGTGAGAATGACTGCAGCGTTAAAATTTACCTGCATCACACCTGCCCATTGCGCAAGGTTGTAATGTTCGAAGGGTACGCGTTCTCCGAGTATCGCGGCGTTGTGTAACAGACCATCAAGCCGGCCATACTTCTCGGTGATGGAGGCTTTGAGGCCAACGAGCGACTCTGATCCGGGATGGGTGAGATCTGTCAGATCGAGTGGGATGATCGCGGGTTCCGGGCAGTTTGCTTTGATAATTTCATCGTAGCAGCGCTCAAGGTTCGTGACCGTACGGCCTAACAATAGTACGGTGGCGCCATGGGCAGCATAGCTCAGGGCTGCCTGTCGACCGATTCCGCTTCCCGCGCCAGTGACAAGTATTATCCTGTCGCTTAGAAGATCAGGGCTGGCCGTGTAATTCATCAGCGTCCCGAATGGTGGCATGAACCAGATAATTGACGTCCACATCGGTTGACAGTTTGTAGGTGTGGTTGACTGGATTAAAGGTCATTCCGGTAATATCCCTCAGATCGATATCGGCGTTACGCAGCCAACGACTGATTTCTGCTGGCTTGATGAATTTTTCGTAGTCGTGTGTGCCCCGGGGCAGCAGGCCGAGAATGTACTCTGCGCCAATCACGGCAAACAGATATGACTTGGGATTGCGATTAATAGTTGACAGGAACAGATGGCCGCCAGGATTTAACAGTCTGCTGCAGGCCTTAACGACGGAGTCAGGGCTGGGCACATGTTCCAGCATCTCAAGACATGTGATGACATCGAACCTCGGCGCATCGGAATCAGCCAGTTGCTCTACGGTTATTTTTTGGTAATCAATGTCGAGATTCCCTTCCAACTGGTGTAGTCGGGCTACTTTCAAGGGGGCTTCCCCCATGTCGATGCCGGTCACCAGCGCACCCAGACCTGCCATTGATTCGGTGAGAATGCCGCCGCCACAACCAACATCCAGAACGCGTTTTCCGGCCAGCGCTACCCTGTCAGTGATGTAAGCGAGACGAAGTGGATTGATATCATGGAGTGGTTTGAATTCACTGTTAAGATCCCACCAGTTACGCGCCATGGCTTCGAATTTGGCAATTTCGCTATCATCAACATTGCTTTCGACTTTCAAAACGCTCCCCTGTCCGGCTTAAAACTGAGGCATTATACCCGCGAATCCCGGCCTGTCTCTGTTCTCCCTTGCTTGCTCCGGGCCTCGATTTTGGCCTTGGCGAAAAAGTCAATAATAACAACAAGATATAACCCTCCGGTGAATCCCGTCGAGCAGTGATTTGCGGCTATCTCCGGTGTGCGCAAAGGTGTTGCCGTGCTATAATTTGGCACTTGTCCGGGGTCGTGCATTCACGAAGGAATCGACCTCCAAAACACAGCTGTCGATCAATGAGCGCCGGGTACCGATTTTCGATGTACCCGGTGCTTTTTTTGTAAGCAGCGGTTGTGTAAACGTAATTTTTGGAACTGTAGCAATTCATGTCTGACTTCGACAACGAGATATTAAACGTCAATATTGAGGACGAGTTGCGTCGGTCCTATCTGGACTACGCGATGAGTGTCATCGTCGGTCGGGCATTGCCTGATGTTCGCGATGGGTTAAAGCCAGTGCATCGCCGGGTACTGTTCGCAATGAGTGATCTGAACAATGCCTATAACCGGCCGTACATGAAATCGGCCCGTATCGTCGGTGACGTCATTGGTAAGTATCACCCCCATGGCGATACCGCGGCCTATGACACGATTGTGCGTATGGCCCAGGATTTCAGCATGCGTTACCCGCTGGTGGATGGTCAGGGTAACTTCGGGTCCCTGGATGGCGATGGTGCCGCGGCGATGCGGTACACCGAAATCCGGATGAAAAAAATTGCCCATGAACTGCTGGCTGATCTGGATAAGGAAACCGTGGATTTCGTGGAGAACTACGACGGTACGCTCCAGATGCCGCTGGTTTTACCAGCCAGGGTCCCCAATTTGCTGGTTAATGGCTCAAGCGGGATCGCCGTGGGGATGGCGACAAATATCCCGCCCCATAATCTGACGGAAGTCGTTGAGGCGTGCCTGGCGCTGATTGATGACCCGGACATTGACGTTGACGGTCTGATGGAGTTTGTGAAAGGGCCAGACTTTCCAACGGCTGCGATCATCAATGGCCGTGGCGGTATTGTGCAGGCTTATCGTACCGGGCGCGGCAGAATCAAAATCAGAGCGCGCTGCGAGATAATCGAAGATGAGAAAACGAATAAACAAACCATCATCATCAAGGAAATCCCCTATCAGGTTAATCGGGCGCGCCTGATCGAAAAAATTGCCGAACTTGTTCGTGACAAGAAAATTGAGGGGATTACGGAACTCCGAGATGAGTCCGCAACGGATACCCGTATCGTCATTGAGTTGCGTCGTGGTGAAGTCGGTGAAGTGGTGCTTAATAATCTGTACGCCCAGACCCAGTTGCAGAGTGTCTTCGGTATCAACATGGTTGCTCTGGTGGACAACGAGCCGAAAGTGTTGAACCTCAAGCAGGTGCTTGCATGCTTCGTACAGCACCGGCGCGAGGTTGTTACTCGCCGGACAGTATTCCTGTTGCGTCGGGCAAGAGCGCGTGGGCATATACTGGAAGGTCTCGCTGTTGCGTTGTCCAATATCGATCCCGTTATCGAACTGATCAAAACCTCAAGCAACGCACAGGAAGCCCGGGAAAAACTGGTTAGTCAGGCGTGGCGTTCGGAAAATGTCAGTCAGATGCTCGAGCGGGCTGGAACGCAGGCTGCCCGTCCTGAGGATCTTGAAGTTCAATATGGCATGAAGGACGACGGTAATTATTTTCTATCGCCTGACCAGGCCCAGGCCATTCTTGAAATGCGACTCAACAGACTCACAGGTCTTGAACAGGACAAATTGCTGGACGAATATAAGGAAGTGATCGATACCATCTCCGAGTTACTGGAAATTCTGCGGGATCCTGAGCGCATGAGACAGATCATTCGGGATGAGCTGATAGTGATAAGAGATGAATACGGCGACGATCGTCGTACCGAGATCATCGAGTCCCTGGAAGACCTCACCATGGAAGACCTGATAACCGAGCAGGATATGGTGGTTACACTTTCAAACAGTGGTTATGCGAAGTCTCAGCCGCTGGACGCTTACGAGGCGCAACGCCGTGGTGGTCGCGGAAAATCCGCAGGCAATGTCAAGGATGAGGATTACATCGAGCGGTTGCTTGTTGCCAGTACCCACGACACCATCCTGTGCTTTACCAATCGCGGCAAAGTATTCTGGTTACGTGTGTTTCAGATCCCGCCCTCCAGCCGGACCGCGCGCGGTCGACCGGTCGTTAATATCCTGCCACTGGAGGAGGATGAACGCATTACCGCCATGTTGCCTGTGCAGGAGTACACAGAAGATCAGTTCATTTTTATGGCAACCTCAAACGGAACGGTCAAGAAAACGCCGCTAATGGATTTTTCCCGACAACGAAGCACTGGTCTTATTGCAATTGAACTTGAAGAGGGTAATACCCTGGTTGGTGTGGCGATCACTGATGGCACAAAGGACGTCATGTTGTTTGGCAGTGGCGGCAAGGTAATTCGATTCAAGGAGTCTGACGTACGTGCGATGGGGCGGACTGCGCGAGGAGTTCGTGGGATCAAACTTAAAACAGGGCAATCCCTGATTTCACTCATCATTCCAGAACCAGACGGACAGTTACTAGTCGCCAGTCGCAACGGTTACGGCAAGCGAAGTCTCATTGCACATTATTCTGTCATTGGTCGGGGTGGTCAGGGTGTGATCGGCATGAAACTTTCAGAACGAAACGGGGATATGGTTGGTGCTGTACAGATTTTCCCCGGGGACGAGGTATTGCTGATCAGCGATCAGGGTACCCTGGTTCGCACCCGCACCGATGAGGTATCGGTCCAGGGTCGTAATACCCAGGGCGTTCGTCTCATCAACCTGAGTGACGATGAACATCTGGTTGGCCTGGCACCAGTGCAGGAACCCGAAGTTGGCAGCATCATTGATGAGGGCATTGATGAGGCCAGTGATGGCGAAGTACCGGAAATTCCATGACGGATGAGTCCCGGGATAATCAATTGGCGGCGCTTCGAAGTCGCATTGACAGTCTCGATGAGGAGATACTGGTACGTCTGAACGAGCGGGCGAAATGTGCGCTAGAGGTTGCCGATGTCAAGGAGCGGCAGTCCCCGGGCGCGGCCCCGGTCTACTACCGACCGGAACGAGAAGCCCAGGTACTTCGGCGGATGGCCGATCTGAATGAAGGTCCGCTGTCCAGTGAGAAAATTACCCAGGTGTATCGCCAGGTCATGTCGGCGTGTCTGGCTCTGGAAGAACCCTTGAAGGTTGCGTTTCTTGGACCGGAAGGCACTTTTACGCAGATGGCCACGCTGAAACAGTTTGGAGACTCGGTCCTCGGTCAACCAATGGTCACAGTCGATGACGTATTTCGCGAGGTATCAGCGGAGAATTGTCATTATGGTGTTGTCCCTGTTGAGAATTCAACCGAGGGTGTGATAAGCCATACGCTGGACAACTTTCTGAGTTCTTCTCTGCATATTTGCGGTGAGGTTGAACTGCGCGTCCATCACCATCTCATGGTATCCGAGGAAGTGGAACAGGCAGCTATCACCCGAATTTATGCGCACCAGCAGACCCTGGGTCAGTGTCGACGCTGGCTCGAGAGCCATTATCCGGATATTCCGAAAATCCCGATGACCAGCAATGCGGAAGCCGCACGCAGGGTGCTCGATGAGAAGGATGCGGCGGCGATCGCCGGGGAGATTGCGGCGGAACTCTATGGACTGAAAATTCTCTCAAAAAAGATAGAGGATCAGTCTGATAACACTACACGTTTTATCGTAGTTGGCCGCGATAATATTGGCGCGAGCGGTAACGACAAAACATCCATTATGGTCTCCACACACAATCAACCGGGTGCACTCTACAAATTGCTGGAGCCATTCCATCGGCATGGCGTCTCGCTGACCTCGATTGAAACGAGACCTTCGAAAACAGGCATGTGGTCTTATGTTTTTTTTATCGATTTTGAGGGTCATCAGGATGATGCTGAAATTCAGAAAGTACTCGGTGAAATTGACAAGGATGCACTCGAAGTAAAGATGCTCGGCAGTTATCCAAGGGCGCTGGGTGGTTAGGAGTACAGAATTGAGATGATGGATTTTTACAAGTTCGCCTCGACCGGTATAAAGGAGTTGCAGCCCTATCAGCCGGGCAAGCCTGTTGAGGAACTGGAGCGCGAACTCGGATTGACCGATGTCGTTAAGCTCGCCAGTAACGAAAACCCATTGGGACCAAGTCCGTTGGTGCATGATCAACTTGTGGCCGCATTACCTGAAATTGCCCGGTATCCCGATGGCAGCGCGTTTTTGCTGAAGCAAAAACTTGGGCAGAGACTTGGTGTCGCGACGAATCAGTTGACCATCGGCAATGGCTCCAATGATGTGCTTGAACTATTGTCCCGGGTGTATCTGGATGCCAAATCGGAAGCGATTGTCTCGCAACACGCTTTTATCGTTTACACCCTGGCGACGCGAGCGGCGGGAGCGAGGCTGATTGTAGTACCGACGCAGGATTTCGGTCAGGACCTGGCTGCAACCCTGGCGGCGGTAACCCCGCAGACGAGAATTATTTTTATCGCCAACCCCAACAATCCAACCGGCACCTGGGTGAGTCGCCCGGCGCTGGAACAATTTTTGGATGCGTTGCGCGATGATGTCCTGGTTGTCCTTGATGAGGCGTATTTCGAGTTCGCCAGCGACGCTGATTACCCGGATGGCGTGGAACTTGGCCGGCGCTACCCTAATCTGGTTGTCACCCGAACTTTTTCCAAAGCCTATGGCCTGGCGGCCCTCAGGATTGGTTACGCGGTCAGTCATCCCGATGTTGCAGATCTGATGAATCGGGTTCGACAACCTTTCAATGTGAATAGCCTTTCGATGGTGGCAGCGCTGGCGGCACTCGATGATCCGGAACATGTGCAAAGATCAGTCGAATCGAACAACCAGGGAATGGCTCAGCTTGAGCAGGCATGCCAGAGACTGGATCTCGGTTTCATCCCTTCAGCAGCTAATTTTTTGACCATCGATTTTGGCCGGGACGCCATGCCGATATACGATCAGTTGTTACACCGGGGGGTAATCGTCAGACCCATCGGTGTCTATGAAATGCCTGATCACCTCCGGGTGACCATTGGTACCCGTGCCGAAAACGAAAGATTCATCAATGCGCTCAACGACATACTTCGCTGATGCCTGATGGATTCGAGAGGATTGCCATCATCGGGCTTGGCCTGATCGGTGGCTCACTGGCTGCGGCGCTAAAGCAGCGCGGGCTCAAGGGATCGATTGTTGCCTTCGATAACAGCGCAGCGGGGCTGGCACAGGGCCTCGGCCTGGGGGTGATCGATGAAAGCGCAGATTCGGTGGCTGACTGTATTGCCGGTGCAGATATCGCTGTTATTTGCGTTCCCGTTCTGGCCATTCCGGCAACGCTGGACCAATTCGTGCAATTCCCAGGCATCATCACTGATGTGGGCAGCGTAAAGTCGCCGGTGCTTGCGGCGGCACAGTCAGCCTTCGGGTGTGTACCGGCCAATCTGGTGCCGGGTCATCCAATCGCCGGCTCGGAAAAACATGGCGTGACGGCCGCCAGCGGGGACCTCTTTGTGAATCACAAGGTGATCCTGACGCCTGTTGACGATACCTCCGCGAGTGCGCTGCAACAGGTGCGAGACTTGTGGAACCGGGTGGGGGCCGATGTTGTGACGATGACCGCCAGCCACCATGATGATGTGTTCGCACAAACCAGTCACCTGCCGCATCTGTTAGCCTATGCCCTCGTAGACATGTTGTCCCAGCAGGGAGATAGTCTGGAAATATTCGAATTCGCAGCGGGCGGTTTTCGGGACTTTTCGAGAATTGCGGCGTCAGATCCTGTCATGTGGCGTGACATATTTTCTGCAAATGGAGCCCAGGTTGTCAGAATGCTCGATAAGTACCAGGCTGAACTCCTTGAGCTTCGTGAACTGATTGCCACGGGTGATCTGGACAAACTGCAGGCGATCTTCGAGCGCGCCAAGCTCGCTCGAGACCACTTTTCACGGCTGCAGGCTGCTAACGGAAGCGAATAAAAACAAATAAAAACAAGAAGATAGGAACAGTCGCCAATAAACCGAGTATAAATACTTTGCAATCAGTGCCGATCATTGCCATTGACGGACCGAGCGGGTCAGGCAAGGGGGTAATTACCCAGATGCTGGCCACAGAGCTTGGTTTCCACATTCTCGACAGTGGCGCTTTATATCGCCTGATTGGGCTCGCAGCGAGAAAGCGGGGTGTCGACTTCGACGATGAGACGGCACTGGCGACGCTTGCCCGGGAACTCGACGTGCAATTTATTCCCACAGGGGACCAGCAGAATCCGCTGCGGATCCTGCTTGAAGGTGAGGATGTCAGTGCTGAAATCCGCACGGATGCCGCCGGTGTGGATGCCTCCCGGGTGGCGCCACTGGGCCGCGTGCGGGCCGCTATTGGCGAGCTCCAGCGCTCATTTGCAGTGGCTCCGGGGCTGGTTGCGGATGGCCGGGATATGGGCACGGTTGTGTTTACCGATGCCGTTGTAAAAATCTACCTCACGGCCAGTGCGCAGGCGCGTGCGGAAAGGCGTTATAACCAGTTGAAAGATAAGGATATTGGTGTTAGTCTGCACGCCCTTTTCAAGAGCATCCAGGACCGGGATGAGCGTGATATGAATCGAGAGATTGCCCCGCTCAAGCCAGCCGAGGACGCTTTTGTCATTGACAGCACAGCAATGGGCATCGATGAAGTGTTCCAGACCGTGCGCGCCATTGTGCAAAAAGCGCTGGGAGAAGAAAAGGAATAAAGACCATTGGGACTGTCACGGGATCCAACAGCTGAAAACTCCCGTTTCAGGCCTGCAAATTAATTGACCCACACAAGTTGGTGAGTGGTTGAATGAGGGCAGTTGCCCAGGACTAAATCAATGAGCGAGAGTTTTGCGGAGTTATTTGAAGAAAGTTTAAAGACCATCGACATGCATGCCGGATCTATTATCGCCGGTGTCGTTGTAGATATAGATAATGAATGGGTTACGGTTCATGCCGGACTTAAATCTGAGGGTGTCATCCCCAGATCCCAATTCCTGAACGAAAGTGGTGAACTTGAAGTTAATATCGGCGACTCTGTCCAGGTGTCGATGGATGCGGTTGACGACGGCTTCGGCGAAACCAAATTATCCAGAGAAAAAGCCAAGCGAGCAGAATCCTGGCAGTTGCTGGAAAATGTGTATGCCAAACAGGAAGTTATAAAAGGTGTTATCAGCGGTCGTGTCAAAGGCGGCTTCACCGTAGAAATTCGCGATGTTCGCGCCTTTCTACCGGGTTCGCTCGTTGATGTACGTCCCCTCCGTGAGAACGAACAGCTTGAAGGCCAGGAACTGGAATTCAAAGTGATTAAGCTGGATCAAAAGCGTAACAATGTCGTGGTTTCACGTCGTTCGGTGCTCGAAGAAGAGAATAGTGCGGAACGCGAAGCGCTGCTGGAAAGCTTACAGGAAGGCCAGGAAGTCAAAGGTATTGTCAAGAACCTCACTGACTACGGTGCATTCGTTGACCTTGGCGGCGTTGACGGTCTGCTGCATATCACTGACATGGCGTGGAAGCGGATTAAGCACCCCAGCGAGATTGTCGCTGTTGGTGATGAAATAAACGTCAAGGTATTGAAATTTGATCGAGAACGAAATCGGGTCTCCCTCGGCCTGAAGCAACTGGGTGAAGATCCATGGGTGGCGATCACTAATCGTTACCCGGAGAACACCCGCACGATGGCGCGGGTCACGAATCTGACTGATTACGGTTGTTTTGCTGAGCTCGAAGAAGGTGTAGAAGGGCTGGTTCACGTCTCTGAGATGGATTGGACGAATCGAAACATTCACCCTTCCAAGGTTGTTCAGGTAGGTGATGAAGTTGAAGTGATGGTGCTCGATATAGACGAAGAGCGTCGCCGGATTTCCCTCGGTATCAAGCAGTGTAAAGGTAATCCCTGGGAGCAGTTTGCGGTCACCCATAACAAAAATGATCACATCAAGGGATACATCAAATCGATTACCGATTTTGGTATTTTCATCGGTCTCGATGGCAATATCGATGGTCTGGTTCACCTCTCGGATATTTCCTGGAACGAACCTGGCGAACAGGCGGTAAGACGCTTCACTAAAGGCGATGAGATCGAAACCGTCATTCTGTCCATTGACGCAGAGCGCGAGCGAATTTCGCTTGGCCTCAAGCAGTTGGAAGAAGATCCATTCTCCAACTACGTTGCGGTCAATGACCGGGGTGCGATAGTCACCGGAAAGGTTAAGGAAGTTGACGCAAAGCAGGCGCTGCTGGAAATGGCTGACGAAGTCGAGGGCATTCTGAAAGCGTCCGAGATCAGCGTTGATCGCGTAGAAGACGCCAGAAATGCTATCAACGTTGGTGATGACATTGAAGTGAAAATCATCAGCGTCGATCGCAAGAATCGTATACTGGGTGTTTCGATCAAAGCCAAGGATATAGCGGATGAGGAGCTCGCTGTTAAGGAACATCGGGAGAAGGAAGCGGAAGTTAACCCAACCACGATTGGCGATCTGATCAAGCAACAGATGGACCAGGGTCCGGCGGAATAAGCTGAACTATGACTAAGTCGGAGCTGATCGAGAAAATCACTGCAGTCCAGACTCAGTTGTCATCGAAAGATGTTGAGCTGGCTGTCAAGATGATGCTCGATCATATGGCTGAAGCATTAGCGGATGGAGAGCGCATTGAAATTCGGGGATTCGGCAGTTTTTCTCTGCATTTCAGGGCTGCTCGGCTTGGACGAAATCCCAAGACCGGTGAGAAAGTGGAACTGGCCGGAAAGTACGTGCCTCACTTCAAGCCGGGAAAGGAATTGCGGGAGCGTGTGAACCTCAGTCTGTTGACCGGGCTGGAATCTCATTACGTCGCCGAGGAGTCGATTTCCTCGTGAATTGACCCATCTGGAAAGAACGGCGCCAGCAGGCGCCGTTTTTTTATAGATTGTTGATGCGATTTTTGCAGGTCTGAGTACCATATACTGTGCGGCATAGGTAAACGCGAGGTTCTCGTCATGAATTTGGTCAGGAAGTGGTTATTTCGATTTGTCCTGGTGGTTATTTTTGTGGTCACATTGCTGGCAGCCTCGGACAATTCACAACAGGTACCGCTCCGATTTCTGGATTACCAGAGTCCTGAATGGCCGATATCCTGGTGGATGCTCACCGCATTTGTGCTTGGTGTTCTGCTGGGTGTTGTGTTCAATACCTGGTCAAATGCACGTCTGCGCATGAATGTTCGTCGTGCGACCCGGGAGGTTGAACAGGTCGGACAGGCGCTGGACAAAACAAAAGCTGAATCGGTACCTGCCATTCAGAATTAAACTTTTCTCGTCCTGGCGACGACTAAGTGAATAATCTACTGTTAATCAGGGTGTACATTGGAAAACGTGCTGCTCTATCTGTTGATCGTGATCGCCATAGGCTCTGGCTGGTGGCTGGGTCGGCGTGAGCGTGTCAAAAGTACCGATGCCGCTGGTGCGCGTTACTATCAGGGACTGAATTACCTGCTCAACGAAGAGCCGGATCGTGCTGTGAGTTCCTTCATCCGAGACCTTGAGGTCAATGCAGATACGCTGGAAACACATCTGGCGTTGGGTGGACTATTGCGCAAACGCGGCGAGTTGGAAAAAGCCCTGGTGATTCATGAAAACATTCTTCGCCGCGCACAACTGGACCGGGAGACCTCGCAAAGAGTACAGCTGGAGCTTGCCCGTGACTATCTGCTGGCGGGACTGCTTGATCGGGCAGAAGAACTGGCGGTAAAACTCGCAGACGCGAGCCCGGCCGTGAGAAGGGAAAGCCTTAAGATAGCACTGGAGGTTTACGAAACAGAAAAAGAATGGCGACAGGCGATCGAGGTTGCCGAGCGACTTGCCATTGGCGATGAGACGGAGCCCTATGAGCGGGCGATATCTCACTACTATTGTGAAATCGCAGAAGAAAACCTGGCGATTGGGCAGTATGAGGCAGCGCACGAGGCGGTCACTGAAGCCATCGGTCATGCCTCCAATAACGCACGCGCATCGCTCATCCTCGGCAGGATAGATTTTGACCAGGGGCGATATGACGATGCGATTCGAGTACTCCAGAGGATCAGGCAGCAGGAACCGGTTTATGTGGCTGAATCCTTACCGGTTCTGCTTGCCGCATACACCAGGAGTCAGGCACCTGATCAGGAACTGAGGGACTACCTGATGACCTGTCTGAAGGTAACGCCTTCTATTTCAATCGTGCTGGCTATCGCTGCGAACATCCGCGAAGAACTGGGTGACGATGCAATGGCGCGGTTCGTCGCAGCGCATCTCAAAGAAAATCCGACTTTGCGTGGCTTAACCCAGTTGATCGATTTGCACATAGACAACACCGCCGGGGCCGCGCGTGAGAACCTGACTATCCTGCGAAGTTTCACCGAGGCACTGGTTGCTGACAAACCTGCTTACCGATGCCACGGTTGTGGTTTTGAATACAAGAAAATGCGTTGGCATTGCCCCAGTTGCAAGGACTGGGCAAGTATCAAACCAATCTTTGGTCTGGAGGGTGAGTGATCGGCAAAAACGACCTGCAATTGGCGTTTTAACTTCCCGTTCATTGAGACATAGCTTACTTTTACAGTGCTCCGCGAGTGGTACTTTGATTTCGCGATTTATCGCAACTATCAAAGTTAACCTTCGAAGGAGAATGCTCATGAGAGCGAGAAATGTCTTTATTTCGTTCATTACCTTGTTTGTTCTAGGCTGGGGTAATGTTTTGTTTGCTGATGCGCCGGTATCGAGACCGGACATTACTGCCACGACAGTCAATATCAATCAGGCCGATGCGGCAACACTTGCCAGTGTGTTAGTCGGGGTCGGCTTGCGCCGGGCAGAAGCCATTGTGGCCTATCGGGAGAAGAACGGTAATTTCTATTCCGCTGAGGAACTCACCGCAGTCCGGGGAATTGGAAAATCCACCATCGACAAGAATGTCTCAAAAATAACCGTGCAGTAAGGTGTGAGGGGAAATCTGCTGGCTGGTTTCCCCTCATCCATCCTCGTGTTTTTAGCCCGCCAGCGGGTAACCTGATCCTATCTGTTGATTCCGATGTAAGGTATTATAGCGATTGCTTTTTTTGTGCAACCGTATGCGCCCTTGAGCGACTGAAACCCAGACCGGGGTCGTCACAAGCGTCGCGCTGATAATAATCGACCAGAAAAAACATCCATGAACGTTACAATATTGTTGACGCCTGATGTCTGCCTGACTGGTGCGGTGGAATCACTGCATTGATGGAAGGGTTTTGAATACATCCTCTCAATCCACACTGGTATTTTTACTGGGTATGCACCGCGGTGGTACCTCGGCATTGTCAGGTGCGTTCAATGTCCTCGGAGCCAATCATGGCGCATCGGTTATGGCGGCGAGTTTTGATAACCCCAGAGGTTATTGGGAACATAGTGAGATTGTTGAGGTGCATGACGCACTGTTAGCAGCATTTGATTCTGCCTGGGACTCAACTGCCCCGCTACCGGCAGACTGGCTGGAGCATCCCGCTAGCCTGGCGGCAAAACAGACGCTGATTGAAATATGCCAACGGGACTTTGATCAAGCTGGACTGCACTGCATCAAAGATCCGAGAATGAGTCGATTGTTACCCCTGTGGCAACAAATCTGTGTGGAATTGAAGGCTGCCTGTCGCTTTGTGGTGATCCTCAGGTCACCGGAGGAAGTCGCAGCATCAATTTTTGCCCGGGACGGTTTGAGTATTGAAACGGCACTACACTTGTGGGCACAACATGTCTTTGATGCGCTGGAGTTTGTGGCGAACAAACCGCACTATATCCTGACCTATGATGCGTTGCTCGCGCGACCGGCAGAAGTATTAGCCGATCTCGTGGATGATCTGCAACTCGAGGGAACCGTTACTCTGAATGAGGCGGGATTAACGGAGTTCCTAAGCGATTCCCTGCGTCACCACACAACCAGCCTGAAGTCGGAACAACCTGCAGTTCTGGCGTTGAATACTGTCTACGATTATCTGGGACGGGCGTCACACGTACAGTCCGTTGAGATTGTCACGTTACTGGCTTGCCAGGTGTTGCCGCTTCTGGAAATGATTAATCTACAACGCACCAATATACAGATGTTAGTTGAAAATCGCGTGGACCTGTCAGATTTCATCAGGGAGGACAAGACGCTGCTCGGTTCGAAGCTATCCACGGATCTTGAAGAATCACGACGTTACGCGACCGAACTGTTGTCCGAAAATGAGAAGCTGAGCGACTATCATCGTTCCATGGCTGAAACAATTATTGAGAAAAACCAGTACGTGGAAGATATGCAGGTCCGCATAGCAGAAAAAGATCAGTATGTTCTGGATATGGAGAACACCCTGGCAGAGAAAGACGCCGTTATCGGTGACCTTGAGGTGAATTATCAGCAGAAGGAATCAGAACTACAGGCGCTTCGTTTACATATGCAGGACGAATTGAAGAAATTGGTCACATTGAAAGACCAGGAAATTAAGGGCCTGCTGGAGAGCATTGAGGTAAAAGATGAATATATTGATTCGCTGAAAAACCACCTCGAACAGGAGCAGGTCCGGGTGAGTGCCCTGGATCGAGAATTTCGGGAACATATGGCTTCTTCAGAAGCCTATAGCGATTCTCTCACCCAGGCGCTTCGGAATGGTACCAGAGACCTGGACAACGCCCATCAACAACAGTCGCAGATTATGGAACTGATCTCGGCCTACGAGCGAAAGCTATTCCTGATGCCGGGATCGCTACATGACATCCGGATTCAGATTCAACAAATTCTGACAGAGGAGCAAACGTCCAAAATCGGGGAGAAGGCGGAATCAAGCAATGAGTAACACCTGTATCTTCACCATCGTTTCGCGAAACTACCTGCACTACGCCAGGACATTACTGGCAAGTGTTAAAGCTCATTACCCGGAGGCGGACCTGGTTGTCGGATTGTGCGATCGACGCGGAGAAACGGATTTTTCGGATGACATCTTCAGCCTGATAGAACTTGAGGAACTCGAAATTCCCGAACGTGAAAAGTTCATCTTCCGCTACACCATCCTTGAGATTAACACTGCAATCAAACCCTATGTGATCGGGAAACTGTTTGATCGCGGCTACGAGAAGGTGATCTATTTTGATCCCGATATCAAAGTCTTCCAACCGTTGAATGAACTTGTGGGGCTCCTCGATGAGCACCAGATGCTGTTAACACCGCACCTCTCGAACCTGCTGGATGATGGCAAAGCGCCGAATGAGCTGGCGATACTGGTCAGTGGTTCATACAACCTGGGTTTCGTTGCGCTGCGCAATACACCGGCGATGCAAAAATTTGTGACCTGGTGGCAATCCAAACTGTACGCTGATTGCGTTGTTGACCTGCCCCGGGGTCTGTTCGTTGACCAGAAGTGGATGGACCTTGCCCCGGGAATGTTTGACGGTGTGTATATTAATCGTGATGAGTCATGGAACGTCGCTTATTGGAATCTTAATCACCGGGTGGTTAAGCAGGTTAGTAATGGCTATGAGGTCAATGGCCGGCCACTGACATTTTTTCATTTTTCCGGTTTCGCTGCTGACGATGAAAATCTCAGCAAACACCAGAACAGATTCACGCGCACTTCAGCGGGCCCTGCGGTGAAGGCGCTGTGTGAAGATTATGCAAAATGCCTGGTGGAAAATGGGATGCGGGAGGTTATTTCGATCCCCTATCACTTCAATTTCTTTCCGAATGGAACGCCTATCCCGGATCTGGCCCGTTACGTTTTTCGTGAAGACTACGACTGGGAAAACTGCACCAAGAACTTCTGGACGCAAGCAGGCGCTGCTGAGTTTATGGGATACCTGAATGAGCCCATTGAACTTAACGGTAAGACGATGCCGGCGATAACGCGCCTGGCCTATAAACTCTACACCCTCCGCCCGGATTTACAGGAAGCGTTCCCGGATCTGGGAGGCGTATTCGGACGACGCTATGCCGACTGGTTTATTCATACCGCAGAAGAGCAGGTCAAAATCCCTGCCTGTTTTATTGAGCCGGTCGAGCAGGCGTTAGGCTATACCAGGCAGGGTAAGTCCGTAGCTGTGACCGAAGACGCTGCGAGCTCAGGGCAGTTGAAGAAGTCAATGACGTCAGACTTTTACGCCAGGGTTTATCGGTTGGCCTGGCGGTATCGACACCTTGTGCGACCCTTCCTGTCTGACGATTTTCGCCACAATACCCATGTGAAACTAGTGAACAAGGTCTCGGGCAACGAACCCGTGGTAGCGGTGAGCGAGCCAGAAATTCTGGAAACATTCGATACTGATCCTGGCCTCGAGGAGGAAATCGAGGTCCCGGACCTGGGTATCAATGTGTTTGGTTACACCAGTGCGGAAAGTGGTATTGGACAATCCGTCAGATCCTCCATCAATGGGCTGGTGAAAGCGGGCGTCGCCCTGGCCGTGACTGATTTTCGAGCAGGCAATGTTTCGAGAATGAACGAGTCCATAGACAGCGAACTTTACGCAGACGCGGTTTACCCCATTAATCTCTTCCACATCAACGCCGATCAGTTGCTGGATGCAAAAGCGAATATTGGCGACGCCCAGTTCGATGGTCATTACAACATTGGATATTGGGCCTGGGAGTTACCGGAGTTTCCGGACCGGTGGCTTGAGGCAATAGAGGCGCTGGACGAGATATGGGTACCCTCGACATTCTGTCAGCAATCCATTGCCGGTAAGGCTGCGATCCCGGTGCTGGTGATGCCACATAGTGTATTTGAGCCTTTTGTTGATCCCGCTTTCGACCGGGCATATTTCGATTTACCGGCGGACGATGTCGTTTTTCTGACGATGTTTGACGCACTGAGTGTACCCGAGAGAAAAAATCCTTTTGCCGCTATTGCAGCGTTTCGAGCGATGCCTGGTGACACTGCCTGCAAGCTGGTAGTGAAGGTTTCGAATCTGGACAAGACACCGGAGTTTGCGACCAGGCTGAAGGAAGTGATTGGTGAGAGTGATGATGTGATTGTCATAGACAGGTACCTGGAGAAAGCGGAGATCTTCGGACTACTGAATGTTTCTGACAGTTTCGTCTCGCTGCACCGATCAGAGGGCTTTGGTCTGGGCATTGCAGAAGCGATGGCACTGGGACGACCCGTGATTGCAACGGGATGGTCCGGCAACACAGATTTTATGAATTGCTTTAACTCGATACTCGTAGACTATACGCTGCGTGAGCTGGAGGAATGCTACGGTCCTTACGATGCAGGTTGTTACTGGGCAGAGCCAAACCTTGCCTCAGCCGTCCAGGCGATGAATCTGGTCGCAACGAGGAGCGATATGGTCAAACGGCTCGGCGAAAATGCGCGATTGAGCATCCGTGAAGCCAATTCACCCGCAGTAACCGGTGCGACGATGGGCAGGCGCATCGAGTATCTCACTAATCTGCTCAACTCAAAGTCAAGCCCGTCAGCTTAAGGTTAAATGTTGAAAGAAATACAATCGGTGCAGCCATCAATTCTCCCTGCTTCGTTTCGAGATCCGGGCGGATTTCTGTTCTCGCATGAGAACGTCCTCTATCGCCAGGTCAACAAACGTAGTCAGGATGACTATGACCAGCTAATGGCCAGTGGATTGTACGAGACCCTGATCGCCAGGCAGTGGTTAGTGCCGCACCTGGAAGTTGACCATCCGCTTAAGGATAGCGGGGATCCGGACCCCCATGCCTACAAGGTGCTTGCGCCAGAGTTGATTCGATATGTCTCTTATCCCTACGAATGGAGTTTCAGCCAGCTGAAGGATGCGGCGAGACTGACATTGGAAGTTCAACTCGAGGCCCTGCGGCATGGCATGATGCTGAAAGATGCCAGTGCCTACAATGTGCAGTTTCACAAGGGCCGGGCAGTTTTCATCGATACGCTGTCGTTCACACGCTATGAGGATGGTACTCCCTGGGTTGCCTATCGTCAGTTTTGCCAACACTTTCTGGCACCGCTGGCACTGATTACGCGCTGCGACTTTCGACTCTTGCATCTCTTGCGGGCGTATATTGATGGCGTTCCGCTTGATCTTGCCAGTGCGCTTTTGCCGTTCAGCAGCTGGTTCAATTATTCTCTATTGGCGCACATCCATTTACATGCGAAAACTCAAAAACAATATGAGGATTCTGCCCGTGGCACGAGTCAGCCGCAACGCGTTTCCATGAGCAGGCTGCGACTCGAAGGACTGCTTGCCAGTCTCCAGTCCGCGGTTGAAAAATTGAACTGGAGACATGCCGATACCGAATGGGGAGACTACTACGCGGATACGAATTATGCGGACAAGGCCATGGTGCATAAGGAAGAACTGATTGCACGTATGCTGATGGAGTGCGAAAAAAGCGATCATCCTATAGCGGCTGATTTTGGTGCGAATACGGGGAAATTCAGCCGGCTTGCGGCAGGCGCCGGCTATTACGTGCTGGCGCATGATATCGATGAGGTCGCGGTGGACAAGAACTATCGGGCAAGCGTTCTGGCAGGTGAGCAGTCGATATTGCCACTGATTCTGGATCTGACGAACCCAAGCCCCGGGCTGGGCTGGGCGAATATTGAGCGATCTTCATTTATCGACAGGGTGCAGGTTGATGTAGGTATGGCGCTGGCTTTGATACATCATATTGCTATCTCAAATAATGTGCCGATGTCCTCTGTGGCCAGATTTTTTTCAGGTATTTGTCGTGCGTTGATTATTGAGTTTGTACCGAAATCGGACTCTCAGGTTGAGCGCCTGCTGGCAACCCGCGAAGATGTGTTTCCGGACTACCACGAAGAAGGTTTCGAAGCCGCTTTTACGATCTACTTTACGCTCCGCGAGAAAGTATTGATCGAAAACTCTGAGCGGACACTTTATTTTCTGGTGAGACGCTGATCAGGGATTGTTTTCATCCGCTGGCTTTTTTGATGTATCAGCCGCTTTGGAACGACGCAGGAAAAACAACTTGATCTTGTGCCAGTAAATTTTCATGGTGACGCCGATAGCTGCAATTGCTCCGATGATGCTCTGGATGATCAGGCTGCCGGTGCCTGGATCGATATACCCATATGCAGGAACCGATAACATGAGGCCAACCGCGGTGATGCCAACGAGACGGCAGCCTGGTGAGGAGAGTAACCTTGGCGCGGAAACAAAAAGCCTGCGTGAAACGCTGCGATGCATAAATAGTCCTGAGCAATTGGGCGAGTACGCAATAGTAAAATGAAGCATCAATTTACTCAATCTAATCCTGCGCTTCCCGGTCACCTGGGTGGAGGTGGCAGCCGCATTTCATACGGTTTGTTGTCGGTATTCTGGTTGATGGCGCTGATGATATCAGCGGGGCAGAGTCTCGCTGATGTGCGTGTTCAGTCATCTCAATTTTCCGTTTCACCAACCCTGACAAGCATCAAGGCTGATGAGCTGCTTTACGCCACCTGGTCAGAGGATGGGCAGAGAATTGGTGATGCTGAATTGATTCATACCTTGGTGAGAATCCATAACACTGCCGGGACCGAGGTCCAATTAGCACCGATCGGTATTTATCTTGGCGCTGAATTACGGCCTGACCAGGACCCCCGGGGCGGTTTTGGTGCCTCGTTCTACGCCTTCCTTGATGGGTTTGTAGTGGATGCGGCCGCTGGTGTGGCAGAGCGATTCAATGCGGCGCCTGAAGAGTTGACGGGCACTGCGGGCAGTTGGTTAGGTTGGACTAATCGCTATCAGTTCGAGGCAGTTCGACTGGTGGACTTCAGTGCCGACTGGCGAGCTATCCCTGGGTCAGGACAGCCAGATGGCGATGTGATCGGCCCTGATCGACTTTACATCCAGCCCGATATCGCAGATTTAGTTCTCCGGCCCGGCGAGCAGGTTGTGCTGAAATTTGACTACCTTGCCGGTTCCAAATCGAGGCAGTTACTGGCGGATGAAAAGATAAATCTGCAGGACCTGTTGTTAACCAATCTCTGGCAGTGGTTACGTTCCATCAGCTTTGTTATTTGGGCTTTGCTGGATTATCTGGTTTTACTTTGCGGAAGCTGGGGAATCGGTATCATAGCGCTCGCGCTTGTCATCCGGGTGGTGACCATACCGGTTACGCGATATGCACTGCGTCACCAGAAAAATGCCATACGACAACAGGCGGAGATTGCGCCATTGCTTGCCGAGGTCAAGCGACAGTATGAGGGTGCAACCCAAAGTGAAAAAATTATCGCGTTGTACGAATCACACCATTATGACCAATTGGCGCCGTTCAAGAGCATGGCCGGTTTACTCATACAAATTCCAATCTTCGTCGCACTGTTCAACGTGCTGGGTGAAGCGGTCGAGCTTCGTGAACAGTCTTTTCTGTGGATTGAAGACCTGGCCAGGTCAGACAGACTCTTTGACTGGGGTGTGGATCTACCATACTTTGGCAGTTACCTGAATCTATTGCCGGTCATCATGGCGGCCGTGACAATCCTGTCTACATGGCTGGCCAGTCGTCAGGCTGGCAATGAAGACGCGCCCACGTTGACACTCTTCGGGATGGGCGGCTTGTTTTTCTTTCTCTTCTACTCTTTTCCCGCAGCGTTGGTGCTCTACTGGTTATCCTCAAACTTCTTCCAGTTGATACAGCAGTCTTTTGAAAACTTGCTGGTGGGTAAAAAACCGTGACAATAAAATCCCATGAGGCCGAACAGGATTGCCGATGACGACCGACTCACCCCAGCGACTTGAATTTATTGGCGTCATGCGCGGCGTTGCATGCCTGTTGGTGGTTTATGCCCATGTAATCGTTAACTATGCGCGCGATCACAAAATCTCACTTGAGCCGGTGAAATGGATTCAGGAAAATATAACCACACCTTTTGCGATAATCCAGAATTTTGGCTGGTTTGGTGTCGTGATGTTTTTTCTCATCAGTGGGTACATTATTACCCACACGATGCAGCGAGAAAATGTGGCTTCGTTTCTCGTCAAACGGGTACTCCGGATATATCCCGCGTTTATTGTTTGTGTTGCGATCACGGCTGTTGGACGGTTCTTGTTGTACGACAAACCCTTCTATGCCTGGGATGAATATCTTCTCAGCTTCACACTGTCCGGCATTTGGCCTGACAAGCAGTACATTGTTCTCGGAGTTGAATGGACGCTGGTGATTGAGATGAAATTTTATGCACTCACATTGCTGGTTTTCTGGTTCCATAAAAATCGCCCGGAACTTGCCGTGGGATTACAACTACTCATCATTGGACTCGCGCTGTATTACTGCCGGGCGTTCGATAACACTTTTTTTCTGTTCACCGTCAGTATTTCTTATGTGCCATTCCTGATCGCCGGACAATTGCTGTACTTGCTGCGACAACACAAAGTGAGTATCGGATTTTTCTTCTGCGCAACAATTGCTTCTTTTGCGATCGCCATTTATGGGATTCGTACGCTACACCCGAGATATCTGTCAGCGGACAATGCTTATATGGTCACGTTCATGTACTGCTATGGTATTTTCTGTCTCGCGGCAATTTACTCGGAGCATATTCGATCAAATTTTATTACGCTGTTTTTTGAACGGATCAGTTATTCGTTGTATCTCTACCATGGATTGATCTGTTTTTCGGTTCTGGAATTACTCACACCGTACGTTGATAATCACTGGGTTCGATTGGTTGTTGCGTTACCTGCAGGCTTTATCGTTTCCTGGTGGAGTTTTCAGTACGTGGAAAAACCCGCCCAGAACCTGGGTCGATACATTATCCGGCGCGCCAGAAACTGGCGGAGTTCAGCCGACCCGGTCAGCATATAACTGCTTATCCGCCATCCACGCGAAACGTGATCATATTGATCGCATGGGTACGGGAGTCTCCGGAATCCGATACCTCTGATGGCTTCACTGCGTTTCGATAGCGGAACACAATGTCGAGCAGACCAGTCGGATTGAGCACTGCGGGTGGGATTGGTACCTCAAACTCGTGATTTGCCGTGTCGGAAAGGACCAGTGTTTTGACGACCTGGCCATTGATGACAATTTCAATCTGTTGTTCTGGCCAGGTTTCGAAAACGTAGCCGGATATTGTAAATACCAGGTTCGTTGCAGTCTGGTTACCCAGGTTCAGAAATACGCCTGACTCGTGGCCGATCGATGAGGTCCCCCAGAACTCTGTACGTGACCACCCATGAGTACGATAGTTCGAGGAGTTCCCGGTATCCTTGAAGCTAATTTCCTTGCCAGGGTTGTAGTGAAATTGCTGAACGTCAGACAATCGGATTTCGCTGATGGTGGTTTTGCCACCAGGTTGTGCAAGCTGAAAAACCAAAGGCGAGGATTCCAGGGCGAATAAATCCGAAGGGTCGAGCAGGTGAGTTTTTTCTCTCTGCCCGTCACCTTTTCTAAATACCCAGGTGACGATCGTCCTGCCCTCGATGGAAACACTGATTTGTTCTTCCGGTTTCTCAGCGTTTTCATAGAGATTGTGCACAATATTAAGCAGCGCTGATCCGTCGCGGTTATAGTTGATGTGCACCCGGGCCTGTTGCTGGCGGATTTTCCTGCCGGTCGCGGTAGGGTCGGTCCAGCCATCGTGTTGAAACTCATCAAGGTTTCCACCTTCCAGCAGGGTGAGGAGTAATCCCTGGAAATTACGGGTGGCATTGGTGTTGAGATTACGCTCGGACTTTCGCCAGGCACTCTCAAACCAGCTGAACCCGTCGATCTCATACTCTGTGATGGGCAGCAGATAGTCGACATTCCAGCCACTGAACCGATAGTGTTTATGGTGGCGAATTCGTTTTTCGTCGAGCCTAACTGTGTAGAAAGATCTTCCCGGAAAATCTGCGGCATCGAGGTTGGCATCGGTTAACAGAGAAACCGGAATATCCGTCACCGAAACGGGTGCATCGGAAATCTGAAAGGCAGACATGCTGCCTGATGGTTTCATCATCGTCAGGGCAATTGCGCCGCGAATGACCTCTTCAGCTACCACCAGCGCCGCACCGGTTTTGACGAACCCAGGCAAATCGGGCTGTTCTGTATTCAGACCGACTCTGTATTCGCCCTCACCGTGGTCACCAGCGACGACAATAGATGCACGTTCGTAGATGCCCAACTCCTTAAGGCGATTGAGCAGCTGCGCGAGCAGCTCCAGTGATCCCTGTAACTGGCCTTTGTAGTACTGTCTGGTGAGTGGCTGATTGCCAATAAAATTGAAGTCCTTGTCGAATCGGTAAGGCGCGTGGGCGCCATAGAGATGATAAAAACGAAAGACGGATTTTTCCATGGTAACGGCGGAGCACTTCAGAAACTCATCCACCATGACTGTATCGAAGGTTTTAATATCCTGGGAATAGCGCCGTTCTTCGTCGCTCAACTGGCACTTTTGTTCAGGATTTTCTGCATTGATCGGAGGGAGTTCTAACTCGATGCGAAAATCGCCGTTGTTGTATATCCAGGGCTTCGCAAAATGCGGCGCGAGACGAAAGATGACCATGTTGGCCACCAGTTCAAGATCACGGACACCGATCTCCGTGTAGCCGGTAACCATCCCGTGCGCGTCTTCGACGTTTGAGGCGACAAATGGATGTGACTTCAGGGAATGCGGTGATGAGGACCAAAGGCGTACGTCGAACCCTGCCTTGATTAAATGGGCCGGCAGACTGTCGTCTATATAGGCTGAGTCCAGATATTCTCCCAGCGTTTCCGAATTATCGAATGCCTGGCCGCTGAGCAAGGCGGGAATAGACGCGTAAGTCTTGGGGAAAGCGCTGACACTGTTACGGAAAAACGTAAATCCTTCGAATTGATCGCGCAACTCCGGCGATTCGTTGAGTACTTCGTTGACGACATCAGCCTGCATGGTATCGAGCACAAAAATAATGACATTTTGCTGACGGGAGAAATCAAAGATTCCCTGTTTTAGAAAAGTGTAGTTTTTGTGTTCCTGTTTAGTGACATCGTCAATGAGTTGCGGTACGTATACCAGCGAGCTTAGTACCAGGACGATGGCTCCGAAAATGAAGTTGTCCAGTGTCTGTTTCTGAAATTTAAAAAACAGCACACCAATAATCAGAAAAGTTATTACCTGTACGAATCCGAGCGTTCTGTTAGCCTGCCACTCAGGCTCTCCGCCATCCAGAAATCCGTACTCGCCTATAAAAAAGTTGATCTGCATCCAGAGCCCAACATTAATCAGGCCAAGCGCCAGCAGACAATATCTCTCCAGCGATGCAGGTACCACTTCCAATCCGCCCCAGACGATCGCGAAACAACCAGCAGAGAGAATCAGTAGCTGATTTCGAAATCCGGACACGGGAATCTGCAGATTCGTCACATTGTTTGCGTACACATGCAGAAACGGGAGCAGGACAATAAAAAAAACACTAACGAGGGCAATCACCAATCTCTGTTGGCGGGTCACTGTCAAAACACGACTCCAGAATGCAGATTTGTTACGGTTTGCGAATTCTACAGGAAGCCGTGCGCTGATGACGGAAAAATTCGGATTTGTTGGAGAATGATGAAGGGTGAGGGTAGTATTCCGCGATGTCGATTTTCGCGACCCGATTAAATCCAGGCATTACACCTTTTCGGAACAGAAGCTTGTGATGAAGATTGCCGTTGACGCTCGAGCGTTGTCATCTCCCATTGTTGGTATCGGAAGATATACAGAGTCGCTGCTCCTTGAAATGATCCCGAAAGGCGGACAGTGGTTCCTGTATTCCGATATGCCGCTACTCAGGGACTATTCGGTCCTCGGCGATGTGACCGTGCGGGTGCCGAACCGACCCGTCCGCCTCGCTCCGTTGTGGTGTCAGTTTGGGTTTACCCGCTGGGCACAGCGAGATGACATTGATGTGTTCTGGTCACCGCGACATCATTTGCCACTATTACTCCCATTGCGAGTCAGGAAGATAGTCACCATTCATGACCTGGTCTGGCTCCGCTTTCCGCGCACCATGAAGCCGCTGGGTTGGTTGTTTGAGTTTTTGTTCATGCCGCCGAGCCTTTATCTGGCTGATCAGATTATCAGCGTATCGCAGTTTACGGCCAATGAGCTTGGCCAGGTTTTTAAACTTTCGCCGTCGCGCATTTCGGCGATACCCAATGCTGCATTTCCCGGTGGTCAAAATGGTGCCGTCACGGCGCTCGGACCGGCAGATGTGGACGACGAATATTTCTTGTTTGTTGGCACACCCGAACCCAGGAAAAACCTTCTGCGACTGCTGCAGGCATTCAAACGGCTGGACCGGACGGGTATTAGGCTCTTTGTCGTGGGTAGTGATGGCTGGGGAAACCAAAATGTCGGACAGATGGCGATGCAACTGGGAATTGCTGAGTCGGTAGTTCTGTTCGGCCGAAGAGATGATGCAGATCTGGCTTACCTTTACGAGCACGCGCTGGCACTGGTGATGCCCTCACTTTATGAGGGCTTTGGATTACCCCTCCTTGAAGCTATGAGTCATGGGGTACCAGTGATCACTTCCGACTGTGCGTCAATGCCTGAAGTAGCGGGTGAGGGTGGGTTACTGGTTGATCCCTATTCCATTGACGAGATTGCAACCGCCATGGGCCGACTGCTCGATGACAAGGCATTGCGTGCAAGGCTGAGCGATAAAAGCCGGGAACAGGCTGAGAAATTTTCCTGGCAGCTTGCTGGTGAGAGCACGCTGTCGGTTATTTCCGATCAGCTCCCAGACTTGTAAGGTATTGAGCCAGGGTCTGCTCATTTCGATCTTTATCGGATAACAGCGGCGCCTGAATTGGCCAGTCGATGTCAATATCAGGATCGTTCCAGACAATACCAACCTGATCTTCCGGGACATAATAGTCAGTACATTTATACTGAAAGTCAGCACTCTCTGAGAGCACCAGGAAGGCGTGAGCGTAACCTGGTGGGACATAGAATTGCAGGTGGTTGCTTGCGGATAAGGTGACACCGAACCATTGTTTGAACGTTGGGGAGCCCGGATTGATATCCACGGCAACATCAAATACCTCGCCGATGGAAACTCGCACAAGTTTGCCTTGAGGGCGAGTTCGCTGGAAATGCAGGCCTCTTAAGACCCCGTGTGACGAGCGGGAATGGTTGTCCTGGACAAATTTCCGGGTGATACCGGCTTCGTCGCGATAGCGTTGTTCCGAGAAACTCTCCAGAAAAAAACCTCGTTCATCGCCGAAGATGTCGGGTTCGATGATGACGACACCGGGTAGCACTGTCGTTGTGACCTTCATAACCGTTTATGGTGGTAGTTTAGAATTTCCATTAAATAGTCCCCGTAACCGCTTTTCTGCAGCGGCTCTGCCAACGCGGTCAGCTGATCATCGGTAATCCAGTCCTGGCGCCAGGCGATTTCCTCCGGACAGGCGATCTTCAAACTTTGTCGGTGTTCAAGGGTTTGTACAAACTGTCCCGCTTCCAGTAAAGAATCAAAGGTGCCGGTGTCGAGCCACGCCATGCCACGACTTAAGACCTCCACAGAAAGGTTACCGGCCTCAAGGTAAATGCGGTTCAGGTCAGTAATCTCCAATTCACCCCGCGCAGATGGACTCACCAGTTTGGCCTTTTCCGAAACCGTGTTGTCATAGTAATAAAGACCCGTTACCGCATAGCGTGACTTCGGTTTGGCGGGTTTCTCCTCGATGCTCAGTGCCCGGAAGTTGTCATCAAACTCAATCACGCCGAATCGCTCTGGATCACGAACCGGGTAGGCAAAAACCGTTGCACCTTCGTGCCGCTCTGCGGCTCTGCGCAAAGTCGCCGTAAAATTTTGTCCAAAGAATATATTGTCGCCCAGAATCAGAGCGCATTCGTCACCATCGACAAATTTTTCACCGATGATAAATGCATGCGCCAGACCCAGAGGTGAGGCCTGCACCTGGTATGAGATATCCAGTCCCCACTGGTTACCGTTGCCGAGAAGAAGCTCAAACCGCTCCAGGTCCAGCGGTGTTGATATCACTAACAGTTCCCTGATGCCGGAGAGCATCAAAGTTGATAACGGGTAGTAAATCATGGGCTTGTCATAGACAGGCAGCAGTTGCTTGGAAACCGCCAGCGTGGAAGGGTGCAGGCGCGTGCCGGAACCACCGGCGAGAATGATACCCTTCATTTGATTTTCCCGAGTCGATCACGTTGATAGTTCTCTGACAGCGCCTCTTGACACCATTGCTGATTTTCGAGGTACCAGTCGATTGTTTTTTCGAGCCCGGATTCGAAAGACTCTGTCGGTTGCCATCCCAGTTCCTCCTGAATTTTCGAGGCGTCTATGGCGTAGCGCAGGTCATGACCGGGTCGGTCTGTAACAAACTCGATGAGATCTTCAAAACGATTAATTGTCGATGGCTTATGATCAACTTTTTTATCGAGTATGCGACACAACATCGAAACGACATCGATATTTTTTAGTTCGTTGTGACCACCAATATTGTAGGTTTGACCCCCGATACCCCGTTTCGCCACCAGCACCAGTGCCCGGGCGTGATCTTCCACGTAAAGCCAGTCGCGGATTTGCTGACCGTCCCCGTAGACCGGCAATGCCCTGCCTTCCAGGGCATTGAGAATCATGAGTGGAATCAGTTTTTCGGGGAAGTGGTATGGCCCGTAGTTATTCGAGCAGTTGGTCACGATGGTGGGCAAGCCATAAGTGGTATGCCAGGCTCGAACCAGATGATCAGAGGATGCTTTGCTGGCGGAATATGGCGAATTGGGGGCGTAGGGGGTTTCTTCGG
>JAJFKA010000130.1 GCA_021773555.1 Gammaproteobacteria bacterium
CCATCCTTGGCGCTATTCGCTGCGGAAAGACAGGCATCCCCTCGCCGCTGGTCATCCACTGTCGCGTTTACAAGTTTTTTTCAATTTGCGGTCAGATTCGTAAAGGCCTCTCGGAGGCCTTAAGTAAGTGCGATTCTAGTCTGACAAAGATGAGACTGGCTTGAGGTGACGCCCCCCCTGGTCACCGCGCAAATGCTGATTCGCCGCCCGGCCAACGTGGTGTTCGAGGCCTTTGTAGATCCCGCCATCACCACACGGTTCTGGTTTACTCGCAGCAGCGGTCGGTTGGAATCAGGCGGCGAGGTTCGCTGGGACTGGGAGATGTATGGAGCGTCTGCTGATGTCCGGGTGCTCGATCTGGAGCCCGACAAACGCATCCTGATCGAATGGGGTAATCCGGCTACCCAGGTGGAGTGGCAGTTCGACTCCCGGGGTTCGGAGACCACCCTTGTGAAGATTTCCTGTGAGGGATTCGTGGGTAGCGAAGACGAAATTGTCGCCGCGGCGCTTGATTCAATGGGCGGGTTCACATCGGTGCTGGCGAGCCTGAAGGCCCTGCTGGAACATGGTGTGGAGCTTAACCTGGTGGCTGACCATCACCCGGATGCCCACGTTTCGAACTGACAAAACCACACTGGATACTGTTAGCGCGGCTGGCTTCGTTTTTTTCGCTTCCCGGGCTTGCTCGCCTTTCCCGAGTTTTTCAGTTTTTTAGGACCCGTGTAGTTCGCCTTCAGGGCCGTGACGCCGCGTTTTTCAAACTTGATTTTCAGGTACCGCTCAATACTGGACATGAGGTTCCATTCGGTTCGGTCCACCAGTGTAATCGCTTTGCCGGCGCGGCCAGCGCGTCCGGTCCGGCCCACGCGGTGAACATGGTCATCGCCTGACTGGGCAACGGTGAAATTGATCACCAGATCAACCTCTGCGATATCCAGCCCACGCGCTGCGAGGTCGGTGGCAACCAGAATTCTGATCTTTCCATCACGAAAGCGGTTCATCACCTGTTTGCGATCGCTTTGCGGAATCTCACCGTGGATAAAAGCAACCTTATGATCCCCGTATTTCAGGCTACTGCCGAGCTGTTGACACTGGTCCCGTGTTTTACAGAATACGAAGACCTTGTCAGCGCCTTCCTCATCGACCAGCGCAGCGATGAGTTTTTGTTTGTGCTGGTCATCATCTGCGAGCACAATCTGCTGGGTGATGTTGGTATGTTCCTGTCGATGGTTATCCGAGACGATGGACTGCGGTGTTTTCAATATTCCGGTAATTCGGCCCAGTGCACGATGTTGCAGCGTTGCAGAAAAAAGCAGCGTTTGTCGGGAGGTATTGCAGGCGGTTGCGATGTGGTTCATATCATCGGCAAAGCCCATATCCAGCATACGATCAGCTTCGTCGAGAATGAGTACTTCCAGATCCTTGAAGTCAATATTGCCTTTGCCGAGATGATCTACCAGTCGACCGGGTGTGGCGATAATGACTTCAGGGTTTTTTCTGATCACGACAATCTGCTGGCTGAATGCTTCACCTCCTATTATCAAACCGCACTTAATGTGCGTGAAGGCTGCCAGGTTCTGGAACATTTTCTGGGTTTGCAGCGCAAGTTCACGGGTGGGTAGCAGGATCAGCCCTCGGGTCCCCGAATTAGGCGCGCTATCGGCGAGCAGTCGGTTTAACAGGGGCAACATGAACGCCGCGGTCTTGCCACTGCCGGTTTTCGCCGAAACCATCAGGTCCGCACCGGTCAGCGCCACTGGGATAGCGCTCATCTGGACATCCGTCGGTTCAGTAATACCCGCCTTATCAAGGGCTCTGACCAGCTTCGGGTGCAGCGCGAGTTCTTTGAACTGGGTCAAGATCCGATCCTTAAACTGCACCAGAGTCTCGATGCGGGAAACCGAGTTTACGCGCTTTACCCGCTGACAGGAATCACCCGGCGAACCAACGATTTCCAAACGCCGCGCTGTAGTCCGGTGTGGCCTGGCCTGGCAGGTTGTCCGCAGCGTTTAACGCCGGACCGATCTGCTGCCGAACAGCGATGGTCCCGGCCCAGACAGGCACAGACAGATCAGCATCATCATCAACAGGACCACCGCTTCTGACTTTGACTGAGGCTTCATCCAGGGGCAGTCTGAATACGTCGGTTGCAGAAATTTCCTGTTCATTGGTTTCGCGCAGCTGGACCCATCTGCCGGGTGCGATTTTGTCCATGAATACGTTAAGTGCATCCAGTTTTGCCTGACGATCTTCAACCAGGACTGGCAGACCGAACACGACTGCCGAACGATAATTAGCACTGTGGTGGAAAGCACTCCTTGCCATGACCAGACCATCAAGCAACGTAAATGTAATGCAGACCTTGCCACCGGCTTTGATCACATTGAGCATGCGACTACCCCTCGAACCGTGAATGTAAAGCGTGTCACCATCACGCCAGCCCAGGGTGGGAATAACCACGGGCTGCTCCTGATCATTAAAACCCACGTGGCAGACGTAGCTTTCATCAATAATTTGATTCAGGACGGTCCGCTCGGTCACGGCTCGTGCTGGTGCCCTGCGAACGCGGGTTCTGGTATTGACGGTGAGTTTGCCCATGAGCATCTCCTGACTGGAAAGGTTGAAGCGATATTGTGATCGCGCATCATATCCAGTAAATTAACACCACGAAAGAACCAATCTGTTATAAAAATATAGTGCCAATTTGAACATTTCACTCTATCACCTCGCGCTGGATCGCAGCGGCGGCAAGCCCTTGTATCGACAGGTTTATGAGGCGCTCAAGGCGCAGATCGAGCAGCAGGATCTGAGTGGGGGAACTCAGTTACCGGCGAATCGGTTGCTGGCGAAACAGCTGGGGATTTCGAGGAATACCCTGGTGGCAGCACTGGACCAGTTGGTGGCAGAAGGATATCTCATTTCCCGCAGGGGAGCCGGTGTCTTTGTCAGCATGCGTAATCCGGATCATTTTCTCGTCCCGGAGCGAGTGGAGTCTGTTGCCGCTAAAAGGCTTGCCGTGGAAGCTCAATCGCCGAACCTTACCGCCGTTATTCCCGGGCGGTTAAAACCCGGCGCGAGTGAGTCGAGTGCAAATCGTTCCTTCACAGTCGGATTACCCGATCTCGATCAGTTTCCGTTCAACCAGTGGCGCAGATTACAGGCACGGATTATGCGTGAAAGTGGCCGGGGTATGCTGGGCTACAGCGATCCCCATGGCGTGGCCGGTTTACGTGTCGAAGTCGCTCGGTACGTTTCGAGCGCCCGTGCTGTGAAGTGCTCGGTTGATCAGGTTTTGATTACTGCCGGCCTTCAACAGGGGCTCGATCTGATGAGCCGGTTATTGCTTCGCCCAGGGGACAGGGTGGCAATTGAGAATCCAGGATATCCGGGCGCAAGGGTTGCGTTTACTAATGCAGGCGCTGAACTGCTGGCCATGCCTGTTGACGAATCAGGACTGATCGTCGAGCAGCTAGGTCTGCGAGAAAACATCAGGCTCGCCTATGTGACACCCGCGCACCAGTATCCACTCGGTGGGGCCATGCCGGTGAACCGGCGACTGCAGTTACTGCAGTGGGCGAGCGAACGACGTAGCTGGCTGGTCGAAGACGATTATGACAGTGAATTTCAATTTCAGAATCGACCGATTCCTTCGCTGCAGGGACTGGGTGGTCAGCGCAATGTCATCTACATGGGATCATTCAGCAAGGTGTTGTTCCCTGGATTGCGCATCGGTTATCTCGTCTTGCCACAAGCCCTGGTTGAATCTGCATGTGCGCTGAAACAATCTGTTTATGGCGGGCAACCCTCGACTGACCAGCATGTGCTGGCTGAGTTTATGAACAACGGGATGTTTGCCTCGCACTTGAAACGAATGCGTTCGCTGTACGCGAGGAAAGTTGCGTTGCTGATCTGGGAGGCACAGCGACAACTGGGTGATCGGGTCGAAATACGTGGGGGTGCTTCAGGGATGCACCTGGTGCTGTGCATGCATCAGGAGGTGGATGACCGGAACCTGGTCCGTAGGTTCAGGCTCGCTGGTTTCGAGAGTAGTGCATTGTCAGATCACGATTTGAACGGCCTGGCAAAGGGCCTGGTCCTGGGATTCGCCTGTGCAGATGACGCCGATATCAAGTCGGGGATCAATACCCTGGTGGCGTTGTTGGATGCGCCCACCCGTTAGTGGCGACATTTATGGATCCAGGCAGCTGCTATCAGCTTACCGCGTGCGGCGGTTCAATCAAATTGTTTCTCGCCACTAGCGAAGATCAAATAGAACACCATACCAAACAGCGTGACCGCGGCAGTGACCTGAAACACAAGCTCCCAGGATCCCGTCGCATCAAGTATCAGGCCGGTAACATAGACACCGACGATGCCTGGAATAGTACCGGCAGTATTGGTGATACCCATTAGCGTCCCCGCGTATTTCGGGCCGATGTCCATGTGATTAACGCTGTGCCCACCGATTCCTGCGGCGGAAAACATTTTGCCCAGGCAAAGAATGCCAATCGCCGCCCAGACATCGGTGACCGAAGAGATCAGCAACAGACAGGTGGCCAGGCCGCCAAAGCCGATTGTTTGCATTAGCTTGCGAACGAGGGTGATGTCCCAGCCACGTCGGATCAGACCATCGGCGAAACTGCCCATGATGTTGAGAAACATGAAGGAAGTAAGATGCGGCAACATGGCTACCAGACCGACGGCGGCAAAGCTTACACCAAGGCCCTCGTTCACATATTTAGGGAGCCAGGAGAGCACCACATAGAGCGTCCAGTTGTTACAGAAATGCGCGACAATGATAGCCCAGAGCGCTTTGTTTTTGAGGAAATGACGTAAGCTTGGTGGATCTCGAACCACGCCAGAGGCAGGTGCATGCTCCTTAATATAGGCGAGTTCGGTGCTTGAAATGCCGGAATGCAGTGCCGGGTCGGTGGTAACCAGCTTGTTCCAGGCCAGATACCAGATTACGCCAACCGCACCGAACAGATAAAATGCCCACTGCCAGCCGAGTGCCTGCACAATGAGCGGTGTAGCAATGAGCGCGAATACAGTACCAATTGGAATACCACTGGCGTTCAGTGCAATTGCCTTTGATTTTTCGGTATTGGGGATCCAGCGAGTTACCAGGCTGTAAACGGAGGGAAAGGTAACCGCTTCGCCCAGCCCCATTCCGATTCTCGCCACCAGCAGTGCACCAAGACCAATGTAGGCCGTCGGTGGTGTCAGGATGGTAAACACCGACCAGACCAGGACACCCAGGCCGAGCACCAGTTTACCGCCGTAGCGATCGGCCAGGCGGCCACCATATATTTGCATCAGCAGGTAGCCGACATAAAACGTCGACAGTACCAACCCTTGAGTTTTTATATCCCAGTTCAGTTCTTCTGCCATGGGGATGATCGCGACGGAAATGTTAACGCGATCGATATAACACACGAATGTTGCGGCGAAGCACATACAGACGACGGTGTATCGTGATTGCCACCAGCGTGTGGTGGCTTCCACGTCAGGCTCCGTTGGTAATGACATGTTATCTCCGCTGTCAGGGTGACTGACTATGGCAGGATTTGACGGTCATTTCGAGCAGTCGACACAGACTGCGTGATTGTGTGCGGCGGGTCTGGCCGAGATTCTTAACTTCATGAATGGCCTGCGCCAGATCAGCTTCAGGAAACAGGAGAGAAGATCGAAAGGGGACTGTTGTGATCAAAAAAAAAGACCAGCCACATTGCGTGGCTGGTCTTTATCTGCAGCTTATAACTAGTTTTGTTGCAGGTTGTACACAACTCCGAGCTTGATCATACGACCAAACGCGTTGTGCGTGAGTGGATCGTAATTCAGGTCGAGTGACGCAATGGGAGGATCTTCATCCGTTGCGTTAATCACTGAAAGCGAGGCAGTCAGGTTGTCCATAATATCGACGTGATAGTGGATATCATGAGTCAGATGACTGTCGACCGTCTTCAACGCGGCCGAAGCAGGTGCGGTATCTTCGTAACTGTCGATATAACGTGCGGCATACGTCAGGTTGTGACGACCGTTGTTCCATTTTGCGAAGACATTACCTTTCAGCTCAGGCAACGGGAAGAAGGAATTGACATCATTCAATCGTCCGGCATGATCCTGTGCTGCTGCAACGGTTACCAGCCCACCACCGATGGTCTGCCTGGCGGACTTGTATTCACGGGTGTAAGTACCTTCCATCCCGAGAGTCAAATCGCCGTTGCCAACTTCAAACGTATATTGGGCAAGGAAGTCGATGCCATCTGTGTCGATGGTTGCACCATTGACCCAGTTGCGTTCAATCCGTTGTACACCCGCAGCGGTCGTGCCCAGTGGAAACACCTGGTTTCGAAGCGCACTGCAGATCGCACCGCCAGCACCGGCACCACCATCCTCACAACCGTTTGAAGCGTAGGCGCCGATAATGGCATTAAAGCTCTCAACCTGAAGTGGATCTTCAAAATTGAAGTTCCAGTAGTCCAATGATCCGTAGAAGCTGCCGACATCAACAATTACGCCAAAATTCAGCGCAACCGCGGTTTCAGGATCCAGATTAGGATTACCCACCGTGTCAATCGCCTTAAAGGCTGTTGCCGGGCCGACAAAAGCCAGCGCGGTTCCGACGCCAGACAGAATCGCCTGAGGCGGTCCACGGAAGGTTGTGGACGCTGAACCCCTGAGGGCAACGGAATCTGTTACCTGCCAGCGAGCAGCGACTTTCGGGTCGATGGTTGAACCTACATTACCGCCGTAGTCCTCGTAGCGGATCGCGGCCTGAATGTCGAATGTGTCGGAGACCGGAATCGCTAACTCACCGAAGAATCCATAAACGGTGCGCTTGGTGCGTTCCTCTGTCGTGCCGGACAGGAATGCAAACAGGCCCGTTGAGCCCCCGCCGCAGTCAAGTGTTGCGACATGACCGAGGGTAACGGACATCGGGTTGTTATACGGGCATGGGTTCTTTGCCAGATTAGTCACATCGTTCAACTCGAGTTCATAACGCTCACGCCGTGACTGCATACCGACTGCCCAGCTGATATTACCGCCAGCAAGCGAAATACCACTCTCTCCGTCGAATACAGCATCGAACACCAGCAACTCGTTACGGCTGTCAGATTCAAGACGATCCGTG
>JAJFKA010000014.1 GCA_021773555.1 Gammaproteobacteria bacterium
GTAGGGGTATTGGCGTTGATCCTTGCGTTCAGGGAGCTACAGGCAAATGACATGGCGGTGAACTTCGAAAGTGTTTTTGTTGCACTGTTTTCAGTCATCTTTGGCGGTTCGGGTATCTACCTGGTCCGGCTCAATTACACACCGATTGTCTTTGATCAGCGCAAGCGTACATTTCGTCGCGGCTGGCGTCCTTACATCCAGGCCAGTTTCGAAAACGTGCGGGGTATACAGTTACTTTCGTTTGTGCCGGTTCAGCAGGGTATTCATACCGGCTATGAGATGAATCTGCTGATGGCCGACAGCTCGCGCATACACGTGATATGCCATGGTGATGGCATCAGGCTGCGACATGATGCTAAACGTCTGGCGGACTTGATTGGCGTCAGGGTCTATGACGGTATTCGAGGGCATGCTGCCGCCACACCGGAGAACATGTTTTCCCGCGGCTCGGAGGAAAATTCACTCAAACAACGATTGGCGGTCGTTCCAGCGGTTGTGTTCGGCCTGATCATCCTATGGGTGATTGTTAGCCCGACTGAGAATAATGAACCAGCACAGGAGATGGAAACGAAGCAACAACAGGGCCACGCGGTTGAGTTTGATGAACTGCTGAGTCATGCACGTACAATCGATGACCCGCTACGCAGGCATTTTTCTTACCAGAGTCTGCTCAACGCCCCGGGTTACAGCCATCCAACTGCCGACAGGCGCCTGCTGTTGCTGTTTGAAGCGACAGAATTCTACCTGCAATACGAGGGCATGGACGGCCGGGCGTTGAAAGCGTTGCTGACGGAGGCAGACGAGATCATCAGCCAAAACCCGGAACTGGATTCCAATCGTCAGCGCCTGAACGAGGTGCACCGGACTATTTTCGAGGGCACTGATCGTCGAGCACTTACGAAACCACGTGACGAGTCCATGTGACTTGTTGCCCCTGGGGGGTTTGATGAACTGGACCCCGACTCGTGATATTTGGGATATATGCCGGGGTATGCGGATATTCTTGCAACCGACTGGAATCCGTTCAATCGGCCCATCAACGTGCGCTTGTCAAGTTGATGAAAGCGCAGTGCAGGTTAGTGCGGAATTTGCTCACTGCAGGCTGAAACTGGAAGAGTACCAGGTAGAAGGCATGTCTAGTGTCGCTCGTCCATTAAAACCGTCCGGGTCAGCGACAGGCACAAGGCGACTTCGATACAATAAGCAAACTCGATTCTCCCAAAGGAGTTATTATGGCAATGACAACATGTAGTGAGTGTGAGGGTGCAGTCTCCGATACTGCAAATACATGCCCCCATTGTGGGTTTCCTTTGCTCAGTCAGAAAATGTCACCTGGTCTTTTCTGGCAAATGGTAAAGACATGTTTCTTCTGGGGATTAGCCGCAATACCCGCTGCATTCGTAGTGACGCTGATTGTCTCGTTTTACATCATTAACATAGCGTAATTGATTCCTTCCGATAGGGCTGATCGAGTTCGCGTTCATCCTCATCAAGATTATTGGATTGGTCGGGGTATCGATCTCACCCGCACAACCAGCTCCTGCTTACACATCGCGACACAAGATGATAATGAAGCGGGATCTCGTTATCGACGAGTTGTGCTCGTGGAGTTGCCATGCGTAGATGATGGCTGCGCGCAAACCAAGGCCCTATTGGTGATCGCCCATGATTTTCCAGATTGTCCCTACGACTTATCTGGTAGCAGACCAGAGCATAGCTCTCCTTACCTGGGCAGTATGCGTGCCAGCTCGTTGAACCAGTTGACGACCACATATGCGGTCCGATCAGGCACTTGAACCGGTTTAATCATTAGAAACCGCTTGCCGTCTGGGGACACGTCGAACTCCGGCAAAAGAGTACCATCAACGTTGGCCCAGTCAGCATATGAGCTTGCATCGAACAATCGAGTTGTACCACCAGTCACGAACCCGGTCTGGTCCGGGTCTACGCTGACCGCCATCATCTCACCGGTAAGGGTCAGATAGAACAACTCCCTCCCGTCTCGCGACCACACCGGACTGCCGCCACCGGCTTCAGATACCAGCCATTTACCGGAGTTAAGATCTGGGAATGGCAGCACGTAGGCCTCGAGGCGATCTGAATCATCTGATGTGTAGGCCAGCCATCGTCCGTCGTCGAGACAGACGTGGTTGGAGTTCTCTTGATTGGGTCTCAAGCAGGGTCGAGACCGACTCACTTGCGTCACGGGGTAGAACAACAAGGTTGTCGTTAGATATTCCGGTCAGGTGCCCGCTTGCTGAATAGTTTGAGGATAAGATCACTCCAGTCTGAGCGCCGAATGTGCTGATCTCACCCATCCCGTTTGCGCGTTTGCTTGCAACGGAATGCGTTTGGCCGCTGTTGGGATGACTGTAAATGATCTGCTCATCGTCTCTCCATGTGGGCTGATATCCGCCGTCGAAGGTCAACCGTGCCAGTGTGTCGCGAGCCAGATCATAGACCCAGATATCTGCTTCGCCCGGTGCACCTACAGTGACCGCGATTCTATCTCCCGAAGGCGAAATTTCTGGATTGCGAAACGCCATAGGGCGGCTTGACAGCTGTTCTTCCTTGCCATCGCGATCGACCCACACCATGGCCTGGGCACCGGCAGTGGCGAGCGGTATATAAAAGAGTGTTCCGTCGTCTGAGAACGACCAGCTACAAAATTACTGATAGTGCCATCCTGTTGAACGTTGGTTACGGCCACCACCGGCGCGCTATTTGCCTGCGCGGCGCCTAAATCGTATGAGACCGCCTGAATTGAACTGTCCTTATAAAACAGCACATGACCTGTTGGTGCGAAGAAGCCCTGAGAGCCTCTACCAGGATACGAGCATCGCCCCCTTCAAACGGCACCACACCGACGTGTGGCGCGGCGCCTCCCATTTCTGTGATGGTGACTAGAATGCCCCGCCCATCCGGCAATACACTATCGATCCATTGCAGGGTTTCCAGGGGCGGCCGATGTCAGACGGGTCGGCGCGCCACCCAGTGCGGGAATCTGCAGAATGCCAGCGGATTCACGAGTTGAATACAACAGAGTGTCGTCGTTCAGCCAGGCAAGGCCAGTTGCACTTTCTTCGGCTATTAGGCGCGGCATGCCACCACTGGCAGGCAGAGTGTACGTCGCCTTGGCCGTCGTGAACGCAAGCCATTTTCCATTTGGACCTTTCCCCTTGCGCCACAGAAACGGCAACCAGTTCCGCGAGGCTTATGGGGTAAACTGGCTGATCATGATCATTCTGGATTTCCTCTGGGCATTGCTTGCATTCGGGTTACCCGTGGGCATCACCAGCTGGGCGCTGCTCCATCGCCTGTATCGCAGTGGCGCGCTCGATCGTGACTCGAACCGGGGTGCCATGAAGATTGAACTCAAGAAACTCAAACAGAACTGGAGAGACGACAAGCAGGTCGCACGTGGATTCTTCGAAAATAAGTGGATGCGATTTGGTGGAGGATTTTACGGTATTGCCGCACTGACGACGTTCATCATGATCGAGCTTGGTGGCGCTGTATCTTTTGTGTTCGATTTCCCTGGATTCACTGAATTGCTCAAGGATGGTCTGATCAGTTTCGTCATCAATGTACTGATCAATCAATTTGGCAATTTCATCTCCGCGCTGTTCTGGTTTGCCTACTGGGCTGACGGCGGCGCATCGATTTTCATCTGGATTATCGCCTCCTACCTGGGTTTTCTGGCTGGCAACCAGCTGGCCCGATACCCACCTGGCAATTTATTCGCTCGCATTGCCGCAAACCGGAAAGATTAGTAACCCGGGACAGCATATGCTCGGGCTGTGCAACAACATTGGGTTCGTCCATATTCATTCCTGTGGCAGCTCCTATTTGCGTTTCCTCGGTAACGGCATTGCATTATCATCAGTCCATGAAGTATCTGACCCTATTCCTGCTTTGTTGCCTCCCTTTCTCCGGGCACGCAAGCACCTATAAAAGCCTGCACGGCTTTGACATCGCCCTGCCGGTAGACTGGATGCTGGTAAACCGTCAGACGTCTGGTGATGCGCAGAGGACATCGCTGCAATCTCTGGGTGTTGCCGGTGCGTTCGCGAGTGCCGAGAAACTGAAGAGCGCCGAGGACAAAATCGCCGCCGGTAAATCAGAGTACTATTTTCGGACTGGCGATTCCCCCGGTGGCTTTGTCGATAACGTTAATCTGCAACTCGTCCAGGCGGTTCAGGGAAATCGCGTCTGTCTGAATCTTGAACAGGAGCTCCGGCATTTCTATGATGAACAGATTGATGTCACGGGCTGCGTTCAACAGGAGACCGGTCATGTTATTGTGCTCTCCTATCGTTACATCAAGCCTTCAGACCGTCTGGCCTATTATCAGACCGAGTACCAGCTGACCCCGACGGTTGTGATGCTGGCTGCAGCCACGAGTGGCGCACGTGATACCACCGAAACGGAACAGGTTCTCGCACTGGTTGGCGATGCGATCACTGGATATTTTCGCGACTATCCATCCTTCCAGGCGACGGTCTCAGATCACCTTGCCGGGGAGGAGTACACAAAAGCAGCCGTGCTGCTGAACAAGCTCGCGGCGGTCGGGGACCAACATGCTGAATATGATCTGGGCCTGATGTATGAATCCGGCTATGGCGTTGAGGTGGACTATGCGCGTGCGCATGAGTACTACGAACGCGCCGCGGCAAAGGGAAATATGCTGGCAGTCACGAATCTCGCTGGCTTGTATTTTAACGGCTCTGGCCTGGCGAAGGATCCGGCCAGGGCTGCGCAGTTGTATCGCTCGGCGGCTGAATCAGGTGTTACCGTCGCGCAGACCAACTATGCCGGTATGTTGATCAAAGGCGTTGGGGTCGAGCCTGACCCGAAAGCAGCAATTGACTGGTATCTAAAGGCCGCACTGGCGGGGGAGCAGCAAGCCGGCCGGATTCTGGTTGCCTTGTACAAGGCAGAAGCCCAGGCTGGAAACGTTGAAGCATTGCGCATGCTTGCGGCAATACATCTCGAAGGCGCAGGTGTGCCAAAAAACATCCTGATGGGGCTCCAATACCTTGAGCAGGCTGCAGCGGCCAACAGTATCCGTGCAAAGGAGCTGTTATCGACAATCTACGCACAGGGCCTTTATGGCATCCGACCCGATGCAGACAAGGCCAAATTCTGGAAAAATTCCTAGCCGACCGACTGCCACTTTCCGGGGATTGATGCACGTTACGATCACGGAAAACGTCGGTATTTTTTACACATTCAGAATCGAAAACATACGAATAGTCATAACCTGTTGAAAATAAAAGTGAACTACTAGCTGGTGTGAATTTTGCTTGATTTCTGGTGTCCAGGAAAACAGGAAAACTCACGTGAAAAGGCTAACCAAAACGATTCTGGCCGGCATATTTTCAGCGTCCCTGACGCTCTCTGCGTTTGCCGCACCTATCAAAACAGACTTCGTATTTATCATTGATGCGACCGGGTCCATGGCCGGGGAAATCGGCGGTGTGCGAAATGGATTTTCCAGCTTTGTCAACAGTCTGAATGCAGCGACGGTCGATGCCAGGTTTTCGATTATCCTCTTCGGTGGTGCGCCCGAGCTCGTGCTCGATTTTACTAACGACGGCACCGCTGCCCAGGCAGCATTTGACGACATTGTCATTGGCGCAAAAGCAGGATTTCAGAACAATCACAACCTGAACCCTGAGGCAGGCCTTGAAGCGATTCGTATTGCCCTCGGCGAGGCCGTGAATAATACCCTGGTTCGGAACAACGTCGGTGGCTCCGGCGGCCTGGACTATAGAGCTGATGCCAGAAAGAACCTGATCCTGGTCACCGACGAAGACTCGGACACACCTTTTTATGCGGCCAATCGTTTTGGCGTTGGTTCCCCAGGGGTCAGTCCACCCAGCAACGGTGAGGCCAACGCCAACTGGGGAGGCTGGCAGGATGAGATTGACGCCACCGCCCAGGCTGTCATCGACAACGATGCTTTTCTGAATATGCTGATCAATCGTGGTGAATCACCCACGCGATATCAGTACGGTGACTACGCACATGATGTGTCTGACCCCGACCTGTTGAACTTTGACGCCGCAGGCACCCTGACAAATCTGCTCGCCGATTCTGTGACGAACGACTCGCTGCAAGCGCAGGTGCTTGGTGCGGGCCTGATTGCCAGAACATTCAATGTCGCCGGTGCCAACGATGCGGATTTTGTCGACAATTTCTACGCTGCCAAACTTGAGGAAACGATCGACAATCCAGTGCCGGAGCCCCCGATACTGGCCATACTTGTCTTTGGCATGCTATTGATGCGTGTGGCGAGCCGAAGCCGGGCCTGAAAACCCTTCAGGATAGTCTCGATAAAAACCGGGTCCAGCTAACCCGGTTTTTTTTACGCCAGCCACCGCCACGCGACACCCTCGGCCCGGTGTTTGGCAGAGAGATTGACACCGATCACCAGAGGTGATTTATTCAATTGGCTCAAAGTGCTTGTTGTTTAGGAGTAAGTTGCTGTGTCGAGCCATTCTCTGGATCCAATTTTTAATCCCCGTGCCGTTGCCGTGGTTGGCGTTTCGTCCAATCCGAACCCCACTGGAATGGGCAGTTTCTACAATTCACTGCTGGAAGCCGGGTTCGCAGAAACCGGGGGCCTTTATCCGGTCAATCCAAAAGTAGACGAAATAAACGGCGCCCGTTGTTATCCCTCACTGATGGATACCCCGGATCCTGTGGACCATGTTATCTCACAAGTACCTGCCCGCTTTGTCCCGGAACTGGTTGATCAGTGCGTACGAAAGAAGGTGCGATCAATTCATTTTTTCACCGCCGGTTTTTCCGAAACCGGCGATGCCAGGATGGCAGATATTGAACGGCAGATGATCACAAAACTTCGCGATGCCGGTATCAGGGCTATCGGTCCAAACTGCATGGGCTTGTATGTTCCCGGGAGCAGGCTCGCCTTTATGGCAGGCTTCCCGATGGACGCGGGTAATGTCTTTTTACTATCACAATCCGGTGCAAATGCGGGTGAAGTTGTGCGCGAACTGACCACCCGGGGAGTACGTTTCTCCAAGGTCGTCTCCTACGGTAACGGCGCTGATCTGCGCGCGCATGATTTCCTCGATTACGCAGCAGCGGACGAAGAATCTACTGTTGTGACTGCCTACATCGAAGGAGTCCAGGAGGGACGTAAATTTTTTGAAGCATTACAGCGCTGCGCGCGCGTAAAACCCGTGATTGTCCTGAAAGGTGGACGCACTGCATCGGGCTCACAAGCTGCACATTCACACACCGGGTCGCTCGCGGGTTCCATTGAGATTTTCGATGCCGTATGTCGCCAGACAGGTGCGTTACGAGCGGAGACCATGGAAGAACTCCAGGATCTGACCGTAGCACTGTCAACCAATGTTCATCGTGCCCGTGGACGCGGCGTCGCACTTTTCGCAGGCGGAGGTGGCGGTTTTGCAGTGCTTTCCGCTGATGCCATTGATCGTGCAGGACTAACGGTTCCACAAATGCCACAATCCGCCGTGGATGAAATGCGTGCGTATATACCTGTTGCGGGCAGCAGCGTTAATAACCCGATTGATGCGTTCCCACCACCCGAACATATGGACGACATGCTGCGTCTGGTTGCAACGGCCACGGGTATGGACATGGTGTTTATGTCACCAATGGTGGCTCGGAGCCGATGGCAAAACCCCAACAACACCGTTAAGGATGAGCAAGGCCCGGTCACAGTCGAGCCAGAAACGGAAAGTATTGCAACGATCGCTGCACGTCAGATGCGCCAACTTGAGGACGATACCGAAACACCCGTCATAGGCGTCATGCGTGGTGGCGGTATGGCGCGGATGATGGGTATTGAGTCTGATGATTTTTTTCAGGCTGCCTACCGTGAGGGAATCGGTGCCTTTCCCAGCGTGGCACGGGCGGCACATACAATCGCACAGCTAATCGAGTGGCGTGAATACCGGCAGGGCCTGCCGGAAATACCGTAAAAAACAGGTACCCGAGCACAATGAATTTTAAGTCCGTGTTAAAACAGGCAAGATCTGAGGGCCGAACCCTGCTTAACGAGGTCGAGTCCAAACAACTCCTTGCCGCGGCTGGTGTCTCAGTGGTACGAACTGAACTTGCCACCACCGCGGAACAGGCAACGCAACTCGCCAACGACATCGGCTACCCAGTGGTTCTTAAAATCGTGTCTGCAGATATTTCCCACAAGAGCGACGCAGGTGGCGTGAAGGTTGGACTTGGCAGTGACGAAGAGATTGCAGCGGCGTTCATCGAAATCGTTGCGAATGCAAAAAAGGCAGTGCCCGATGCAGCAATCACCGGCATCGCTGTTCAGGGCATGGCTGAGACCGGGACTGAAGTCATCGTCGGCATGACCCGGGACCCACAGTTTGGGCCCGTGATGATGTTTGGTCTCGGCGGTGTTCTGGTAGAGGTGCTAAAAGACGTCTCGTTTCGCGTCCTCCCGCTGACTGACAGGGATGTGAATCAGATGGTGAACGACATTAAAGGCCGGGTCATTCTGGATGGCGTGCGTGGTATGCAACCTGCTGATAAAACCGCAATCTGTGACACCATCATGAAGATTGCGAGGTTCGTTGGCGACCACCCCGAAATCGAGGAACTCGATTTGAACCCACTGTTTGTTTACGCTCAGGGTATTATCGCGGTTGATGCGCGCATTGTTGTCGCAGCTGCGTAGGTAATTAGGTTGCGCCGGGGATACCCCATGATCGTGCCGTCGTCGGTTTATTCATTCAGGAAAGAACAATTCTGCCAGGGCGTCCGCGTGGGCATTGATAACTTCCTCGTCCATCGGATTGATATCAGCGACAAGCTCTGATTCAGGTGCCACCGAGAAGATCAGCGCCGCCGCACCAGTTAAGCTGTAATAGAAGTGGTGATAATCCATTTTTGGCGCCACCCCGAGATTGCTTGCCTCGTTGAACATTTTCTCCAGGCGTCGGTACCAGGGCGCTACACTGTGTTCGACCAGCCATTTCAGGCGCCATCCATTTTCCGTACCTTCCTTGATCATCAGGCGATGGAATTCCGGTGATCGGGCACAGAAACGGACATAGGCTCGAACCAGAAATCGCATACGACCACCGGGGTCCACGTTCTTCGCGGTCTTGAACTCTACCGCCATCTCAGCAGTGGGTTCCTTCAGCGACCAGGCCACGGTGCTCTTCCAAAACTGCTCTTTGGTACCGAAGTGATAAGTTATGAGACCTCGTTTGACACCGGCGTCGGATTCGATCTGCCTGGTCGAGGAGGCGTCATACCCAAGCGTCGTGAAACTCACGATGGCTGTACTCATCAATAAGTCTCGGGTCGCTTGACCACGTTCCCGAAGTGGTTTGGCCAAGGTATTCCCCTCAATTCATGAAAGCTTGTCGATTGATGAGTTATTATCAATTATACTCGGCAAGTGTCAAGTTTTGGTCCGTGCGGCGGCAGCAATCATTTTGGAGACATCTGGAACATATGAGCAGAAGTGATGGAATTTTGCAGGGCAGAGTTGCCGTTGTAACTGGCGGTGCAAGCGGGATTGGTGCGGCAACCGTACGTAGATTTCTGGCCGCAGGGGCGAAGGTCGTTATAGGCGATATGAACGTACCAGCGGGCCAGGCATTTATGGCTGATTTGGCTGGTTCGGGCTTTACCGAGCAGGTGCGCTTTCAGGCTGGGGACGTCTCGGAGGAGGCAGACGTGATCGAACTAATGGGCCTCGCAGAGTCAGAATTCGGCGGGATTGACATCGTCTTCAACAACGCCGGCATTGGCGGCGCTATCGGGTCAATTCTGGAGCTTGATGTCGACCATTGGGACCAAACCTTTGCTGTAATGGCCAGAGGTGTTTTCCTGGGTATAAAACATGGTGGGCGCGCGATGCGGAAAACCGGAAGGGGAGGTTCAATCATCAATACAGCCTCAATCGCAGCATTGAGCGGTTGTGGGGGTCCACTTGCATACTCGGCGACGAAGGCAGCCGTTGTAAACATGACAATGAACGCAGCAACCGAGTTGGCGTACTTGAATATACGAGTAAATGCAGTATGCCCAGGGATTATTTTCACGGATCTTATGCATCGCGGACATGTAAAAGAAGCCGGTCAGACCGTCGAGAAAATTCAACCATCGACCCTCAAGGGCGAACCGGAACACATTGCGGCGATGGTTCAGTTTCTCGCAAGTGATGATAGCGTTTTCGTCACGGGTACAACGCAGGTGGTCGATGGCGGTTATCTTGCTAATGGTTTACTGGGGGTTCATCCGCTGCCTGGCGTTGCGAAGCGTCCGACCTATAGCGGCATGAATTACGGCACAACCGGCAAAGAGAATGAGATCAGATTTCTGGAACCAAAAAAAGACAATCCAGGCGACTAACGTCTCTTGAATTCAACAGAGAGGAGAGGTGATGAGCGACACAACTGAACAGCAACAAGATGCCCGACTTCAACGATTGGCGTCGAAAGTTGTCGTTGTAACGGGCGCGGCAAAGGGTATTGGTCAGGCGATCGCTGTGCGTTGCGCAGCCGAAGGTGCGGATGTCGTTTTAGTCGATAGAGATGAGGATGCACTCAAGGTCACAGTGGATTCTCTCAACGCGCGAGCTGAGGGGAACGATAACGTCAAATTCTCCATGGTTGCTGGCGATATTGCCGAGCAAAGCACAATCAGAAAAATGATCGATACGGCGTTAGCAAGCCATGGCAGGCTTGATGGTCTGGTGAACAATGCCGGTATTACTGGATCATACTGCCGCTTCGAGAACAACAGCATCGAAACATTTGAGCAGATAGTTGCTATCAATCTGCGCGCCGTTTGGCTGGCAATTCAGTATGCGAAACCTGCGATGTTAGCCAGCGATGGTGGCGGCGCAATCGTCAATATCGCGTCCATGGCTGCTATGCGAGCTAACCGCGGCTTATCACTCTACGGTATGACAAAAGGTGCGGTGGCCAACCTCACGTTCAATGCAGCGACGGAATATGCAAAACATAACATTCGCGTCAACGCGATATGCCCTGGTCCAATTGATACAGACATGTTGGGTACGGTTGAAGAATTTATTGACAAACGACACTCTGAAGTTGCGCGAGCCAGGATCAATCAGACAATTCCTCTTGGGCGCTATGGCAGGCCTGCGGAAATCGCTGCGGCAGCCGCCTTTCTGTTAAGTGAGGACGCTAGTTTCGTGACAGGAATTCGCATGCCGGTTGACGGTGGGCAGTCTCTGGAATAGCAATCTTAATCGAACCGCTAACGGAAGAGAAATAGAAGAGAAGAAGAGTAAATGACAGTATGAGACACTACGACGTCGTTGTTATTGGTGCCGGCCTATCTGGCATATGTGCAGCAATAAAGCTGAAAGAAGCCGGCATAGATAATACTCGTGTCTTTGAAAAGGCTGCAGACGTCGGCGGGACATGGCGAGATAATCACTACCCAGGTGTGGCATGTGACGTACCTTCACACTTGTACTCATACTCCTTTGCACCAAATCCGGAGTGGTCGAGGTGGTACGCTCCGGGGCCGGAAATCTGGGACTATGTTAAAAAGTGCGCTCGAGACTTCGGGGTGCGTGACCACATTAAATTCAATACGACGATCGAGTCAGCCGTCTGGAAAACGGACCGCTGGGTACTGCAGGACTCGAACGGCTCATCGTTCTCTTCAAAGTCAATTATCTCCGCGCTAGGTGGGCTGCACACGCCTAACTTACCGAACATAGAAGGTCAGGATATTTTCGAAGGCGCACAGTTTCACTCGACAGCGTGGCCAGATGGGCTCGACTTAACGGGCAAGCGGGTCGCGGTGGTTGGAACTGGTGCGACAGCAGTTCAGATTGTTCCTGAGATAGCGGATAAGGTCGCCGAGTTGCTCGTATTTCAGCGTAGTCCGGTCTGGGTAGGCCCGAAGAAAGATCCTGAATATACACCCGAAGAGCGGGAGGAATTTCGGAGTAATCCTGATGCAATGAAGCGCCTTCGTCATGATCTTTATCAATCCTGGGAATCCAACAGCATAGATCTTCATCGTGCAGGCACACTCATCAACACTAACGCCGAAAAGCGAGCGCGCCAGCAGATAGCGCGAAGTGTCTCGGACCCTGAAGTGGCCAGGGCATTGACACCTGACCACAACTTTACGTGTAAGCGGGCCACGATATCAAACAGATATTATGCAACCTTTGATAAAGACAATGTCACCCTCCTATCTGGTGGCGTTGAATCTTTGACGCAATCAGGTTTGGTATCAAATGGTCAAAGATATGATGTGGACGTGATTGTCTTCGCTACCGGATTCAAAGCATTTAATATTGCGACTGAGATTGATCTGAGGGGAGTGGACGGACTGCCTTTAGCCGATGCCTGGAAGACGCGAATTACGTCTTACAAGTCGGTAATGATTCATGACTTTCCAAATCTATTTTTAATGATGGGTCCGAACGGTACCGGACTGCAATCAGCCTTGCAGACCATGGAGCCACAAGCCGATTATGCGGTGCGCGCAGTCGAGCTTATGAGGCTCGAAGGAATCAGCGCCTTGAACCCCAGGCAAGCGTTCGTCGATGCATTTACACGCAACGTTCAGGACAGATTCAAGAACACTACTCACAGCAAAGGCTGTACATCTTGGTGGTCTGACCAAACAGGGTTCAATCACAGCATTTGGCCGGCTTCCAGCGATGATTATCGCGGGCTGCTTGCAGAAATCGAATTAGCTGAATTTGATCTCATGCGACCATGATTCGATTCGAACGACTGGTTGTGACCAGGTGAACACGTCGCTGGTTAAAATCAGCTCGATGAACATTGTGATCTCGCCTGCTAGTAGACTGGAGCAGTCTCCGCAAATGCGCTGCGTTTCATCCACCGCTCGAAATAGGACGTGAGCACCGGGCGGCCTTCTCTCCATTCGTCTTCAGCCGCTCGCCAGTCGGCGTAGCCAAGTGCGGCGACCACGGTGATGTTTGCCAGCGTGACCTGATCACCTTCAGACTCGACGAGCGCTTCAAGTGAATCGTAACAACGAGCAGAGCGAGCGCGTTCCCGATCAATCACGAATTCCGAGCGAGTCTCTTCCGGACGCTGATTGTTCTCGAAGGAACGGGCGAAAACGGAATCCATGAGTACCGAAGCGATGGCTTCAATTTCTCTGCATCGCTCCTGACCGGCAGGTTCGGAAGGCAACAGGTCGGTTTCCGACAGGTCGTTCAGATAGGCAATGATGATGTGTGACTCACACAAAGAATTGCCCGAATCAGTCTGCAGGATCGGGATCTTGCCACCGGGGCCCAGAGCGAGGAGTTCGTCAAAATTCTTTATCGCCACTTCTTCAACCCGATCAAAAAGCCCTGCCTCCCGTATAGCGATCCGGACTCGGCGCGCATAGGGGGAGTTACCACTCATGTATAGTTTCATATCGACCTCCTCAGGTCGCCAGTAGTCCTGGCTTATCATCCGTTAGCTTCATACATAACCCGACCTCACGGCGAAAGCGACAACTTCTGCAACATTGTGAAGATCGAGCTTCAGCATCACCCGGGCACGATGGCCAAGGAGGCCGTCCCTGCAACGACCTCACACTGATTTCCGACGCAAGCCTTGATCTTCCTCAAAGCTTGATCTTCCTCAAAGAAAGGACCATCTGTTCTTCGCTACACTCGACGAACTCGTCTGGGCTATTGCATCTGGGACAGGTGAACTTTGGCTACCAGGCGGACAATCGCCGTTATCAATGCAAGGAGATCGCCATGTCAGCGCTGGATTACGAGATTGACCTCGGTGAAACCGAGAGAGCAATGCTTGACACCGTGCACCGCTTCGCCGCGGAAGTACTGCGTCCCGTGGGGCAGGAACTGGACAAAATGCAGGACCCGCAAGATACCATCGAGGCAGGATCTGCGATGTGGACAGCCATGTCCAGGTACAAAGAACTGGGTATCAACACACTCTCTCCGGGCAACACCGATTTCACGCCGGTGCAAACTGCCCGCCTTAACGCCATCATCAATGAGGAACTGGGCTGGGGTGACGCGGGCCTCGCACTTGTCGTCGCGACCCAGGGTGCAGGCATGGTTAACTGGCTGGCGAACCTGAGCGGTAACAATGAACTCATTAAGAAATACGGCAGCGGAGACTGTGACGAGATCGGTTGCTGGGCCATTACCGAACCCGACCACGGTAGTGACACGCTGGCGATGAATCAACCACACTTCAACGACCCGGCAGTGCGTGCTAATTGTATTGCGACTAAAGATGGCGACGAATATGTCATCCGCGGGCAGAAATCCAGCTGGGTATCCGGCGCACCGATCGCCACCGTGATGGCATTGTATTGCACGATTGAGGGCAACCACGGATTCGAAGGCGGCGGCGTTGCTGTTGTGCCGCTGGACCTGCCAGGCATCTCCAAAGGCAAGGCGCTTGACAAGCTTGGCCAGCGGGCCATGCCACAAGGTGAAGTATTCTTCGATGAAGTCAGAATTCCCGCGGACTATATGATTTTCAATCAGGATACTTACAAGACGGCGCTTCACGGCACCCTGACCATGGCAAACTCCTGGATGAGCGTGACATTCGCGGGTGTTGCACGCGCTGCCTTTGAACTCGCCAACCAATACTCGAAGGAGCGGATACAGGGTGGCAAGCCAATTTGTGAACACCAGAGCGTTAAACTGCGACTGTTTGATATGTATCGCAAGGTCGAGACCGCCAGTAACTTTGCGCGAAAAGTGTCGGTAATCAATAACGGCACGGAACAGGGTCAGTTGCACTACGCCATTGCGGCGAAAACATACTCAACCCGTGTGGCCTTTGACGTCGCCAGCGAGGCGCTAGGAATTTTCGGTGGCAATGGACTGAGTAAGGAATATCCTATCGAGAAGATCCTGCGCGACGCAAGGGCATCGATGATAGAGGACGGCTGTAATGAGGTGCTGAGTATTGTCGGTGCATCCGATCTCTGATAAACAGGTCCATCAACAAACACAATCAACAAACACAATCAGCGGTATCCAGGGAGCACAGCATGAAAGCAACAATGATCGGCGGCGGTATGACCGCTTTCGGAAAACATACAAATCGTAATTTGAAATCGATGGTTGAAGAGGCCGTGACCATCGCCCTGAAAGATGCCGGGCTGGAAAAACACGACCTCCAGGCGGCTTATGTCGGCAACGCATCACAGGGTGTCCTGCAGGGCCAGGAGAGTGTTCGCGGCCAGGTCGTGTTGCACGCCATGGGTATCGGTGGTATGCCGATCATCAATCTTGAAAACGCCTGTGCCTCATCGGCAACAGCGCTCAATGGCGCAATGGCGATGATCAACGCCGGTGAAATCGACTGTGCACTTGTCCTCGGAATGGAAAAAATGTACTTCGAAGACCGCTCTATCGTGCAGAGAGCATTCACGGGCTCAATGGATGTAGAAGTGCTGGAGGAAAGTGTTCGCCGGATGAAGGAGTCCGAGGCAAAGGCTCGCGCCGCAGCAGAAGCAGGCAGCAACGAGCCGAAGAAGGAAAAATCCGGAGAGAAAACAGTATTTATGGATCTCTATGCCATGTCAGCACGGGCTCACATGGAAAAATACGGCACCACACAACGCCAGCTGGCTGCCATAGCAGCAAAAAACCACTGGCATTCGTCCATGAATCCACTCGCCCAGTATCAGCAGGATTACAGTATCGAGGAGGTATTGGCTTCACCCGATGTTGCCTATCCGCTGACGCGGCTGATGTGCTCACCCATCGGCGATGGCGTTGCCGCTGCGATTGTCTGCAGCCCCGCATTTGCTCGAAAAATCGGCGCGAAAAACCAGATGGAAATATCTTCCTGCGTCCTCGGCAGTGCCCAGATCGGCGGGGATCAGAGCGAAAGCAACCTGACAAGGCTGGCAAAGAAGGCCTACAACCAGGCAGGTGTAGGTCCGGAAGATGTCCACCTCGCCGAGGTTCACGATGCCACTGCGATGGGGGAGATCAGTTCAAGTGAAGGACTGATGTTATGTGATCCCGGTGACGGCGGACCTTTCGCCGAGGCAGGCCACAGTAAACTCGGCGGCAAGCTACCCATTAACGTATCCGGTGGTCTGGAATGCCAGGGTCACCCGATCGGCGCGACCGGGGTTCGCCAGGTTGTTGAAATTTACTGGCACCTTTCCGATCGTGCCGGAAAACGCCAGGTCGAGGGTGCCAAAGTTGGCCTGGCACAGAATGCCGGTGGTTCAACCCCCGCTGGTGAAGGTGCGCTTTCGGTCACTATCATGAAACGTTAACAGTATTTAAATCAAGACGAACAAACTCAATCAGAGGAGACACGCCATGGAGCTACGAGAAGCAATTGGACGTCGGCGATCAATCAGATTTCTGAAACCCTACAAGCCTGTGGAACCGGAAAAAATCCAGGTCATGTTTGAAGCGGCACGCATTGCATCGCATTGGGGTAATGTGCAGACACTCAGAGCCGTCGCCATATTTCGGGACTCGGCAACACGCAAGGTTCTGGATCAGCTTGAGGGCATCATCCTCGGCTGGCAGATCAAACTCGCACCTTGTGTCATCGTCTGGTATCTGGACCCCAGTGCTGTTGACGGACAAGGTGACAGCTTGATGAAACTGGCGGAAGTCGGCGCCCTGGGTGTCGGTTCGAAGGAAACCAGGCAGGAAGGTGTTGAGAAGCAACTGCTGCCAATTTTCAGTGGTCTCGGTGACCTGTTGAAGCAGCCTGGCATGAGCGAAGTCGACTGCGGCCAGGGTATTGCGCAAGCGACCCTCGCTGCCTTTGAAATGGGTCTTGGTACCTGCTGCCTGGGTGCGGGGCCGGGTGGACCGAAGTTGATGCAAGCCATGGGCACCCCGGAAGGCGCACGACTGCTGCTGTTGCAAACCGTGGGTTATCCACTTGAGCACTGGGAAGCCGGTGGGCAGCGACCACGACTACCCTTCGAGGACCTTTTTCACATGAATGAGTTTGGCACTTCGTTTCCGCGCAGCGATGACGTGATCGAAGACTTGAAAGAAGATGGCATGTTCACCCGACCGGCTCCGTTACCCGAACGCGAGGAAGAACTGGAATTGATGAGGCACGCCCTCGGTCTGAAAGCCCCTGCGGTGTTGTAAGTTCGTTGCACAGCATCGCAGCGCATTCGGGACCGAACATGGCGCAACCGGAGTTTACTAATGGCTGAATTGAACAACCTGATTCTCGCGGATTTTTTCCTCGGTCGAGCCCAGAGCAAACCGGACTTCGAGATTCTCACGTTCACAACCTTCGACGCTCGCGCCGATGAGGTGAGAACCTATGGCCAGATCTGGGAGAATTCACAGAAACTCTCATTCGCCCTCGCTGACAGAGGCATTCTGTCAGGTGACAGTTTCGCGATCATGCTGCGCAATCACCCTGAGTTTGTCGAAGCGATGGCTACCGCCTCGACGCTGGGGGCTGCCTTCGTCCCTATCGACCCACGAACGCGAGGTGCAAAGCTCGCCTACACGCTGAATAATTCCGAAAGCAAAGGCATCATTTGCGCCGACTATTGCGTACAGCAGGTGCTGGAAATCAGGGACCAGGTCCCCGCACTGGCGTGGATTATCGTCCTTGACAATACCGGTGAGCCCGATGCCCTGCCTGGCACATCCGGTCAACAAGACTGTATTGCGATGGCAGATATCCTTCGCGAACCCGCGGTAACGGTGGATCGCCGGGTGACTGACCCCATGCAGCCCATCCAGATCATCTACACGTCCGGAACCACTGGCGACCCTAAAGGGGTCACCATTGCCAATATGCGCCTCGGCGGCGGCACAATGTCCGGCCCGGCACTTCAGTTCATACCGGGGGACAGACCTTACACTGGCTTGTCACTAACACATGGCAATGCCCAGAGTCTGACGCTGTTCCCCGCCATCGGCATGGATCTGCCCTGTGTGTTCTCCCGTAAGTTCACCAAGTCCCGGCTCTGGGACATCACCCGACATTACCATTGCACAGTATTCAATTTGCTCGGCGGGATGACCACGGCTATCTACAGCGAACCGCCAAAACCCGATGATGCAGACAATCCTGTCAGAATGGTGCTGTCGGCAGGTATGCCCGCGGTGATCTGGCAGAAATTCGAGCAGCGTTTCAACGTCAGCATCGTAGAACTCTACGCGGCGGTGGATGGTTACGGACTGTTCATGAATACCGGTGAAGGTCCCGTGGGCAGTTTTGGCCAGATGCCTGCAGGATCGGAATTCAGGATCGTTGACGATGAGGGCAATGAGGTACCCCATGGGGAAATGGGGGAGCTCATCGGCCGGCCCCTGGAAGGTGAAATCCAGGTGGAGTACTTCAAGAACAAGGAGGCATCCGCGAAGAAAACTGCAGGCGGCTGGGTCAGAACCGGCGATGTCTGCCACCGGGATGATGCAGGCTGGTTCTACTTTGACTACCGCAAAGGCGGTGGTATCCGCCACAACGGTGACTTTATTAATGCCGGATTCGTCGAGCGGGCCCTCGCCGAACATCCGCACATCAACGATGTGTTTGTCTACGGGGTCCCCGCTGCATCAGGCGCACCCGGTGAAAAGGATGTTGTCGCGGCGGTTGTGACCACTCACGGTTTTGAGCCGGCATCTGCGTTTGCGCATTGCCGGCGCGAGCTGGAGGCCAACTTTATTCCTACTTATTTACAAGTCGTTGATGAAATACCCAAAACCGCATCGGAGAAACCTCAGGAAAGATTTCTGCTGGATCAGTTTGCTCCAGATGCCGAAGGCGTCTACACGAGCTAATCCCTTTTGTTCGACCCGCTCCGCTGCACCCATAAATCGATCTCTGTCCCGAGGCGACAAGTAACGAAGTGCCAGGCCTTTCCCCTCATTTGAATACACGTAGAGGCCAGGCGGACCAGGCATCTCCAGGCATATAAAAAGTCACTATTATTACTTAATAATCATTGACTTAGGCGCATTATACTGTATATTAAAACAGTAGTTTTT
>JAJFKA010000131.1 GCA_021773555.1 Gammaproteobacteria bacterium
GATCGAGAATAAGGTAGCGACACAAATCATGTTTGCGGTGCGTCGGGCCTTGAGTCAACCGGCTGCGCTCGTGGAAGTTGTCGATGGCTTGATTGGCAGCGGCGAGCTTGAGGAGTCGCTGCTTGACCGCAAGGATCCACTTGGTTTTCTTGCCCGGCACGCGGAAGTCGAATCTGTGGTTCAGGCTGCGTATCGATTTTGCAGGCACGAGCCAGGTGCGACCGTCGTGTTAACCGGTACAGGTGACCTGGCGCACCTGACAGAAAACGTTAACTCGATACTGGCGCCGCCACTACCGGGTGAAATTCTCGCTGGTTTGAACGATATATTCGGTCGGATAGACTCGATTTCAGGAAACTGAAGTCTGCAAAACCGCGCTGATTCCCACTTGTGATCTAAGGATAGTGATATGACATCAATTGGAACCCCTTTGTCTGACAGCCCCACCCGGGTGCTGCTTTGTGGAAGCGGTGAGCTTGGTAAAGAAGTGGTGATTGAACTGCAACGACTGGGAATCGAAGTGGTAGCTGTGGATCGCTATGCCAATGCACCCGCGATGCAGGTAGCGCACCGATCACATGTGATTTCCATGCTTGACGGGGCTGCACTGCGTTCGGTGGTAGAAAGGGAAAATCCCGATTTTATTATTCCGGAAATAGAGGCGCTAAATACCGGGACGCTCGTTGAACTGGAAAATGAAGGATACCGGGTTATTCCAAGCGCCAGGGCAGCGCAACTGACCATGAATCGCGAGGGTATTCGAAGACTGGTGGCCGAGGAACTGGGAATCAGGACCTCGCCTTACCGTTTTGCTGACACTGAAACTGATTTCCTTGCGGCGGTTGAGCAGATCGGGCTGCCCTGTATCGTGAAACCGATTATGTCGTCTTCCGGCAAAGGACAATCCCTTGTAAAACAGAGCTCGGAGATAGGTGACGCCTGGGGATACGCCCAGCAGGGAGGAAGAGCCGGGGCGGGGAGCGTCATTGTTGAGGGATTCGTGGAATTTGATTTTGAAATCACTTTGCTCACAGTTCGACATCAGGCTGGGACTTCGTTCTGCCTGCCTATAGGACATCGTCAGGAAAACGGTGATTATGTTGAGTCCTGGCAGCCGCAACCCATGAGTGAATCTGCGATGCAGCGAGCCAGGGAAATCGCAACCCGGGTAACGGATGCGTTGGGGGGCTATGGAATATTTGGTGTTGAATTGTTCGTTAAGGATGACGAGATAATCTTCAGTGAGGTCTCCCCGCGGCCGCACGATACAGGTATGGTGACCATGGTTTCCCAGGATCTTACCCAATTTGCGCTACATGTTCGCGCCATCCTGGGTTTGCCGATACTTAAGATACGATTCCTTGGTGCGTCAGCATCAAGTGTGCTGGCGGTTGATGGCGATTCCAGCCACATTACTTACCATAATGTGGATAAAGCGCTGGCGGAACCTGATACAACACTGAGACTGTTTGGCAAACCCACCGTTGCGGGTCGAAGGCGAATGGGTGTTGCCCTTGCCAGAGGCGATAACATTCAGGATGCCAGGGACAAAGCTAATCGTGTCGTCGAAGCGATTAGCGTGCAACTGGGATGACACGGTGTGGATTTTTCCAACAGCAGCTTGGCGCTACCTGACAGTCCGTCAAATTGGCAGGCATTCAGTGGCGAGAAGCTCTATCCGGTATTACGCATCCCCGCCGCGATACCGGCGATGGTAACCAGCAACGCCTTTTTAACTTTTTCGTTGCTTTCCTCGCTGCGATATCTGGAAATCAGTTCGATCTGTAGAAAGTGTAGCGGGTCTGTATAAGGGTGACGGAGATCCAGGGTATGTTTAATCTCTGGAAGTTGTTCGAGTAGTTCGGACTGCCCCTTGATCTCGTTCAAGCGCTTGATCAGTTTTGCCAGACGCGTGCGAAAATCTTCGCCAAGGTGCGCAAGGCTCGGGTCCACGAGTACGTCATCATATTGTTTGGCAATGTCAGCATCGGTTTTGGCTAATACCATCTCGAGCATATCCAACTGGGTCTGGAAAAAAGGCCATTCGTTGATCATTTCCTGAATGACGAAAAATTCCTTACCCGATAATTCCTGAGAAAGTGCTTCATCTGTTCCAAGCCACGCCGGAATCATGAGTCTTTTCTGGGTCCATGCGAACACCCAGGGAATGGCACGTAATTCACTGAGTGACCGACCGTCGGGGTCGCTGCGTCGGGCGGGCCTGCTGCCTAGTGCAAGCAGTGCCAGTTCGCGTTCAGGCGTACCCTCGACAAAGTAGTCTACGAACTGGGGGTCATTGACGGTGTCGCGATAACTTTTGTGCGCAACATCAGCCAACTGATCCATCAGTGTTCTCCAGTTTTCCATTGGCTGGGGTGGCGGGCGGAGTGTCGCTTCAACCGTTGCGCTCAGTATCAGATCAAGATTGGTTAATGCCAGAGGTGGTGATCCATACTTGAACCTGATCATTTCTCCTTGTTCTGTGACGCGCATGCTGTGATTTACTGAGCCAGGTGGCTGCGACAGAATTGCCTGACGAGCCGGTGTTCCGCCACGTCCCGCGGCGCCGCCGCGCCCGTGGAAAAGCGTTAGATTAACGCTATATTTTTCCGCGACAATCACCAGTTCTTCCTGAGCGCGGTACTGCGCCCAGGCGGCTGCCATTTGACCTGCATCTTTGGCCGAGTCTGAATAACCGATCATCACTTGCTGGTGGCCAGAGATGTAATTGGTATACCACTGAGTGCGCAGCAATCTTTCAAGCGTCCAGGCTGCATTGTCCAGATCATCGAGGGTCTCAAACAGCGGCACAACAGGTAGTGGCTTCTTTAACCCGCATTTACGCAGCAGCAGGACAACGGCAAGTACGTCGGAGGGATTTTTAGCCATGGAAATGATGTAGCTTGATATACCTTCTGCGTTATCCCTGGCAATAAACCGAAAAGTCTGCAGCACCTCAAGATTTTCGGCGCCGGGTTCCCAGCCGTCAGGTATCAGCGGGCGCTTTGTCGTTAGTTCCTGCAGGAGAAAATCGTTGCGTGCTTTTTCTGACCACTCCCGGTAACTACCGAGTTCGAGGAATTCTGTCAACTCATCGAGCAGGTCCACATGCCGGTCCGAGTTCTGCCGGATGTCCAGATCAACCAGCGTCACGCCGAATGTTGACACGCGAATCAGGGTTTCTTTCAGCAATCCATCGGCGATTATGCCCATTCCGCATGTGTGTAGTGATTCGAAGCAGACATGAAGGGGATCATATAAATCACTGCGGTAGAGGATCATGTTAGCGGTGGTTGGTCCGTCCCCGTCCGCCCAGGCCCTTGTGCTGTTCAGCTTTTGGCGCAGACTACGAAGAATAACGCGATAGGGTTCACTTGTGGGGGCAGGGCAAAGCGCTCTGACCTGTTCGGTGCACTGTGACATGGATAGCTGTGAAAGCAGTTCTTCAACATCCCGAAGGTAAAGGTCGGCCGCCATCCAGCGAGCCAGTCTTGTGACCTCCTCAGTTACCGCGGCAGTCACATTCGGGTTGCCATCTCGGTCTCCCCCCATCCAGGAAGATATTCGGACCGGTGCAATATCAAGGGCCATGGCTTGACCGGTATGTTGCAGTAACAAGGCGTCAAGGCCCTGCCATAATTTTGGAATAGCGCTCCAGAATGAGTGTTCAATGACCGCGTAACCCCAGACAGCCTCTTCTCGGGGCGTTGGCCGTTCGGTTCGAATTTCATCGGTATACCACACCTCTGCAATGAGCCTTTCCAGTTCTATTTTTTCATCGCGATGCTGGATGACGTCCTCGCGGACATTGTGCAAGGCGCTGGCAATGCGGTTGTATTTTCGAATGAGTGTCCTGCGCGTGATTTCGGTTGGGTGAGCCGTCAGCACCAGGTCGCAATGGGTCTGTTGAACCGTGTCAAACAAAGTGGTTTTATCGACCCCATCGGCGAGCAAACCGGTGAATAAGTTACCCAACTCCGAATTTTCCGGGAAATGCATATCTTCCATCTCACCGACTTCGGCCTGCTCAGCAATATTGGTGAGATTGAGAAACTGGTTGAATGCACGGGCAGTTGAAATGAGGTTGTCATCATCCAGTTCGCCCAATACCTCTCGAAGGGAGCTGTGATCGGTTGCATTGATCTGGCGTCTGGTTTTCGCCAGCTGGCGAATCTCCTCCTCCTTATCAACAAATGCCTGCCCGTGCTGGGCAGCCATGGTTTGTCCGAGGAGGTTACCTAACACGCGAACTCTGTGACGCAGTCGCCGGGAGATCAGTTCATCCATCTCTTTTACTTTTCGTCAGAAAGAGCAGTTACAGTAAATCATAAGAATGTTGCGTACAATAAGTGTGCAACTTATCCCACTAGCCCGCATTATTCACGAAGGCGACACAGTGCAATCGTTTGGTTATTACATTTCAATAGGTTAGGCAAAAATGGAGGTCAATTCGTGAAATACAGTCTGTGTCTGAATGGTTTTCTGACAATTCTGCCTTCGAATCTTGAACAAAATCGATCAAGACATAGCTACGGCTATGCCTTTCACGATGTTTGTCCAACCTTCTTCGCCACAATTGCCATAAAATCCATTCCCTTCATGAATAATGCGCGCTAGAGCTTTAAGGAGTCGAAGTGTTTGATTTTGGACTGGAGGACAAGGTCGTATTGATAACGGGTGGCAGCCGGGGCCTTGGCCGTGCCATGTCTCTTGGTTTTGCCAGTCAGGGGGCTCACATTGCTATCGTCAGCAGAAAGCTTGAAGCCTGCGAGGAAACCGCGCGCGAAGTGGCGGCGCTGGGCGTTCGTGCCTTTCCGTACGCTACCCACGTGGGGCACTGGGCTGAGCTCGATGAGATGGTTGATGCGGTTTACGATGAATTTGGCCGAATTGATGTGCTGATCAACAATGCGGGCATGTCACCTTTGTATCCATCACTTGATCAGGTCAGCGAGGACTTGTTCGATAAAATTGTCGCCGTGAACCTGAAAGGTCCGTTTCGTTTGAGCGCTAATGTCGGCAAACGCATGCAGGACGGGAATGGTGGTGTGATTATTAATATCAGCAGCACCGCGGCAGTCAGCGCGAGCCCCAATTCCGAACCCTATGGCGCTGCCAAGGCCGGGCTAAACGCACTGACCCGTTCGTTCGCCTACGCCTACGGTCCGAACGTACGGGTAAATTGCATCATGGCGGGTCCGTTTCTGACCGACATCAGTAAAGCGTGGGATCTTGAGGCATTCAAGCAGCGGGCCAGAGAGACTATTCCACTGCAAAGGGGCGGCGAACCCGACGAAGTAGTGGGAGCAGCCTTATATCTCGCCAGTGATGCCGCCAGCTTTACCACAGGTGCGATTCTCGCAGTTGATGGTGGTTCCCACTGACGGGCGATTGTTAGTCTGGCAAACAGCCCTGGTTACTGGGGGTTTTTCTTCATGGCGAAAACGAAGTCCCGGAAGATGTCCATCAGCGTCTCATACTTGTAGTCTTTAAATTCCCCGGCATCAAAATACATACCATGGTCCTGGCACGCTTCGTATTGGATATGTGTCTGCACTGGGTCTGACATCTGTACCATGCGCTTGCTGCAACGAGGGCAGTCGATATCGCGGATTTTGTTATGGGCCTTCCCAATAGTCGGGTCGCCGCTGTCAATGTGGTCACTCATCCACTTGTCTTTCAATGCTTCCGCCTCGCCCACGTCAAACCAGAGACCCTTGCACCCCGTGCATCGATCGACGGTAACGCCGCCTTTTAGCGTGCTGAGCGTGTGCTCTTCCATCGGTGCTTTACATTTTGGACATTCCATTTTTATTCTCCCCAATCTGGTCGGCCTATTATCCATGCTTTAGGCGGAAAGGAAAATTGACCGTGTGTCTGACCGCAATATTTTTTCATTCACCATCAGGATGATACTGCTATGTCAAGCAGGTGACCTGCGAAGGATGCCAGGATTAGTGAATCACAGGACACATTTTTACCTCCGACCGTCAGTCTGGTGCCAAAGGGGGGCACATGGCAGAACAGTACTTCCTCTAACTCCGACTGAGTACTCTTAAGCGACTCCAGTGTGTACAGCATTTCCTCACACAGGAATTGTCCGGCATCACTCGAAATCCGGACGGGGAAACCCTGGTCAGTCAATCCTCGCTGGTACTTTGCAAGGTCACAGGTGCTGTGCCGGATGGCCGGTCCTGATGCCGAGATTGATGCCGGCTCCGGCAGGTTTCCGGCGTTGTCCAGTCGAGTCAGTCGACGATTTAACGCGACTGATTCGAAATCAAACCAGCCTTCGCGTCCCTCGCCGAGGCTGATGATGGTCGTTGGGCAATGCTGCGTGCAAAGTTTGCTCAGCTGATCAAATGGTGAGCCCCAGATGACCGGCACTTCATGAACACGCACACCTCTTGTCACGAGCGATGCAGCTGCAATATAAGAGGCATTGCAAGCGCGCCCATCAAACGGGGTGAAACCTGTGACCAGGATGGATGCCATGGACGTCACAACGGTAGCGGATAATCCGCTCGATTCAATCAGAGCAGTTGCGTGAAATCAAACGGATTTCGAACTAGCTCTGGATTGCTGCACCAACTCTTGGCATATTAGGCCTCGAGCAGAATCAGGAGCAGAAGATGAAAGCAGCAGTATTCAGAGAGGTGGGACAACCGCTGGAAGTCGAAGAGATCTCTATTTCCAAACCAGGTCCAAGAGAAGTACTTATCCGAACGGCCGCAGCGGGTGTTTGCCACAGTGACCTGCATTTTGTGGAGGGACTCTATCCCGCGGTGACGCCAATGGTCCTTGGTCATGAGTCTGCTGGAATAGTTGAGCAGGTGGGTTCATCGGTAACTTATGTGAAACCGGGAGATCATGTCATTACCTGTTTATCGGTGTTTTGCGGTCACTGTGAACAATGCCTTACCGGGCACATGTCCCTATGCGCCAGCCCCGAAGTCAGACGTGGACCGGGTGATGAATCCCGGTTATCCCAGAACAGTGTCCCGGTGCAGCAGTTCGCCAATCTGTCATCTTTTGCGGAGCAAATGCTGGTTCATGAACATGCGATCGTCAAGATTCGCGAGGACATGCCACTTGACCGGGCAGCCCTCATCGGATGCGGTGTAACGACCGGAGTGGGTTCGGTATTCCACACCGCGAAAGTTGAACCCGGTAGTACCGTCGCAGTGATTGGTTGTGGCGGGGTCGGTTTGTCCTGCATTAATGGTGCTGCACTCGCGGGTGCAGGAAGAATAATTGCCATTGATATGGTCGCGAGCAAGCTGGAAATGGCCAAGGTCTTTGGTGCGACTGACGTGGTAAACGGTAATGATGGCGATCCCGTCGAACAGGTCCGTGAATTGACAGGCGGGGGAGTCAGCTATTCCTTTGAAGCCATCGGATTGAAGCTAACTGCCGAGCAGGCGTTCAGTATGTTACGTCCTGGAGGTACTGCAACCATCATTGGTATGATCCCGGTCGGCGTAAAGATTGAATTGACTGGATCGGCATTCCTGCAGGAAAAGAAGATACAGGGTTCGATGATGGGATCGAATCGATTCCGCATTGATATGCCACGTTTTATTGATTTTTACCTGGCGGGTAAGCTGCATCTGGACGAAATGGTTTCGAAGCGGATATCACTGGGTGACATCAATACCGCGTTTGCGGATATGAAATCCGGATCGGTTGCGCGCAGCGTCATCTTGTTTGATCAGTAGCATCAGGCGACTATTGCTTGCGGAGTTTTTGGTGTAACGCCTCGAACTCGTCTTCCAGATCATCAATGCGATCAAAGAGCTCAGATTCGTGCTCGTCGTAAATGTTGTCGTTACAGATATCGACCTGCTCGCGCAAGGTGAACAGGTCGATGATCCAGCCAACTACGAACAATCCAGCCGTGAACAAATACAACAGGGCTAGAAATGGCCGTCGCAAATAGAGCTTGTGTGCGCCAAGCAGGCCCAGGAAAAAACAGAGAATGTAGGCAACGAGCGTACTTTTTTGCGCAGCCATACTATTTTACCGCGCGTACTTTTGATTTCGGAACGCCCGCAGTCGCCTGCAAATCACTGACTATTTCGATTAACTTGTGAAGCTGTAACTGGATGTCAGCCAGTGCTGGCAGCGAAGCATTTACCGTGGCCTGTTCGTCCAGATTTTTTGGGGCTGCGCCGGGCTCCGCTGTCTCAATCAGGGCCTGGGTAATCTGGTTCGCTTCACGCAGGATGCGGCCGGAATCTCGCTCTTCCGCGATGAACCTGCCGAGAAGCGCGGCAGTCTGGGGGTCGATTGATTGATCGGCCAGCAATTTCAGCAGTCGATCCTCACCTTCCTCGGGTGGCTGGCCGACACCGAGTTGTTCGAATTTGTCCTTATCGGTCAGATTCGAGCTGGCGATTTCCATCGTCGTCTTGAATTTTGGATCTTTTTTGCGCTCCAGGGGAAAGCCGAGTTCCCATAGTCGTTTTTCGAAGGTCGCGGCATGTTCTGCCTCGCGAAGCGCAACCATTTTTAACCGACTGGCGAGATCTGCGTTCGGGGTTACCTCGGACCAGGCATTCAGGAAAGCGTAACCCCGTCGTTCGCCATTCACGATGGCATTCAGCGTGCCAAGATAAGTGGGTTTTTTCAGACTCATCAACGTCTCCTGGATAGGAATGGCCCATCATAACGCCGATCTCAGGGGTTGGCATCCTCTTCCTTTAGTCGGATCAGACTCGTATTAGCGGGGAATTTGCCTGAAATGGGCTGGTAGAAAGCGCGAATACGGTCCATATCAGTCGCTGGATCACCTGAGGGTACAAATGTCAGACCCAGTCCGGCAGTCTTCGTTTTGTAATCCAGGTACCCGCAAACCAGCGGTATACCTGTCTCAACGGCGATTCTGTAAAAACCAGACCGCCAGTGATCCGTCTTCCTGCGCGTACCGGCAGGCGGGATTACCAGTGCAATGTGATCCGAGTTGCGAATGGTCTCCGCGAGGTGCTGAACCATGTTGGTACTCCGGGACCGATCGACTGGGACGCCGCCCAGGTATTTAAGGAAGGCACCAAACACCGGGAAAAACAGATTGTTCTTACCCAGCCAGTTAACGCTCAGGCGCAGGGAATAGGCAGCGCCCAGTAGAAATATAAAGTCCCAGTTACTGGTGTGTGGTGCGGCGATGATGACCATCCTGGTGCTGTCCGGTACTCGACCTTCCACGTTCCACCCGCATAGCTTCATCACGGTGAGTCCCAGCAGGTGGGCGAACAGGTTACAGCGTCCCCCGACGCGATTTGTCGGCAGATGTTGCGTATCAGGGGGCTTCATGCTGAGAGCGACCGGTAAGACGCTGCATGTTCACCGGCGATTTTTCCGAATACCGCACCGGAGGTTAATCCGGTTCCGCCGGGGTAGTTGAAATAGAACAATCCGCCCACCAGTTCACCCGCGGCGAACAATCCGGGAATGGGCGAGCCTTCTTCTGTCAGGACCTCGGCCGCTTCGTTGATCCGAATACCACCAAAGGTGAAGGTAATCCCGCAGGTGATCTGATAGGCGGCGAATGGTGGTGTATCCAGGGGATTGGCCCAGTTGGTCTTGTTGATGGGCAGACCGGTCGTGCCCCTGCCATCCTTGATGGCAGGATTAAAAACCACATCCGGGTTCACCGCGGCGTTGAATTCCATTAACGTCTGCAGGCATCGGGTTTGATCCACACCTTCCATTTTCGCGACCAGTTCCGCTAATGTATCAGCTTGTACCCGGGTGACCTCCCTGATCCGGTACTCGTCGCGGAGCAGGTCAGCAACCCGGGCATCGAACACCTGCCAGGCGAACTGCTCAGGCTGGTTGAGGATCTCCCTGCCATAACGCGCATAGGTATAATTTCGAAAGTCGGCGCCCTCATCGACAAATCGTTCGCCACGGGCGTTGACCATCACTCCAAGGGGATAACTGTGTTTCTGAAATCCATCTCCGACTGAAAGGTCCCCGAATTCAGGCGCGTTCCGGTCCCAACCCACCGCGTGACAGCCCGACCAGTGGCCATAGGGGGCAGCACCTGCATTCAGCGCCATGCGGATACCATCGCCGGTGTTAAACCGTGTGCCGCGCACTTTTGCGAGTTCCCAGCCGGGTCCGAGATATCGGGTTCGCCATTCAGGATTGGCTTCGAATCCACCGCTGGCAAGAACGATCGCGTCGCAGGAAAGGTTTTTTGTCTTGCCCGCATGTTTTACAGAAATGCCGTTAATCCCGGCGTCATCGACGTTTAACGCCAATGCCCGGCAATCACAAATAATATTGATTCCTGCCTTCGTGGCCAGGCTATGCAGGCTCTCGACCAATCCGGGACCTCCGCCCCAGGCCTCAACGGTAAGTCCACCCCAGAACTTGAAGCGACCGTCTACCTTGAACGCCTGCCGACCGTACATGGGCATAAAACGAACACCCCGGTCATGCATCCAGCGAAGCGTCGGGTAACTCTGCTCCACCAGTATTTCCGTCAGCACCGGATCACTCCGATATTGGGTCAGTCGACCCATGTCGTCATAAAAATTGTCCCGGGTGTAGCTGCCAAAATCCGTACTCCTGATCTCGTCGTCCCCAAGTTCAGGCATGAGCGCGATCAGGTCTTCGACGCCGTTGTAAACGAATCGCATGGCACCGGCGGTATACCTGGAGTTTCCGCCTTTTTCGGCATCGGGTGCGCGTTCCAGTATAGTTACACTGGCACCTTTATCTCTGGCAGCCAGCGCAGCGCAAAGCGCAGCATTCCCTGCGCCAACGACGATAACTTCGTGGGGTTGATTCATTACGTTGATGTTCTGCTGGCGCGTTGAAGGTGCAATGTAGCATTGCGAGAATGACTGAATCCAGTAGCCGTGTAAATGTGAGAAGATACAGCAGGTGCACCTGTTCAGACCGATAATCACACAGCGATTGATAAAGGCTGTGTAATGAGGTAGGAATAGACCCAAGAACAACTCAACTATCCGGGCCAGTGTCATCATGATTAAGCGATTCTTGACTCTCTATTTAATCACGCTCTCTTTGTTTTGCTGGAATCCGGTATCCGCCGATCAGATTCGTGATGCTGCTGACCAGGCACTAATGTCTGGCGATATGGATCTGGCACTTGAACTGTTTATGGAGGTTCTTGAGAGTGATCCTGAAAATATCGAAGTGATGCAGGTTATCGCGATGCTGGCGCAGGAATCCGGGATCCCCGAACTCGGTGTGCAGATGTTGCAGGGCCAGATCGAATTGCTTGTCAGTCGAGGTGATCGGGAAGCCATTGCGGTCGTCAACGATGAAGTCTCGGCATTAACGTCGGCATTACCCGACTGGGTGACGGAACGGCTGGCTGCCGCCAGCCGGATTGATTCGGATGGTGAGGAAATCATCGCTGGGTACGATGAGATGCATCTTGAAGCCGAGTCGCTGATGACCGCGGGCGATTTCGAATCAGCATTGGCCGCGCAGGAAAGTGCGCTGGTACTCGTCACCGAAATGCTCGGTGGGGGGCACTGGTTGACCGCTGCGGCGACGCGTGATCTTGGTTTTATCTATCGACAGATGGGCGACGCCGAAGCGGCGGATGCCTTTTACAATGAGGCCATTGCACTGGCCACCGTGAGCCTGGGAGAGGAACACCCTGAGACCATCCAGATATATGAACTTCTGGCTGAGTTGTATCGTGCTGTGGGAGCAACGGATGAAGCGCTTGCGCTAAGCGATATGATTGTCGCGAGTCTCGCAGAGAGTTTTGGGCAGAGCCATGAACTAACAGTAAACGCACGCATGAATCAAATTGCCGGGCTTGAACAGAGCGGCCAGTTCGAAGATGCGCGAAACCTGATGGAAATGGTCTGTGAGCTTGTGGACCAGGATTATGGTTCATGGCATCCCGTCGTGATTGACTGTCTGTTGCAACAGGCGAGGCTCGCCAGCGCAGCCGATGACATTGCGGCAGCCGGCAGCTACTACCAGATTGCGATTCAGCGGATGGCGGAGTCGTATACGACTGTCAATAGTGAAGTCCTGCTCGCACTGACACAGTCTGCGGAAATCTATCGCGAACAGGGTGAATATCTCAAAGCCCGGCAACTTCTCGCTTCTGTTATTCAGACCGCATTGCAGATGGGGGATTCGGAACTTGGTTACCTGGCCCGATCCTATCTAGGTCGTGTTTTTAACAACGAGGGAGATCTGGTTCGCGCCCAGGCAATCACCGAGCAGGTTCTGGATTATGGTCTGGCTAACTGGCTGGATCGACCCATTGACATCTACAATACCCTGCTTGAGCTTGGTTCAGTCTATCAGCGCCAGGGTAAATTCGCGGAGGCCGAGGCCAGCTACCGGCAAGCACTTGAAGGTTTGATGGACGTAGCGGGTATGCAACACCCATCGACACTGGTGGCGCTCAATAATCTGGGCCAGGTATTCGAAGAAGTCGGACTATATGACCAGGCAGAGCCTTTACTGAAGCAAGCACTCGGGAGCCTGGAAGAAACGCTGGGTGTCGACAGCCAACAGACTTCCCGGGCGAGAAATAATCTTGCCCTGTTGTATGAGAGCCAGGGTAACTTTCGAGAGGCTGAGCCGCTCTATACAGAGAGCCTCGCGATACTCGGTGAGACCCGCGGTGATGATTACACGGACACCATCGCAGTAAAAAATAACCTGGCTTTTCTCTATATGCTCATGGAAGAGTACGACCAGTCAGCAGAACTGTTTGAAGAAGTTCACGCTCAGTGGTCGCAACTGTTTGGTGATGAACATCAGTTCACGATGAAAGCCCTGAACAATCTGGGCAGAATCTACCAGAAACAACAAAAAGTTGATCAGGCTACTGAGATTTTTGTTCGTGCACTGGCCTCGCGGCGATCGGTGCTCGGTGAGTCGCACCCGGATGTGATTCGATCGATGATTGACCTCGGATCTGCTTACGTTGATGCGGATAATCTGGTGCAGGCAAGGACAACCCTGACGGCAGCACTCGCGCTGGCTGAGAAAGTGCTGGGTGAACAACACCCCTACACATTCGAAGCGCTGAACAATCTGGCCAGGTTGTACAGGGTTGAAGGTAATTTGGATGCAGCAATCGAGTTGAGTGGCACAGGATTTCAACGACGCAGTCAGTTTCTCGATAGGATGTTGTGGGTTACGGGAGAAAATGCGCGAGAAGGTTACGTGCGCCTGCATCGACCTGAATTTGACAATTACCTGGCGATGCTCACTAAAACTGATTCAAGTGCCGGTGGTCGGCGAGCGCTGGGTGCAAGTTTGCAACGCAAGGGATTGCTGTTGAAAGTTACCTCAGAGATTCAGCAGATTTCACAGCTTGCGGGTGACCCGGCATTGACGGCTGTCGCGAATGAACTGGAAACCGCACGAAAGGAATTGGCTGCGCTAACCCTGTCGGGGCCGACCATAGAGACTCAAGGCAGACACGCGGAGGCGCTCTACGATCTGGAACAATCCGTTAATGAATTGCAGGGCGAACTCGGCAGAGCCAGCGTTCGCTATCGAAGCTCAATCGCACAGATTGATGTCGATTCCCTCGCCTCTGTGTTGCCTCCGGGATCGGCACTAGTCGATTTTCTGGCCTACGAGGAGCAGGGTGCGCTCCGATACCTGGCGGGAGTTGTCATTAATGATGGCTCGTCGATTCGATTCGAGCTGGTTAAATTTTCGAACCGAGAGCAGATGGAAGCAGCGGTGCTTTACTACCGGCAAATCATCCAGGATGACCAGGCCGATGAGGATGAACTTGTGGAAGCGGGACAGACAGCGTATGAACTCGTCTGGCAGCCGGTCGCTGACCTGATTGAAGGCATTGAATACGTTTATCTGATTCCCGATGGGGTACTGAATATTTTGCCCTTTAATGCTCTGGTCGACCCGGATGAAAAATACCTTATCCAGACTCACGACATACATATACTGACTTCTGGTCGAGACCTGCTGCCGAACGAATACAAGGTGGCGAAGGGGGAATATGTAATTCTGGCCGGTCCCGACTACAATTCGGAAGACGTTGTCGACAAGCAGGTGCTGGCTGCGGCACGAGGTCGCAGATCGACGACACTGCAGATGGACATTCGTGGTGCAGGCGGCGGATTACGTGGTTTGAATTTTGCGCCCTTACCAGGCGCAGAACGGGAAGGCCGGATTATCACGAATCAGGTCCAGGAGACCGATTCACCGAGTGAGGTGTTTTTTGGGGCGGATGCTCAGGAACAGGTTTTGTCAAATCTGAAACAACCGCCGGAAATACTGCATATGGCGACCCACGGATTTTTCCTGAAAGCGGATGATTCCTTACGTAAAAGGTTACTGAAACTGCAACGGGGATCAGATGTGCATGTGCCGCCACCGGGAGACAATCCGCTCTTAAGAGCAGGACTCGCGTTTGCTGGCATCAATACTAATGCACAATTTCTAGGCGACATTGATACCGTCAATGACGGTGTGCTCACCGCCCTTGAAGTGCTCGACCTGAACCTGTCAGGCACCAAACTTGTGGTCCTTTCTGCCTGTGAAACGGGCCTGGGCGAAATTCACGAAGGCGAGGGTGTTTACGGTTTGCGTCGCTCCTTTCAGGAGGCAGGCGTGGCGGAGGTCATCAGTTCTTTGTGGGAGGTCAGTGACGCGGGAACCCAGGCGCTGATGACCAGTTTCTATGAGCGGGTACTCTCGGGCCAGCCAGCCCGGGAAGCGCTGCGCGACACACAGTTAGACCTCATGGATTCACCTGAATGGGGATATCCGTACATATGGTCAGCATTTATGATCGTCGGAAGTTATGAGTCTTCAGGCATCACAATTCAGTAATGATTCTCTGGTAAACTGCTTCCGAAGGACGTGACAGAGCAGTTAAAATAACGTCAAAACGTAGGATAGCGGGGGTTCGTGGGTGAATTTTAGATTACTGGTGTTGTTACTCAGCGGGTGTTTGCTCACCCTCATCGTCAATGATACGGCCCGCGCACAATCGCTCATTGAAACTGTTGGAACGACGCTCAATACAAACCCGGACATTCATGTCGGGCAATATAATGTCGAAGCTGCTGACCAGTTAAGAAAGCAGGCGCGCGGCGGTTACTTCCCCGTGGTTGATATCGTGCTTGCGACGGGCAAGGAAAATTCGAATAACACGACAACCCGTGCGGCGAATCTCGATGATCTCCGTCTGACCCGGGACGATCGATCCATTCGGGTAACCCAGCTTCTGTATGATGGATTTTCCACTCGCAATTTCGTCAAACAACAAACCGCTTTGCTGGACTCAGCGGTTGCGAGGCTGGGCAGCACTCGCGAAAACGTGAGTCTGCGCGCGATCCAGGTATATCTGGAGGTGTTGAAGCGTGATGCGGTGGTGTCGCTTGCCAGTGAAAATTTACGCCAGCATGATTCCACGCTTGGCAAGATACGTGAACGTTTTGAGAGTGGGGTCGGCACCAAGGTTGATGTTGTGCAAACCCAGGGCAGGCGCGCCCAGGCTAAGTCAGCCGTGATGCTGACCGAACGAGATGCCAAAAATGGCAGGGCTGAATTTTATCGGGTTGTTGGCGAGAATGCGGTTGATCTAGACAATCCAGACCCCATCACCGGTTTGCCAGGATCGCTGGGTGAAGCGCTGGAAATAGCCTATCGAAATAATCCGTCTTTGATAGCAGCAGAAGCGGAACTCCAGGCGGCGATCGCATCCAGAAAACAGGCGCGGGGCAGCTTTCATCCACGACTGGATATTGAACTTGGGGTAACTCGAAATGAGGATGTGGATGGATCCATAGGCGCGAATGATGACGAGACCGCTGTGGTGCGGATGACCTACAATGTGTTTCGCGGCGGTGCGGATCGTGCTCGCGTCAATGAAACTGAAGCGCGGGAGTTTGCCGCCCGCGAATCACTGCGAAGCAATCGTTTGGCGGTTGAAGAAGACGTTACGCTGATCTGGAACGAACTGCAGGACATTCTGATTCGGCTGGAATACCTTAAGGCGCACGTGGAATCCACCGAGGAAGTTTTGAAAGTTTACAATGAGCAACTGGGCCTGGGTAAACGAACCTTGCTCGATTTGCTGGATGTTCAAAACGAACTGCTTCGAGCCAGAATCGCCTATCTTTCCGGACAATACACAGCCAGGCTGGCGAGGTACCGGGTTCTGGCCAGTGCTGGACGACTGCTTGATTCCCTGGGGCTCAATACCTGAACACGTTCTTGTAAGGAAAATATTGTGTCGTATCAGTCCGGTATTCTGGATGATGTGCCGGCTCAGGCCCGGTACCTCTATTTTTCATTGTCCAATCGAGCCGATCCGACCGAACTTCTGGACGTTCTGCCCGATCTTGTCGACGGCAGGACTGTTGTGCTCGGCATCGGCAAGGCCTTCCTGGACTTAATCGAAACTTCCGAGCAACTCATCACAAGTGCGCCGGTGTTTGAGAGCAAGGGTATTGCGATTCCATCCATCCCTTACGCGTTCTGGTTCTGGCTCCGCGGCGATGATCGGGGTGAACTGGTAAGGACAACCCTGGCGATTGAGCAGGCCCTGGGTGAGAACGTGCAGCTTGAAGATGTTGTCGACGCATTCAAATTTGACATAGGTCGCGATCTGTCCGGTTATGTAGACGGAACTGAAAATCCAGAAGGTACCGCCGCTATTGAAGCTGCAATTGCACAAAGCGGATCAGCAGGTAACGGCAGTTTTGTTGCCGTTCAAAAGTGGTTGCATGATCTCGAAGGATTTTTCCAACTGGATGGCGAGGCGCAGGATGATATTATTGGTCGTCGTCTGGCGGACAATACTGAGTTTGACCAAGCCCCTGAATCGGCGCACGTAAAAAGAGCCGCGCAGGAGCGTTTTCAACCGGAGGCATTCATGCTCAGACGCTCAATGCCCTGGGCAGACTATTCCGGCCAGGGTCTGGTTTTTGTGGCGTTTGGACATAGCTTTGCTGCGTTCGATACCGTGATGCAACATATGCTGGGTATTGATGATGGCGTCATTGATGGAATCTTCCAGCTGAGTCGCCCACTGGGAACCAGCTACTTCTGGTGCCCGCCTGTCTTCGAGGGCAAGGTGGATTTGTCAACGATCGGTGCTGTGCGCTGATTCATGAGTTTAAGAACTCCCGGACCTGGGCAAGCCGGACCGTTGAGGCAATCGCTTTGTCGGGATCCCGATGCAGGTTGCGAATGATAATGTCAGTAAAACCCAATTCCCCGAATGCCTGAAATTGTGACGCGACATCCTCACTGGTGCCAATGATCAGTGCTTCAGGATCGAAGCCACGGTAGCCCTGACTTGTGATCAGCGCGAGTGTGTCTTGTGCATCTGCTGCTGATTCCGCAACGTATATATCTCGCCGGATCGCCACGGTCGTCGGATTGGCTCTACCGAATGCGGCGAGGGCAGTGTTGTACTGCTCAAGGGCACGGGCGGCCTGCTCCAGTGTCAGTCCTGGATCGGCGAGCCAGGCGTCTCCTATCCTGGCAGCGCGTTCAATGGCGACTGGCGCAGACGCGCCGATCCAGATCTCGATGGGCAGTGGTGGCAGGGGGCAGATCCTGGCCCCTTCGAATGTCCATCGCCCGTCCATGGTGACCGATTCACCTGCCCAGAGTGCCCGCATACATTCAATCGCCTGTTCAAATGAAGATGGACGGTGTTTGATGTTGGCACCCATGGCATTGAATTGCTGCCGGCCTGCACCGAGCCCGCACTGCATGATGAATTTACCCTGGGCGATACATGCCAGAGTGGCGATTTGTTCCGCCGCAAGGACCGGATTCCAGAGTGGCAGTAGAAATAATGCTCCGGCATCCCGGGAATCCCATTCCGCCAGCAGTCGACCCATCATCGGTGTGTTCTGGTAGTAAGGTGTCGGTACCACGTGGTGATCACCGACGAAGAGCGAGTCCAGGCCTGCCAGCGCCGCAGCATTGGCGCGATTGATCATCTGGCGTGCACCGTCGCGGACATCTTTTGTCTGGTATGAACTGGTGATTGAGATGCCGATACGCATTCTGCGTTCCCTTGAGTCAGGTGAATTGAGGATCATTGTAACAATCTCGAAATCGCGCTGGGAATAAACCGGCGAATGTGCGTTAATTGCAACCCCTTCGGGACTCTGAACTTCTTTAATAATTATATAAATCAGTAGCTTATATGATTGGTGTGGGTATAGATTTCGGAACTTCGAACTCGGCTGCTGCCTGGTACGATGGTCAGCGAGTGCATCTTGTTCAGCTTGAACAGGACGATACCATCATGCCTACTGCTACCCACCTGAATCGTGAGCTGGTAACACGCACGGGTCGTGAGGCGGTGCTGCAGTACATCACCGAGAATCAGGACCGGATAGTTGAACTCACTCCAGAGGTTATTGCGCGAAGTGCCATGGTGGTTGCCGATGCGCTCGCCGATGATCCACAAAGTGAGGCCGAGATCGCAACTTCCAGCGTCTATGGCCAGCCCTGGGTGGACAGGGGTATGCCGGGCCGCCTGTTTCGCGGCGTGAAACGTCTGTTAGGTAATCCCGCGATAAAACGCCTGCTTGTTTTTGACCATCCGTTTCGCGTTGTTGCGCTGATCACTCCGGTGTTGCTGCGCATCCGTCATTCAATTGAGGAGAACCTGAAGGATAGAATCGACGACGTTCATTTTGGCCATCCTGTATTGTTTGAAGGCAATTCACGGGAGCGAAATGAACTGGCGTTTTCCCGATTAACAGAGGCCTGCCATTATGCCGGAATCGATAAGGTCACTTTCTACCCGGAACCCGTTGCTGCGACGCTAAGTTTTCTGCATGAAGAAGCCTCAAAAGACAGCGGTCGGGTATTGACCCTGGATTTTGGTGGAGGCACGCTGGATTTAAGTGTCGTCGCGTACTCTGGCGTCGAATTCAAGGTGTTATCAACAGCTGGCTTGTCATTGGGCGGAGATCATATCGATCAGCTAATCTTTCGCGAACTGTTGTTCCCGCTGCTCGGAAAAGGCGAAATCTGGTCGAGAGTCAGTGATGGACGACTGATCGAAAATGTATTTCCGTTCGAAGAGTTCGAAGACAAGCTGTTGAACTGGGCGGTAACCTACATTTTGAATCAGAATCAATATCGTGCCAAGGTCGCTGACTGCATCAGAAAGGGCGGACCCGCGGCCGTAAAATTTGAACGCTTGGATGATCTCATCACCCATAATTACAGTTATCTGGTTTTTCAGGCGATCAAGGAAGCGAAAGCGCGCTTGTCCAATGATGAGGAGACCATGCTGGATATTCCTGAGCTGGATGTATCGGTGCTGTTCACCCGTGACCACTTTGAACTCATGATGAGCGGTATGCTTCGCCAGATTGATGAAATCCTTGATAAGGTACTGCTTGATGCCGACTGTGAGTCCAGCGACATCGATAAGGTGATCCGCACGGGGGGATCCAGCCAGATTGCTGCCGTGAAGCGTATCCTCGAAGATAAATTTCCTGGTCGGGTCACGGAGCATGATCCATTTACGAGCGTGGCGGCCGGACTCGCTATTGCCAGTTATTACCAATATGAGTTTCGTGAAGTCCGCAACTGATATCAATGGAAAGGAAGGGAACAGGATGGAAGAATTAGAGCGGCGAATCAGTCGGTTCGACTTGCCAGTGCTTGACGAGTTGCCAGGTGACATCAGAGAGAGAATCGAGTCTGTTCATTCGAAATCTGGCTTCATCCCGAATGTATTCCTGCTGCTGGCACGGCGACCGGCAGAGTTTCGCGCTTTTTTTGCCTACCACGACGCACTCATGGAGGGTAACTCCGGACTGTCAAAGGCCGAACGCGAGATGATCGTTGTCGCGACATCGGCAATGAACGACTGTCAGTATTGTGTGATTGCCCATGGCGCGGTCCTGCGTATTCGTGCGCGCAATCCATTAATTGCGGATCAGGTGGCGACCAATTATCACAAAGCAGACTTGACCGATCGTGAACAGGCGATGTTAAAACTGGCGCTGCGGATAGCATCCAGCGCGGCAGAGTTGAGTGATGCTGAGTTGCAGGAAGCACGGCAGGCCGGCTTTGATGAGGAGCAGCTCTGGGACATTGGGGCGATTGTTGCTTTTTTCGCGATGAGTAACCGCATTGCTAATTATTCAAGCTTGAGACCTAATGATCAGTTTTATGAGATGGGTAGATCGAGTTGAGCGTCGAACACTTTAAACCATTGGCGCGTGCCGAGCGTCTAATTGGCAATGCAGGCAAGGTACCGTGGCTCGCGCGATAAAAGCGTTTCGCGGGGAATGGATTTGCCTAAACAGGCTTCTGTTCAGAGTCGAAGTAAACCTCCATCGAGAAAAAGCAGTTTTGTGGCAGAGTTGACACAGCCCGTGGACTACGACGAAAAACACCTCGTCGATCTGGCCCGAAAAAATGACTACAGTGCTTACGAGCAACTGTACAGGATTCATGTGGGCCGGGTTTTTGCTCAGTGTGTTCGCTTGTGTCGCGATCGCGATCTGGCTGAGGATCTCGCTCAGGAAGCCTTTGTACAGGCCTGGTTGAAGCTTTCGAGCTTTCGTGGGGACAGTGCATTTGGCAGTTGGTTGTATCGAATTGCCACCAATATCACGTTAAGCCATCTGCGCCGTCAAACTCCGTTCAAAAACAGCCTGGAACTCGAGGATGTGCCTGAGCTTGAATATCGAGAAACCACTGATGAACAAATCGGGCTCGAGCAGGCCATCTCGGAATTGCCTGACGGAGCCAGGGCGGTATTCGTGTTATACAGCCTTGAGGGTTACACCCATGACGAGATAGCCGGGATGCTGGGCATCGCGCAGGGCAGTAGTAAAGCGCAACTGCATCGGGCGCGACAACTGTTACAGCAGAAACTGTCCGTTGAACCGGGGGCATAAACCAATTTCAGCCAGGGTGCGTCTAATCAGACAAATGAGGAATCTATGCAATGAGCACTGAGATCCATCGGGAAAACAACGGCGAATCCGATGCCTTGTCGATGACACTGGCCCGTGAGATTCGAGCACTTGATGCTGAAATTCAGCCCTCGAGAGACCTGTGGCGAGGGATCGAGCGTCGCATGCTGGATCATCCGCAGAAGGCGCCTGGTGGCTTTAGTCTTAACTGGCTTTCCTACGGTGTCGCAGCAAGTCTTATAGTTGGCACGACGGCGTTGATGGTGAGCCTGTGGCAGCCAATCACGCAGGAGACCCAGGTACTGACGGCAGACCGGTCGTTCAATCAGATGGAAGCCGAATATGTGCAGCTTCGTAATCCGCTGGTTAAGAAGTTTACCGAGTTGAACAGCGACCTTGATGAACAGACACTTGATGAGCTGTATCGGAATCTTGATATCCTCGAATCAGCCCGGCGGGATATAGAGGCGCAGGTGCGGGAAGCTCCGTCGAATCGTCGCCTAATCGAAACATTGATGCGAATACACGAACAGGAACTGGAACTTCTTAAACAGGACTTCACCAGGAACCGCATGATGTGAGGGCCTGGTGCAGGCACCGCAGGCGGTATCGATAAGACGCGTGAAAAGAGATGATTGAGGCAACAACATGAACAGAAATAGATTACTACTCTGCATTGTCTGTATGACAATGGCAGTCCCGGGTCTGGCGGCGCGGCAGGAAGTGAATCAGATCGAACCTGCATCGATGGATGGTTTGGTTCGTATTCAGATTGTTCGCGGTGAACTCGAAGTGATTGGCTGGGAGAAACCTTCTGTGCAGGTTACCGGCATGCTCGATGAACGCATGGAGGAATTTATCTTCAACGCGGACGGAGGCGCCACCAGAATAGAAGTAAAGTTACCCAGGGTGCATCGTGGCGGAAGCGAGGGATCGGATCTGCGTGTGTATATTCCATCGAGGAGTCGATTGAATATTTCCGGGGTCGCCACTGATGTTTCTGCCAGGGGTGTTGATGGCAGCATTGAGGTTGGCGTGGTAAGTGGGGACATCGAGCTAAAAGGAGGTACGGATCGAGTTATCCTGCAGACAGTCAATGGCGACATTGATATTCGCGACTCGTCAGGTCGGATCCGCGTCAAGACAGTAAGTGGGGATATTGAATCCTATAACACCGAGGGTGATAGCAGGTACGGCAGTGTCAGCGGGGATTTGCTGGTGGAAAACGGGGGCAGTGATCTGGACCTCGAATCGGTTTCCGGGAATGTCGAGGTTGAACGGACCAGATTTTCACGCATCAATGGTCATTCAGTTTCAGGTGATATAAGAATCAACGGCGGTCTCATGCAGGGCGGTTCTCTTGAGTTTGATAATGTCAGCGGGTCGATCCGTGTAGAACTCGGAGGCGAAATAGACGCACGATTTGATCTGGAATCCGGGTCTGGGAGCATCCGTAACCGGCTGACTGATGATAAACCAGAGTCTTCAAAATATATTCGTGACAAGACCCTGCGATTTTCAGTGGGAGACGGGTCCGGTGTTGTGATACTCAATACGCGCTCTGGTGATATCTCGATTTCAAAATAAAATTAGCAGCGAAGAATAGCCTTCACTTCCCCGAGTCTGTATAAAACAGTCTGACTTTCTGCCTCGTTCCTTGTATGTGCCTATTTCTGCAACCGTGTCTGGTAAGGATTATTTCTCTAACACTGTTGTATGTCACTTTGATGTCGTCTGCATCTGCCTATGAAACGGACCAGTACAGCAATCGTACACTGAACGTTGCAGATTCATTACCGCTACTGAACGCGCGGGTGAACAAGGCAATTGCCGATATCGCAGCAGGGTGGAAAAAACCAGCGGATGATAAATCATTTGCTCGCGCAATTTATTACGAACTGGGCGGTTGGTACTGGGCGGATAAAATTGAGCGCTGGGCCGCCGCATCGCCGGAAATCGAAAAATATCCACAAACCCGATATCACAGTATTTACCGCGGCATGCCAGTGTGGGCGACGCGCGTCACCTACCTGTTTGGTGTTGGCAGAACCTTCCGTGTCAACGGCGTTATGGTAGGTTCCGATAAGTTCGGTCACTTTTTCTCCCAGGGCTTCAAATACTACAAACGCGGCCTAAAAGGCTGGGACCAACCGAGATTGTTAGCGCGGGGCGCATTTGCAGAACGGTGGATTTTTGGTCAGTGGACCACCGGCAATTATGCCAATGCAGATCTGGTGGCCAATTACGAAGGCATGCGATTCTATATGAATCTTTTTGCGGATGATGAGGTGACAGGTAAATCATCGATCCTTAAATGGCGCGACGGAAAACCCGTGCAGATGAGGCAGTTTAGCTGGGCAGATCATATTAATGACTACTGGGATGAAGCTTTGAATCCCTCGTACCTGATCGATTCGCTTAATGAACAACTACGACCGAGAATCTCTGCCCTTTGCTATCTGTATGACCTGCACCCGGCACGATATGTTTCTGACAACGATGCGATTCTGTGGCGAACTTATGAGCACATTGGTCTAAAAGATATGCGCGCAAATCAGTTTCAACACATTTGCTCCAAAGGAATCGATTAATTCTATGCAGCCTGCAACCGCCAACTGATCTACGCAGGTGCGTAGATCAAGGTCTGGTAGCAATCGACATGATCATGCCAGCGCTTTGATGCGATAACTGCACCGGCCGGCCCCGAGCATAATGTGATCTTCCCTGTTCACCTGTGCTATGTCCGCCAGTAAGAGCCGAAACACCTCAAGTTCTGACTGACAGAATCCCTGGCAGGATTCAGCGGCGACGCAAATAGGACAATGATGTTCGAGCAGGATGAAATCCTTGCCATCTTTGACGACTTCAGCCATGTAACCTTCCTCAGTTCGCAAGCGCGCGAGTTGGGTAACTTTTGCAGACAGGGATTTGCTCTTACTTAAAGCGGCCTGGTAGTGACGGGTAGTCTCCTCGGTTCGATTCTGAATAATTTTGTCCAGTGCGGACTCACCCAGTACGTCTCTGACTGAGGCAATCAGATCAACCGTAACCTGTGCATGACTATCGGGAAATCGCTTGTGACCCAGCCCGGTCAGCTTCCACGGTTTCAAGGGTCTTCCCCTTGGCTGAGCAACTTCCGGCAAGGCGGTAATCAGACCGGCTTCCTCCAACTGGGCGATATGCTGACGGATTCCCATGGTGGTGACATTCAATGCCGTGGCAAGTGACTTAACACTTTGCGGACCTGATTGTTTAATCTGGTAGAGGATTTTGTCCTGGCTGGTGTTTTCCTGCGGCATGGCTTCGCATCTTGCCGAACACAACCCATTAAGTAAACATTGAACTTTACTTAGTTCCTGCCCGAAGGGCAGGAACTAAGTGCCGTACAGGTAGGTACGGCCATTTTTCGCAGAAAAATGCGAGCCGCAACGCGGCGACAAGGAGTGTGGCAGGAGCCACGCTCCGCAAGAAACAAAGAAGTTCCTGCCCGAAGGGCAGGAACTAAGTGCCGTACAGGAAGGTACGGCCATTTTGCGCAGAAAAATGCGAGCCGCAACGTCGCTACCCCAGCCTAGCTGACCTTGGACTCGGGCCTGCCGACTGTGCCAGCTACCATGTCCCGGTTTTGTGTTTCCTTGCTGGATTTGATCGTGGGTGCACCCCGGGCCTTGAAGTTAAATGGATCGGTGTCAATCTCTTCGAGTGTGATTTCCTTGTTCAGGACTGCCTGTTTCCAGGCCTGATGTTCAGGTTCACGTGCATGGAACTCCGGCATCAGCTCGTCTGCGAACAACTGCAGGCTCGCACAAATGTCTTCATGAGTATTTTTTCCAGCCTGGTTGAGCAGGATCACCTGATCGACATTACCCGCTTCAAGTTCCAGCAACTTTTCACGGATGGTAGCGGGGGAGCCGATAAGTTCACTCCCTGATCGCTTTTGCCCTGCCGGTGTCTGCTTCCATTCCTGGTATCTGTCCCAGAAATTCACAGTGCCAGGTTCGAATGGTCCTTCCTTACTGTAGAGTTGCAGCGCGAACTGAAAGAACGTCCAGCCGTCGGCTTTTTGCCAGGCTTCTTCATCAGTTTCACAGCACATAAAACCTGAAACCACGGCAATGTTGGGATTCGCCTGATAGTCAGTCAGCTTTTCCTGATCATTGACGAAGGTATTGTAGTAAGCATTGACCCAGGCGCGTGAGGCTTCGATGTCGACGAATTTGAACGACAGGGCACCCATGCCGCGATGAGCTGCATACCGGATGGTGTCCAGTTGCGAGCAGGCCACCCACAAAGGTGGATGAGGCTTCTGCATCGGCTTTGGCACAACCGCGCGCAGTGGGAAATTAAAAAACTCGCCCTGGTATTGCCAGGCATGGTTGTAGAACATGGGCAGCACGCACTTCACGCCGTCCTCCCAGACGTCGCGTTTGTCCCGAAAGCGGAGATTGAATGGATGTAGTTCAGTAACCGAAGAACCTTCCCCAAGCCCGAGTTCAACGCGTCCATCGGAAATAAGATCCAGAGTGGATACTTTCTCTGCAACCCGTGCGGGATGATTCGTTGTCAGCTGAATGATGCCATGCCCCAGGCGAATATTTTTGGTTCGCTGGCTGGCGGCGGCAAGAAATACTTCGGGTGCAGAGGAATGTGAATATTCTTCGAGAAAGTGATGCTCGACTTCCCAGGCGTAGTCGTAGCCAATTGAATCTGCCAGTTGAATCTGATCCAGCGACTGTTTGAGCAGTTTATGCTCACTGTCTTCATTCCAGGGTCGTGGTAACTGATGTTCGTAGAATATTCCAAATTTCATGTGCTTGTGCCCCCTCTTGTCTATTCCAGCCAGCATACCGCGAATAATATCTTGTTAGCCAGTAGCCGTCAGATCAGGTTGATTCCCAGAGTATGCCGTTGTCGAACAGTAAACTGATTTCCTCCTGCTGATAACCGAGCTCCGTCAACAGCGTAACGCCATGTTCCCCGGCGATAACTCCGCCCCGTAAATTGCTCTGGGTGGCACTGAACTGCAGCATGGGATTATGCCGATAGTAGGGGCCAATCTGCCGGTGATGAACCTGGCTCATCAGCGTTGAATCAGGACTACACTGACGATAGAAGAACCCCGGCAGATTATCATGGTCAGCCGTCACCAGCGGAACGCCTGTACCGGCGAACTGTGTCTGCCACTGGATGGCTGACTTCGTAAGAAACAGCGTTTCGAGTGCTGAATCCAGCTCTGGGTCATCACCTGGGTTCAACCCGAACTTGTTAACCAGTTCCGGTTCGCTCAACCGGCAGAATCCCTGCCATTCCCCGGGTGTTTGCAGCCCGAGAAATATCCAGCCTGCGGACGTCTGATAAAGTCGATAGAGAGGTTGTGGGCCGTTCAGCGATGGACCGAGCCCCGGGCGTTGCGGTTTACCCGAATATTCCAGCATGTCGTCAAAATTTGCGTAGGCGTTTGCGATAAACATATCCACGAACACCTGCTGCCCGTGACCGCTGCGTTCACGCGCCAGCAGGGCAAGCAGACTGGTAGCACTAATTACCAGCGCAGTGTTCGGATCAGGATTGACTTCATTCGCGCGCATTAACCGACGCGCTGTTTCGCGTAATCCCGGGAGGTCCAGCAACGATTCTGGCAGGCCGCCTGCCTGATGACCGGCTCCCCCCATTGCAGCTCCCGGGATGGGGTGAGTGGAAGGGCGTAGTGCGCCGGGTCCGCCGGGTCCGTAGCCATTGGCCGAGATATGGATCAGGCCTGGATTCGTTTTGCATAGGTGTTCATAACTGATGCCGAGCCTTTCCGGGACGCCCGGTCGGAAGTTGTGAATAAGGATATCGGCCTTGTCTGCCAGCTGTTGCACGATTAGCTGTCCCTGGGGCGTCTTGAGGTCGACACTGATACTTTCTTTGCCCTGGTTGCAGCGGATCGCACCGATACCACCGGCCATGTGTCGATAAGGGTCACCTCCAATGGCTTCTACCTTGATCACTCTGGCACCGAGATCAGCCAGGAATGACGCACCGAGCGGTGCTGCGATAATGGTGGCCAGTTCCAGTACGACGACACCGCTCAAGGGACCAGGTTGTAACTGCCCGGCTTGCTCTGAAGGTGGACGCAGTGCGTCTCGATCAGCAGATTGTGACCAGTCGAAGCCCTGGTCCTGCTTCGCTTCGAAGGTTATCCTCGCCGGGGTTTTAGTCAGATTTGCCAGGGGTCCGAGTTGCCTTACACCGTCGAGTGTGGCGACATGATTATTCAGCGTCATGTCCGGATCGTGCAGCGCATCCGCTGCAGACTGGTAGGCGTGTGCGGCGATACTGCCGTCATTGACAAATACTTCCATCCATTCTGAGGATGTGCGGGTTTGCATGGTCGTTAGAATCTGATCACGCACTTGTTCGATTTCATCGGGTAGCCCGGCGATCAGGTGCGCGAGACCAATGGCTGTCATAAAATGTTGGAACAGGTGAGGTAAAAGGTTACCGAGCTGCAACCACTTACCATCCGCGCATTGCACCGGGTGATAGTTAAGTGTGGGCATGATGTTGACGGGGTCAATCTGTGGTAAATGCGGATTGATTTGCATGGCAAGTGAGGGACCCTGATCGTAGGGTATCAGGCCATGAAGCAAGCTGGTGCGGATCACGCTGCCAGCCCCGCTGTTGCGACGCTTATACACGGCCGCCAGAACACCGGATACAATATTCTGACTGGTCGCATGACTGGCTACCGGTACCGCAGCAAAATTTGGCCCCGCCTTGCGGATAATGCCTTCCATGGATTTCATGCGTCCGGCAACAGCCGCCGCGAGCCCCTCCGATAGTGGCGGTCCATCAGGCGTGCCGAGGCAGGAAATCTCGCAGTAGATCACTTGAGGATTGACTGATAGAACCTGTTGTTCACGCAGGGGTTGGTCTTCACCGGGAAATAGAAAGCCATTTGGTAAGGTGGTGATGACAATATCTGCCGAGCGAAGGCATGCATCGAGATCGGTGCAGGCTGCTTTTCCTCGCATCCACATACGTGCGCAGGGAACCTGATTCAGATATTGGTACTGCGGATCAGTTATTCTGGAGACTGCCGCACCATAATCCGCCAGGATCATCGTCGCCATTCCCCCGGCAGACCCGGAAGTCAGATCCAGGACCTTCAGCCCGGCCAGGGGTTCAGCTGTCATGGTGCAAGCGCATTCCCATCGGAGTCAATCAGCTCGATGGTACCAAATCCCAGTTCCCTGAGCTTCGGCTCAATCACGGCACGGTCGCCGACAACAACCCAGGTTAGTTTTTCCGGTTGAATGATGCGCTTGCTGATCCGGCGGACCTCATCCAGGGTAAGTGCCTGCACTTCGGCAGCGTACTCATTGAAGTAACTATCCGGTAATGCGTATTGGACAATCTGGGAAATAGATCCGAGGACTGCGCCTGAGGATTCCCAGCGACCTGAAAGTGACAGCGTGTTACTTGCCTTTGATTTGGCCAGTTCCTCTGCGAGTGCAGGGGAGGCACCGACATAGTCGTTCAACTCGCGCATGACCTCCCGAATTGAATCAGCTGTTTTATCGGTCTGCACGCTTGAGTAGACGAAGAAGATACGCTGTCCTTTGGCGTTGAATAGTCCGCTTTGTGCACCGTATGACCAGCCTTTGTCTTCGCGAAGATTCATGTTGATGCGGGATGTGGAAAGCCCCCCAATAATATCGTTCATTGCTTCCGTTGCAATTTCGTCAGGGTTGGCTTTCGGCGTTGCCAGAGAAGCGGCGAACAGAATTGACTGTTCCGAACCGGGTCGGTCAACCAGATACAGGCTGATGTGGTCCGGTTTCGAAACCTCGCTGATATTTTTTGTTGGGATTGGGCCTGGCTTCCACTTGCCGAAGGCTTGTTCCAACTTTGGCAGCAGCAAGGCCAGGGTTGTGTCGCCGACCACCACCAGCGTGGCATGATCTGCTTTGAACCAGGTACTGTGAAAATCTCTGATCTCCGGCAAGGTGATAGTACTGACGGAAGCCGTGGTACCAGAGCCGGTTCGTGGGTTACCGTATGCATGCGCTTTACCATACAGGATCTGTGGTAATACCCGCTGGGCCATCGCGATGGGACTCTGTTGTTCCCGGGTGATCGCGGTCAACATCTGCAATCTCAGGCGCTCGAGTTCTTTCTCGGGAAAGGAAGGATTTAGCACCACATCAGCGTACACTGCGAGGGAATCGTTGAGGGTACTACTCAAGGTGGATAAGGTAACAAACGATGTGTCCAGGTTTGATCCCGCACCAATGCTCGCACCCAGCATGATCAGTTCTTCGTTGATGGTAAGTGCGTCACGGCGTGTGGTTCCCTCATCAAGCATGCTCATGGCGAGCTTGGCGGTGCCCGGCTTGCCGAACTGGTCTGATGCAAATCCGGCGTCGATGGATAGCTGCATTTTGACCACAGGAATGGTGTCTCGCCGGGCGAAAATAACGTTCAACCCGTTACTCAGTGCGGCGCGTTCGAAGCTATCAAACTTTGCCAGTGGCGGCTCCCCGGGTTCAGGAATGCCACTGCGATCGACTGTTGAATCCGCGGCCTGCATGGCAGGAAACGGACGAATTTCGAGTTGATACTGGCCATCGGAAAGCCACTCAATTGCAGCGGACCTGAGGTCGTCCCGGGTTGCGGATTTAATCCATTCGAGTTCTTTTTTGTAAAAAGTTGGATCGCCGTTATAGATGTAATTGGAGGCAAGTAAATCAGATTTTCCACCGAAACCGCCGACGTTCTCCAGGGCCTGAACGAAACCGCTGATGTTTTGGATCTTGATGCGCGCCAGTTCTTTTTTGGTTAGTCCTTTACTGAGAAACCTGGCCAGTTCCTCATTGATGATTGCGTTGACGCGATCAACGTCGCCACCGGGGTTCACCATTGCCGAGATTTCGAAGGTGCCTGCGATTTCGTACCCGGAAACGTATGCGCTGACGCTGGAGACCAGTTGTTCATCATAAACCAGCCGTTTGTACAGTCGGGAATTCTTACCGCTGGTTAATGCATCGCCCACCATGCTCAGATAATTGGACGCTCTGGTGCTGTGTCCCGGTATGTTCCAGGACTTCAGCAGCATGGTTTGCGGAACGCGATCAAAGGAGACCTGCTTCATGGTCCCGGTGAGCTTTGCCACGAAGGATTCGTGCCGGGTGATCGGCGGGCCTGGTTTGATTTCCCCGAAATAATGTTCAACCCGTGTAATCACCGAAGCCGTGTTGACGTCACCGGCAACCACAATCACGGTATTCGCTGCGCCGTAGTATTTGTTGAACCACTCATGAACATCTTCCAGACTGGCGGCATCCAGATCCTCCATTGAACCGATGGGTAACCACGAATATGGGTGACCAGCAGGGTAGATATTTTTATACTGGATATCAGCGCCTTTGCCGTAGGGACCGTTCTCACCCTGGCGTTTTTCGTTTTTGACGACGTCGCGTTGTTCGTCCAGTTTCTCCTGGGTTATTGCGCCCAGGAGGTTGCCCATGCGATCGGATTCCAGCCATAAAATAGCGTCCAGGGCGTTGACCGGTACGTTTTGAAAGTAGTTGGTACGATCAAAACTGGTGGTGCCATTAAGCGTCGTGGCACCTAGTTTTTCGGTTGCCCTGAAGTAATCATCATCGTAATTTTCGCTGCCGTTAAACATCAAATGCTCGAACAAGTGGGCGAATCCCGTCTTCCCCTGAACTTCATTTTTAGAGCCCACGTGATACCAGACGTTTACAGCTGCAATGGGTGCCTTGTGATCTTCATGGACGATCAGCGTCAGCCCGTTATCGAGCGTATGCAGGGTGTAAGGGATATCGACGTCAATATCGAAAGGATCGGTAGCAGCCGATGCCGTTGCGTGAAGAATCAAAAGTACGAACGTTAAAATAATGCGCATGGCGGAGTTGCTGCCTTTTTGGGAATCGTTGATTGTATAGCGTGTTACGCTCACGTGTAAGACGGAATGCAGCACCCCCTTTATGGTAACCGGATTTTATAAAAAGGTTCACCGCATCAAGGTTCGAATGATGCGGGGCACTAATCTTTGAAGAGTCACTACAACAATATGCTTGAACGAACGTCTTTTTCCGGGGCGGGATGCCGCCTTTCAGCGATTAGCACGGATGAAGCCAATGACGGACCGGTGGCTATCGTCTTACATGGTATGCGTGATCATGCACTCAGCATGTACCCACTGGTTCACGGCCTCGCTAACTACAGGGTAATTGCACCAGATTTGCGTGGCCATGGCATGAGCGACAAACCAGGGATATACACGCTGGCTCACTTTGTTGCGGACCTTGACTGCCTGTTCGAGGCCGCTCGAATCGATTCCGCCGTGTTGATCGGACACAGTCTGGGCGGGCATATCGTCAGCCGGTTTACCGCGACCTATCCCGAACGGGTCAGTCGGCTGGTGCTCATTGACGGTATGGGTCCGCCGGGCGAGGAAACGCAGTCCGGTCTTTCAGGGCAGGCGGCCACCTGGCAACGTAATATTGGGATGCTGCGTGCCACAAAGATGAAACGCGCAATGCCGGGAGTCGCTGACGCCCTGCAGCGACTCAGCAAGAATAATCCGTTGTTGGATGAAGCCAGCGCCAGACGAATCGTTGAAAATGGCGTTGACGTCGAGGCGGACGGCAGCGTTTTCTGGAAATGGGATCCTGCAGTGGATATGGTCTGGTCAACGTTTTCTCAGGATGAAGCCGCCGCTGCTTATGAGTTGATCACCTGTCCGGTTCAGGTGATCACCGGTGAAAATTCGCTGGACTACTGGCAGATGAATCGAGAGGACCTGGCGGGCCGGCAGGATTTGCATGACCGGGAAATCGCTCGAAAATGCGCCTTGTTTACGGATGCAGAGCACGTGGTGATCGGTGGCGCAGGACACATGATTCATTACGATGAACCCCGGATGCTGAGCAAGACCATCCTTGATTTTTTGGGGACAGCTAAAAGCGCCGGGGCGGCTTAGCTACCAGCACTCGAATTCAGGGTCCTGGTTTTGGAATGATGTTCCACCAGCGCCGGATCGATTTCCGTATCGAGCCCGCAGAAGTGAAGCCAGTCCTCCAGCATGAGGTAAAGGCTCGGGACCAGGAACAAGGTGATGACCGTGGAGAACAGCACGCCGAATGCCAGCGAGATGGCCATGGGAATGAACATAAAGGTTTCCGGGTCGGTGTTAGTCATCAGCGGTACCAGCCCGACAAAGGTTGTCGCTGAAGTCAGTACGATGGGTCTGAATCTGACCACCCCCGCGTTGGAAACTGCCTCGAACATGGGTACACCCTGGCGACGTTGGCGATTAATGTAATCCACCAGCACGAGCGATGAGTTTACGACAACGCCGGACAGGGCAATGATGCCCAGCATCGAGAAGAAAATAAGATTCCATCCCATGATGTAATGGCCGACGATTGCACCTACTGCCCCAAAAGGAATCACGCTCATAATTACCAGCGGTTGCATGTAGCTTTTAAGCGGGACCGCCAGAAGGGCAAAAATGATCATCAGGGCGATGGGCACCGTGGCAGCGATACTACCCATGGCTTTGTCGCGCTCTTCCTGTTCACCACTTTTGGAATATCTGACACCGGGAAACAATGAATTACGGCAGCGATCCTTGCGATCGCCGAGGCTTGAGCCGGATTCGCAGATAGACTTTTCTACTGCCCGAATCACCTCTTCAGGAGCAGCGGCACTCCGGTCGATGTCACCTTTGACTTCCACAACTCGCTGCTGGTCCTGGCGTCGAATGGAGGAATATCCGTTTCCGTAAGTGACTGCGGCGACGCTCGAAAAGGGCACTTCTATCCCGTCGCTGTTTCGAATCCGCATGTCTTCGAGATTGCCGAGTGATTTCCGTTCCGATTCGGGGTAGCGCACCATGACCCGCACGTCGTCGGTACCCCGTTGGATCCTTTGTGCTTCCTCGCCATAGAATGACTGGCGAACCTGTCGGGCCAGATCGTTGAGCGTCAGACCCAGGGGTTTGGCCTCAGGCAGGATGTCCAGCTTGATTTCCTGCTTACCTGCGCGGAATGAATCAGACAGATCGAGCACGCCGGGGTACTTGCCCAGTTCACCGCGCAGATGAGCGGCGGCATCCCGAAGTTCTTCAACATTACGGCCACGCAGTTGCAGGGAAATAGGGTCACCAGCGCTGAATGAATTGGCGTTGAATTGCAGTTCGATAGCATCCGGAATCTTCCCGGCCAGCACTCGCCAGCGATCAGAAATCCGGGTTGAGGTCCAGCCTGGGCGCTCCTCAATGGGCACGAGATCGATGACCACTTCAGCCAGGTGGCTACCACCGGCAGTCCGGGTTGGCGGTCCATTGCTCCGTGCGGCGTTGATCCCGATGGACTCGAATACATGCCTGATCGCATGGCGATCGCCCATAAATCCCAGATCCTGGTCAATTTCATCCTTGAGTTTCAACGCCGCTTCCCGAATCTGATTTGCACCGTCAGCAGTGAGTTCAACATTGATACCCTCCGGCATGGTCAGGGTTGCGTACACCCGATCGCCGTCGATCGCAGGAAAGAACTGAAAGATCACGCGACCGCTGGCGATTAACGCGATCGCCATGATCAGCACGGCAGTCGCCACGGCCCAGGTAACCCATCGCCACTCAAGTGTTTTCATGAGGAGCGGTTTGTACGTCTGGTGGGCAATCGTTTCCAGCCCGTTGGCGAAGAATCCCTGGAACTTAATCCACTTTTTAACCGCGCTCGACTGGCTGAACAGATAACCTTCTGTTTTACGGTGTGCCAGGTGAGTCGGCAGAATCAGCAGGCACTCCAGCAAGCTGAATAACAGACAGATCACCACAACCCAGCCGATGATCGAGAAAAATGAACCCATGCGACCCTCAATCAGCAGTATCGGGAGAAACGCTGCCATCGTGGTCAGTACCCCAAAGAACACCGGAACAAGTACTTCCTGGGTACCGGCAACGGCAGCGTCACGATGATTGGTATCGGTGGATTCGTGGCTGTAAACACGCTCGCCGATAACGATGGCATCATCAACCACGATGCCGAGCACCAGGATAAACGCCAGCACTGTTAATGAACTGATGTTGATACCGGCGACTGGAAACATCCAGATGGCTCCAAGAATGGCGATCGGGATACCGGCAGCTACCCAGAGCGCAACCTTGAAGCGCAAAAACAGGGTAAGCACGATCAACACCAGTGCGAGTCCAGCCCAGGCATTCCGGGTAAGCGCGGATATTCTGCGATCCAGCGGGATAGATTCATCAATCCACACGGATAACTCGATACCCCTGGGCAGGTACGGGCGTTTGTTGTTGATATAGGTCTTAACTGCGTCCGCGGAGGTAACCGTGTCTTCTTCTCCGACGCGATAGACGGTCACCATTACTGCACGCTCGCCGTCGAATCTGGCGCGGAGATAGCCTTCCTCGAAGGCGTCCCTGACGTTAGCAATTTCGCCCAGGGTGAGTTTTGTCCCATCCGGTTGCGTTACCACAACGATATTTTCGTATTCGTAACCGCGGTACGCCTGGCCTTTGCTACGCAGCAACACTTCGCCACCGGCAGTTTTGATCGATCCGCCCGGCAGGTCCAGCGATGAGCGCCTGATCGCGTCGGCAATTGAAGTCATCGTCAGGTTGTATTGCCGCAGCATCTGCTCGCTGACTTCGATCGAAATCTCCCAGGGACGGGCGTAGTTAACGGCAACCTGGGAGATGCCATCCAGTGTGGCGATTTCATCACGAATCTCTTCGGCTAACAGCTTAAGGGTGGTTTCATCGGTTCTGCCGTTAAGCACCACGGAGATCGTCTGACCGCGAAACTGGAGCGACGAAACGATGGGTTTCTCGGTTTCTGCCGGAAATGTAGAGATGGCATCAACTTTACCCTTGATGTCGTTCAGCGCTGTTGTGATGACCGTATCCGGGAGCAGTTCCAGGGTGACGCTGCACATACCCTCATTGGAGGTAGAGCGCATTTTGTCGATGCCGTCGACTCCCTCTATTGCTTCTTCAATCCTGATACATACAGCTTGTTCTACCTCTTCGGGCGCCGCACCCAGATAGGGAACCTGCACCAGCACGATGCCCGGTTCGATGTTGGGAAATTCCTCTTTGTGCATTGTCAGGAGTGCGATCACTCCTCCGGCGATGAATATCCACATGAGTAGATTGGCCGCGACAGGATTATCGACGAACCACGCGATAGGTCGTCCCATGGTGTTTACTCCGAGAGGTTATGCCTGAGGGTAGATGGGGGTTACGCGCATTCCATCAATGACAGTCTGGATGGGCGACACATTCACGATCTCACCATCCTCGAGACCGGCACTGATAATCACGTTGTCTTGCTCGAATCTCAAAACCTTCACCGGGCGAAATCGAAGACGATTGTCGGCATCGACCACCAGGACCTGTGCTTGATTGCGCAATGCCGCACGCGGCAGCGAGATGACATTGTCTACTAATCTGCCCCGGATCGAGGCAGCGACAAACAGTCCAACCGGCAGGGGTGGTTGATTTCGATCGGTCGAATTTTCAACGCGAACCACGGCGTTTACCATTCGGCTCCTGGAATCTATTTCTGCTTCGGTCCTGACCAGTTTTCCAGTCCACTGGTATTGCTGACCGCCATACTCGGTGCTCAAAATCACTTCAGGTGCGAGCGCCGGATCGAGTTCTCCGCGATGTCCCAGCGGTAGATCCAGGTAGGCGAGTTGCCGGTCGGCAACCGGCAATCGAATTTCCACCGAGTCACTGGCGTAAATGGAAGCAACCGTCTGGCCACGGCTGATGAACTGGCCCAGGTCGACTTTTTCTGAACGGACCAGGCCATCGTAAGGCGCGCGAATCTCGGTTCGCCACAGATCTCGTTGCGCCTGTTCCAGTGAAATTTGTGCGTCGAGGAGTGACGCTTCAGCGATGCGCTGGGTACGCAATGCGCTCTCCAGCGTTGATTGGCTGGTCAGTTTGTTTTTTACCAGTTCCTGCATACGAGTAAGTTCGAACCGGGCATGTTCATCCTCGGCACGCGCACGGGTCACACTGGCCCGATTTCTGGCGACCGCGGAACGATAGTCCCGGTCGTCGATGCTGAGCAGTATTTCATCGGCTTTGAAATATCCTCCAGGCACGAGGTTGGGCGACATCCACTTCACCCGACCCGTCACTTCCGGGACCAGTTCACTCTGGGTTCTCGGCAGAACGCTGCCTTGTGACAATACCTCCAGGCGGGTACTGCCTTTGTGGACTTGAATCACTCTGATGGCGGTTGATACTTCCTCCGGCTCGATCATTTCCGGTTGTGGCGCGCTGACCACCAGTCCGTAGGCAACGATCACTGCGAAAAACAGCACGGAAACTGTCATTGCGGCTTTGATCAGATTATTACGCATAGCGGGGACTCCTTGATCCTGCACCTGTCTGTGGCTCTAGTGCATCCAGTACGGCTTGCTTGACCAGGCCGAAATGTTCGATGAGCGCAGCGCTGGCAGCGCTTTGTTCGCGATTCCGGATACTGCTGGCAAGATTCTCCATCAGCACCTGATCGTGTTGCTGATTAATTGCGGGGTGCATACCGATGAGTTCCAGGCGACCAACAAACTGCGACTTCAGACCATTAAAAATGAGCCTCAATACCAGGTTTTTATTTACATCGACAAAACAGGACCCTAATTCCTGCCATTTCTCGTGGTAGTCGGGGTGTTCAGGGGTGAGTCCGGTCAGGCTGGTCACGATTTCATGCATGATCAGCAACTCATCATCCGTCGCCTTCTCAATAGCAGATCTTGCGGACAAGGCCATCATTGAGCCGAGTACTTCGAGAAACTGCGCAATCAGCGCGGGCTTTGGTGTCTCTCCCAGATCGAGTAAATGACCCAGTACTTCGAGTGTCGCCTCGTGGATCGCGACGATTCGAACCCCGCCCGGTTTGACCGCGACGATGCCGAGTTGCTCGAGTTTCTTGATCGCCTCGCGAATTGCGCCGCGATTGGCCTCGAATCGTGCGGCCAGGTCGCGCTCGGAAGGGAGTCGTTCACCTGCGCGATATTGCCCGCGCAGAATTTCTGATCGAAGGATAGTGGTAATTTCTTCCGCCTTGGAGAGGTTCATTGGTTTCCTGGAGGATTTCGTGAATACGATTGGATAGACCATAATGGTCAGACCAATATGGTATGGCCATTATAAGGATCAGTAAACCATGTGCAAGCCCCTGGGTCTGCCTGATTCCGGAGGTGTTTTTTATACTTCCAGATTCAGCTGTTGTTAAGCTAACTACCGGTACGCTTGGCCTGATTGGAAATTAATGTACTGAAGGGAGTGTGAAATGCCGCGATATTGCCTGATCCCGTTATTTATGCTGGTGGCGGGCTGTGCCAGCGACCGGGTAATTGTTGATCAGCGGGGACTGGATTCGGAGAAATTTGAGCGTGACCTCGCAGAATGCCGCACCTACAAGGCGGAGGTTGATGGCGTCGAAGATACCGCTGCTGGTGCGGCTGTGGGAGCCGTGATTGGAGGCTTGATTGGTGCAGCCGTTGGAGATTCTTCCCTCGTCGGTCGCGGTGCAGGAACAGGAGCCGTATCCGGAGGCAGCCGCAAAGCGATTGACTCATCGGAGGAAAAAGCCAGGGTCGTACGCAATTGTATGCGCGGTCGCGGATACAAAATATTGAATTGATCGGCTCGTCGCAATGCGGTGAGCGATGGCTGACGAAACGTGTTCCCTGGTACGTCACCCGGTGATGTATAAGTAGTTTCCCGGCGAAGGGTAAGTCGATATCATCCGGGCATGTCAAATTCCAGCCAGGTTCTCGAAGCCGCACAACATTGGTCGCATAAACTGCCAGAACTGGCGCTGCAATTCGAGCAGGCCGGTCGGTTGCCCGCGGATATAGCTGATCAGTTTGCCGAGGCGGGTTTCTTTCATCTTCTCGTTCCCCAGAAATATGGTGGCCTGGAAGTCCATCCCAAAGCGTTCATCGAAGTCCTGAAATCCATCGCCAAAGGAGATGGGTCGGCTGCCTGGAACGTCATGATCGGTGCAACCACAGGTTGTCTTGCCGCATCCTTACCTGAAAATTTTGCCCGACAGATTTATGGACCCCGTACCTTGAGTGTTGGTGTTACTGCACCGCTCGGTCGGGCAGACATTGTTGCAGGTGGATATCGGGTGACCGGCAGGTGGCCGTTTGCGAGTGGCTGTCAGAATGCGCAATGGATATGCGGTGGGTGTTTTGTATTCGAGAACGGCCAGCAGGTGAATAATGAGAAAGGTGTGCCGGATGTTCATCTGATGATGTTCGAGGCCTCACAGGTTGAGATTGAAGATACCTGGCGGGTGTCTGGGCTTAAAGGCACCGGTAGCCACCACATGAACGTCCAGGAACAATTCGTCCCCGATGGGCGTGGTGTGGTGCTTGGCGGGCGTGCGCTGGTGCGCACACCACTGTACCAGTTTCCCATGCTGGGGTTGCTGGCACTCGGTGTATCCAGTGTCAGCCTGGGAATCGGTTATGGCGCACTCGCAGCATTCAAGGCGCTGGCTGGCGTGAAGACTCCCACCGGGTCGCGTAAGCCACTTGTAGAACGAGCGCTCGTGCAGGCAGAGGTCGCACGTGCGGTGGCAGACTTGAAATCCGCCGAAGCCTTCATGAAGGAAGCAATCGATCAGGCATGGGAGCAAGCGCTGAACGGCGAGCGATTGTCAGTTGAAAGCAAAGCCAATCTTCGCCTCAGTGCTGCTAATGCCACGCATAAGTCGGTTGCCGCGGTCGACAGACTCTATCAGGCCGGTGGTGGCAGTTCGATTTATGAAGATAGCCCATTACAGCGATGTTTTCGCGATGTTCATGTGACGACCCAACACATCATGGTCGCATCACCCATCTTTGAAGTAGTGGGTCGTGTGGAACTGGGCCTGGCGCCGAGATCGCCGCTCTAAAGGACGAGAAAAACAGTGTCAGGAAACGGAAGGATGGAATTGTCGATTGGCTCAATTGGTTCGCCCGGGTTACTTTCGGGTGACTTCAACGCCAGAAGTGCATTGATGCAAATGGTTAAGGACTCGCAGATAGATCACCTGTTTATTGCTGATCATGTGAGCTTTCATAATGGCCTCGGCATGGATGGTCTGATAAATGCAGCGACACTTAGCGCCATGAACCCTGACATCAAAATCATGATCGGTGTTTACCTGCTTGCCCTGCGGCACCCGGTAACTGTGGCGCGCCAGCTATCATCGTTGAGCCTGTCTGCCCCGGGAAGAATTGTGCTGGGTGTTGGCATCGGTGGGGAGGATCGCAATGAAATGTCAGTATGTGGTGTTGATCCTGCGACGCGAGGACACCGTACTAACGAGTGTCTTAAGGCACTGAACGCATTGCTGACGGGGGAGCAGGTCAATCATGATTGTGACTACTTTCGATTTGAAAACGCGCTGATCAAACCGCCGCCCGACCCTGCTGTTCCGATAGTTATCGGTGGTCGGTCGAGTGCTGCGTTAAGGCGGACGGCACTTTATGGCGATGGCTGGCTGGGCGTCTGGTGTTCGCCGCGACGGTTTTCTGAGGCACTGGCTGAGGTTGATGATATTGCCGCCGGTAGAAAGGAAGGTGAGTGGCGCCATGGTCTGCAGATCTGGGTGGGGTTCGGCAGGGACCGGGCCAAAGCACGCGAGATTTTAGCTCGCGAGATGCAGGCGATGTATCACCTGCCATTTGAGGCATTCGAAAAATACAGTCCCTACGGCAGTGCTCAAGAAGTGGCTGAATTCCTTATGCCTTATGTGCAACGTGGCGCGAGGATTTTGAACATCAAACCCTGTGCTGAAAACGATGCGGAAGAAATTGAACAGGTTTCGGAAGTTTGTCGGCTAATTCGAGAAGAGGTGGCATAGCGGTGGTTGAACTATATGAAGCGATGAGCAGTTTACGGGCAGTTCGCCGGTTGAAATCTGATCCTATCCCGGCGGCGATAATGGCACGGGTGTTACAGGCGGCAGCATGGGCACCGACCGGCGGTAACGTCCAGCCATTCAGAATAGTCGTGGTAAAGAGTCGGGAAAAACTCGAGAAGATCGAGGCGTGGTACCAACAGGAGTGGGCAAGATACACGGTTGGTATGCGTAGCGCTGTGGATCTTTCGGATAACGATAATCCGACGGTGAGAACATTGAAGGCCGGTGACTATCTCGCGAACCATCTGCACGATGTACCGGCGCTGCTGGTTTTCTGTTTTAATCCCGAGCACATGGCAATCACCGATGCAGGCCTTGATCGGCCTTCGGTGGTCGGCGGAGGTTCGGTGTACACAGCGGTACAGAACACCATGCTCGCCTGCCGGGCGGAGGGCCTCGGTTGTGTGCTCACAACTTTGCTGTGCTTTCGTGAAGCAGAAATGAAATCACTGCTCGGGATTCCACCGGAATGGGGAACTTGCGCGCATATTCCTATTGGCTATCCCATCCTGCGGGGTCACGGACCAATATCACGGCGTCCCGTGAACAAGCTGGCTTATTTTGATTCCTGGGGTGACGCAGAAATATGATGTGCGCCCGATTTTCCCGTCAGATTGCGGCCTGTACGATTATCAGTCTGCCGATTCAGAGATGGAAATGCTATGCTGCGGCTGCCCTCGCAGGCGAGTTAAGTGCAGCCAGATCTATCCAGCAGCCTGCGCATGGGACGTGTCTAAAATAATCGTGGTGTAAATACCGGCTGGCTCCCGGTCGTTGATCGCCTATCTCGGAATGTAGTTGTAGATGAAACTCCCTAATTTGTTGTACAAGGCTTATGAGCCGTTGCTGTGGTCCCAGATAAAAGGCGGACCCAGACCCCATCACATCGGACTGATTGTTGATGGTAACCGGCGTTTTGCGAAGGGTAAGGGACTGGCGCAAAATGACGGCCACAATGCCGGTTCAGAGAAGCTCGAAGACTTTCTGCGCTGGTGCTGGCGACTCGATATTAAAATTATCACTCTGTACGGCTTTTCCACCGAGAATTACTCTCGCAGCGATGATGAGATCGAGTACCTGATGGACCTGATTCTGGAAAAACTGAAGTACTTTCAGGTTGACCCTGTCATCAAGGAAGAGAAGGTTCGCATCAAGGTCATTGGGCGCAAGGAAAATCTCTCCGATGAGATGAACGAGGAAATTTGCAAAGTTGAAGAAATGACCCGCGACCATGATCGATTTCTGCTGAATATTGCGATCAGCTACGGGGGACGGGCGGAAATTGTGGACGCGGTGAAAAAAATCGCCACCGAAGTAAAATCGGGTGACCTGGACATTGATCTGATTGATGAGCAACTGTTTGGCAATTATCTCTACACAGAAGGTATCAGGGATCCAGATCTCATCATCCGAACATCCGGGGAAGAGCGGCTTTCAGGATTTTTGCTGTGGCAAAGTGCCTACTCGGAATTGTATTTTACCGAGGTCTACTGGCCGGCATTTCGCATGATAGACTTTTGGAGAGCCATTCGCGTTTACCAGCAGCGGGAGCGAAGATATGGTCGTTAGGATGGTGTTTGCGCTACCGGGTGCTCACGAATGTTATACTCGATTTTGTCTGCGAGACACGCAGTAAAGCAGTTCTTGAACCGGGAGTGATTGAAATCGGGAATCTCTGGAGCAGTGGCGATCATGTCTGACAATACCGAATACAAAGTCGGACCCGTTACCGCTGAAGAAGAGGAAACCAGCGAGAAACGACCCTGCCTGATCATGATCAAAGGAGACTTTATTGGTCAGGTCTATGAGCTGACCAATGACGTCACCATGATTGGACGAAGTGATGATGTTGATCTGGTCGTCTCAGACATCAGCATCAGCCGGAAACACGCGATGATAGTTGCCCGCGTCGATGGATTCCATCTTTCAGATCTCGGCAGCACAAATGGCTGCTGGGTTAACCGGGAGCGCGTGGTGGCGCCAACCAGTCTCGATGAAGGCGACAAGGTAACGCTTGGAGAAGTCGTATTTAAGTTCAGCTTCCAGGATGAAGATGATACGCAATACCACATGATGTTGCGCAACATGGCGATTAAGGATGGCCTGACTCGAATCTACAATAAGCGGTACTTCAGTGAGATCCTTGCCAAGGAATTTGACTACAATCGTCGCAACCATGTTGGGTTATCCCTGATTCTGTTCGATATCGATCACTTTAAGCAGGTTAACGATACCTGGGGCCATCCCGCCGGAGATTTTATTCTTAAACACCTGGCGCAACTCATCGAAAGCGATGCACGCGGTTATGACGTGTTTGCCCGATATGGGGGGGAAGAATTTATTTTCCTGCTCAGAGGTGCGCCCCTGAATGCGGCGGTCGCCATCGCGGAGCGGGTGCGTGCCGAAATTGAACAACATATATTCAGTTACGACGGTCAGGACTTGCGTGTGACGGTCAGCCTGGGGGTCTCGTGGTGGTCCGGAGATGAATCGATGGTTAGCCCGGTATCGCTGGTTGAGGCGGCTGACAAACGACTCTATGAAGCCAAGCATGGCGGTCGGAATCGTGTATGTCATGATCCGTTAACGGGCAGTCCACCTGAATAGCACAGCCAGCATCAATTAGTTGGTGGGGCTAAGGTGTACCCTGGGATTTCCGGGGCGCCAGTTCATATAGCCAGGTATTGCCGGATTCTATGGATTCCGCGTCAATCACCTGATTATACTTTCGTAAAAACTCATCCATCACACTTGTCGATAGCTGGTCTGCAGTCAGCCGAATCAGCTTTCGCTTGTAAATTTTGCCATCAACGCGGAGCAGCGCACGATTGTCGAGTTCAGCGTGATGGGGCCAGTGTTTCCAGAGCTTTCCAAATCCGGTATTCATGTAACTGCTGATCACGAACAGGCGGTTATCGTCCACTGCCAGCCAGATGACCCTGGAACGTGGCGGGTCCATCAACTGAAATTCCACGGTTGCCTGATCCCGGAGAAAGGACCAGTCCGGCTCCGGTCCGGAGACCATCTCACCTGAAGTAAAGGCGCCGCCTGCGATAATTTCCATAGGTCCGTCATGAAACCGCATACTCACAAAAAAGGCGATGATTGCGAGCACAATCACAACGATGATGAGCAGGAACCATTTCAGTAAAGTTGATACCATGAGCTGATCGGATACGTTTATTACCCGGTCAACATAGCCATGTGGAAGCCATTTTGCAATGTTTCACGCACCCTAAAGTAGCGGATGAGAATTACTGCCACTCGTGCTAGGGTCGAGCAAATGTCCAGGCTGGAAAGTTCGTACTATGGGTGAGTCGATCGATACTTCGACCAAGGTAGACCTTGTTCAGCCAACGCAGTTGGGCAGGTTGAGGTCGATTGCCTTCAGAATCTCCACCTGGCTGCTGGCCATCGGATGTTTTTACCTGGTGTACAACCGGACGGAAGCCGCAGCGCGCCGTGATGGCGTGAGTACCGTTGAGTACCTGGTTAACTTCTTTCAGGGAGCGGACTGGGGTCAGTGGTTGCTGCTGATGATTCCCTATTCAATTGTGTTTTTCCTGATTGATTCCCATGCCACCTGGCGGGTGGTGAAGTGGTTCAATACACCCGATATCAAACTGGTTAATATCCTCCCGATCCGGGCAAGTGCCTACATCCTCTCGCTGGTAAACGAGCAGGTCGGTAAAGGCGCCATGTCCCTGTACCTCCTCAGGCGTTACCAGGTCCCTGGATGGAAGGCGGTGTCCAGTATGATCCTGTTGGGTATGGTCGAGATATATCAGTTGCTGATTTTCTCCGCCATCGGTATGTACTTTTATTACGATCTGGTGCTTGCGGCATCGACTTCCTTGCCGCTAACGACAATACTAGGTAGCGTTTATGCCGTTGCCTTCGTGTATTTTCCATTCCACATTTTGTACTTCAAAGGTGTACTGTTTAAACAATCCCCGCTGCGGGATCGTCCATTGTTTCACGCCTTGCGTCGTGCCCGATTGCGTGACTATTTACTCATCCTGCTATTCAAGGCACCGAACCTGCTTGGCGCGGTTATTGTTTATTCATTTGCACTCGATTTGTTCAGTGTCAACGTGGTTTTCGGCCAGATGATGGCGTTCCTGCCGGTTATTTTCATTGCTGCGGCGCTGCCGCTGCCATTTCATGCCGGAGCCCTGCTGCTCTGGACGGTATTGTTTCCTGAGTTTCCCGAGGTAGGGGCTTTTTCACTGGTGATGCATACTTTTTTTGTTTCATTCAATGCGATCATTGGCGTCTTGTTCCTGCCAAAAGCGAACAAGGAATTGTTCGTGCAGAATCTGGACAGCACTGACTAACCGGGTCGATGCAGGTCCGATTTTAGTCAGATGTTCCCTTGTTTTTACGCTTCAGATTCTGCAGCAATCCTGCGAGCCGATCAGCCATTGAGATCAAGGTGCTGATCAGGAGCCCACAGGAAATCCAGTAGATGTAGTTGTCTTCCAAAAGGAACAACCCGAAGGTGTGTTGCATGACCGGGTAGCCGCCAAGCACGAAGTAGAAAATACCATTGTAGCGCCCCAGATGACTCGCCCTTAAGGGATGTCCTGCCAGTGCGTCAGAATCCAGCATGTATTGGAGAAATGCGGCGACAACAAGTATGGGCAGGAGTAGCGTCACATAGCCACCTGATGCCAGCGCTGTCAGCAGGCAGGTGACAAAAAAGGCATCGGCGGAGTGATCAAGCAAGCCGCCGAGTGCACTGGTTTGATTGCGAACACGGGCAATGTAGCCGTCCATAACATCGGTTGCGATGGCGATCCATAAAATGATGGCGGCCGGGAGCCAGCGATCCGTGATAACCAGCAAGGCCATGGGTGGACCCAGTAGAAATCGTGAACAACTCAACAGGTTAGGCAGTGTGATCATTATGGCTTGTGCGGCATACAGACTGGACACGAAAAAGCTTCATGATAAAGTGCTCAACGCCCGCATACCACCAATGCCTGGGAGAAAGCCCCCGGGCCTGTTGATGTGAGTGGGTTACTGACCAGTCATCTGGAATCGTTTCGCTGCTGAACAAGAGAGCGTGATTGTTGAAAATACTCATCACCGGAGCTAATGGACATCTGGGAGTTCGATTGATTGATCGACTCCAGCATGATCATGACGTCGTTGCCGTGGTCAGATCCGAATCCGCTGCCGATAAAATCAGATACCTGCGCTGTCAGGTCGAAGTTATTGACTATGAGGATACGCAACGACTCGCATCAGCGGGGCTCGGCTGCGCCTGCGCGATTCACCTGGTGGGAATCATCAAACGCAGTCGCCGAAACCGCTATGAGCAGGCCCATGAAAGACCCTCGATGAGTCTGCTGGCCGCGGCGAAACTGGCAAACATCAAGCACATTATCGGACTGAGTATCGTCGGCAGCGATGCAAACTCGGACAACGGCTGCTTTGCCTCCAGGGGGCTTGCGGACAGTATTCTGATGTCAGGAGGGCTTGCCGCGACAATATTGCGAATACCCATGGTGCTTGGTGAAGGCGACTATGCGGCGCGGGCGCTGACACGGAAATACCAGCTGACGTTTCGCGCGTCGAGCCTGGAACAACCGATCTATTCGGGCGACGTGATTGCGGCTATTTGTGCCCTGATTAATAATCCTGCGCTGACCGGCATTCTGGAACTGGCCGGGCCTGAATCCTTGTCACGACGGAAACTGTTCGGGCGCGCGGGCAAGGTATTGGGTTTTGCGCCCGTCGTGATCTCATTACCGGTATCGGTAGGGCGATTGTTAGGCAGGGTACTGGAACTGTTGATGGCAACTCCTCCGGTAACCCGGGATATGATTGATTTGCTTGACCATGACGATGCCATTGATACCCACGAGGCCACGACGCGGCTCGGCATCAGCCTGACGGGTCTCGATGAGACCCTGGCCAGGGTACTTGAGAAATCAGCGGTAGTTGAGTGATCTGGTCAATCCGCCCAGCGCACTCTCGCAGGATAGGGTGATCTTCAGGGCAGTAATGTCATCCGCGCGTGTCTTACCAGGGTTGATGCTCGCCACAGGTTTTCCCAGATGGTGCGCACGGCGACAAAACCTGAATCCGGAAAATACCATCAGTGAAGTGCCAATAGTCAGAACCGCATCGACTTGTTCAATGAGCGCGTAGATTCGGTCAACCAGAGATTTATCAACGCTGCCACCGAAGAAAACGACATTCGGTTTTAGCATCCCATCGCATTTCCTGCAGGTTGGCACAATAAAATTTTCCGGTGTCAAAACGTCAGCATCACCATCCGGAGCGGGAGCTGCGTTGACTGATCCATGAGGATTCAGGGTCAACAGTGTTTCTTGCAGTTCCTGCCGCTGGCTCAGATCACCGCAATTCAGGCAAACCACCTGATCCAGTCTGCCGTGCAGGTCAATGACTCGCTCGTGACCGGCTTTCTGATGCAGACCGTCGACATTTTGAGTCACAAGCTGCTCAACAAATCCCAGCGATTCGAGGACAGCCAGATGCTGATGGGCGGGATTCGGCGTTGCCTCGGCCACCGCTGGCCAACCTGCAAGGCTTCTTGCCCAGTATCGCCTGCGGCTGCTGGCGTGCTGGATGAAATCGGCGTGTTGCACCGGGGTGCTGCGTTGCCAGATGCCCTCGGTGTCCCGGTAAGCAGGAATACCGGACGCAACACTGCAGCCCGCTCCGGTCAGCACCAGTAGTCGGGGATGAGTGCGGATGAAGTGTTCGAGCCTGTCGAGTTGTAAAGAGTCGGAGGCTGGTGTGTCCGGGTTAGCGATTTCGATAGATTTGACCATCCTTCATCACAAACCGCATTTTGCCCATGGCTTGAATGTCATCCAGGGGATTTCCCGATACTGCGACGATATCGGCAAGTTTTCCCACCGTGATACTACCCAGCTCATCACTAACACCTAACAGTTTGGCTGCTTCGCGCGTTGCAGACTGGATAGTCGCCATGGCCGGCATACCGGCTTCCACCATGTATGTAAACTCCTTCCAGTTGTCTCCATGCGGAGACACACCAGTGTCCGTGCCGAACACAATCCAGACACCTGCCCGATACGCTTTAGCGAAAGTGGATTGAATTAATGGGCCGATGCTGGCAGCTTTAGGGCGCACCAGATCGCTGAAGTACCCGTCGATTTTGGCCTTGTCAGCAACGAATCGACCGGCGATGATTGTCGGCACATACGCAGTCCCCATTTTCTTCATCAGACGCATGGTTTCCGCGTCCATGTAGGTTCCATGTTCAATTGAGTCTATCCCGGCGCGAACGGCCCGTTTCATTCCTTCGGCGCCGTGCGCATGCGCCGCCACCTTGAATCCATAATCTTTTGCGATCGCCACGATAGCGATTAGTTCCTCATCCGTGAACTGTGCGTTCTGGCCGCTTGATGCCTGACTGAGGACCCCGCCGGTTGCGGTAATTTTGATCAGGTCCGCGCCGTCTTTATATCGTTGGCGAACCGCCTTTCTGATATCTGAAATACCATTGACGACTCCTTCCCTGGGCCCGGGGTCTCCGGTAAGCGCCTGGTTTCTGCCGTTAGTCGGATCCGCGTGTCCACCGGTTGTCGCCAGGCTTTTGCCAGCAGTGTAGATCCTTGGCCCCTCGATAGTACCGGCGTTAATGGCGTTGCGTATCGAGATTGAAAGATTGTGAGCACTGCCGAGGTCACGTACGGTGGTGAATCCGGCCTGCAGCGTTCTTTCAGCGTAAGGGATCGAGGCATAGGCGTAGTCCTGTGGATCCAGGCGAAAACGGTCAATGTACCGATCAGGGCTTAATTCAGACGTGATATGGACATGCATATCCATGAGCCCCGGCATGCAGGTCGCACCGGCAAGATCGATATGCTGATCTTTAGTGCCGGACCGTGTCCCTGTGTCTTTAATCGCGGTAATCCGGTTCTCGTCCACAGTGATTGTTTTGTGGGTTTGAACCTTGTCGCTGATGCCGTCGATAAGCTTGTCGCAGTGAATAAGCGTACTGGCAACTCCCGGAAAGGAGACCAGCAGCAGGAAAATCAACGGGGAATTTTTTATCATCATCACACAAGTCTCCTGGTAGTTGGGTTTGTGTCCAGGCTCCACAGGTTTGAAACACCAGACACGACGAGCACGACCAGCAGCATCATCCCGGAGGCGATGGCCAGTGCCGCCACGGGACCAAGCCACTGCACGAGATAACCGCTCGCAATCGCACCGAGTGGCCCGGAGCCCATAAAAGAGAATGAATAAAATGCCATCATCCTTGCCCTCTGATCCGGCGGTGCCTGCTCCTGCATGATGGTCCGCGACATCGTCATTGCGATGCCACCACACAATCCCCAGCCAAACACCGAGAAAACCAATGGGAAAAATCCCAGACCCAGCGCGGCGGATGCGAGTAACATTGCTCCCAGTCCCTGGGCGATGAGTAGTGAGCGCCCCTGGCGGTGAACGTCACCGAAGCGTAGCAGCATAAAGACGGTGATGACCAGTCCCAGAGAATTTGCGGCATTCATGAAAGAAAGCTCCGCACTGGAGCCTTGATACAACTCCCTGACCAGAATCGGCAGTGTGACCATGTAGGAGCCCATGAAGAACAGGCCCATGGCGCAGTTCTGTAATACCACCATGCGCATTGGCGGGGATGCCATCACGCTGTGATAACCCTCAATGATCGAACGGCTGATATGGGTTGCCAGGTTCAGGCGTCGGGGTGCAACAGTGGTTATGCCGAGGTCGAGCCGGTGATAGGCCATCGCACCGGAAAACAAAACAGCTGACTGGATCAATAGAATGAGAACGGCGCCCATCTGGTCCGCGAAGGAAGCGATTACGAAGCCCAGCATCTGGACACCGAATTGCACCATGCTTGCCTGGACAACCTTTCGCTGGATCTGACCATCGGCGACTTGCGCAAGCAAGCCATCCCTTGCCGGTGTCACCAGCGCCTGGGCACATCCCATCATCACCGCAAAAACTAAAATGGTGTTGTAGCTGAATTGATCCAGCACGATCATCAGCGTGAGGAACATAGGTGCCGCGGCTGCAGCCAGTTGCCCCCAGAAAGCGACACGGCGTCCGCCATATTGGTCTGCGAGGCTGCCGCCGACCAGCATCAGGATAGTCGCCGGTAACAGGAAGCACATTTGCGCAAGCCCTACCTTGTCGGGAGACTCGTTTAACTTGATGGTGACCAGCCACGCGAAAGTAACGGTGTGGATACCGTAGGCGAGAAACCAACTGCCGGTTCCGATAAAGTAAATGCTAAGCGGCTTCATGACATCCAGTTGCTGTGCTCTTGCGCTTGTTGTAGACAAGCAAATCGCATAGTGTAACGTTCAGGTTGGTGTGGCTGAGGTTGAACTACCGGGCTCTACAGTGGAATCTGGGTCGAAGCACCAGACCAGGAAAACAAGGAAGGCCAGCGTCGACCATAAAACAAATTCAGTATTCCGGGTATACAGTTAAAAAGTCAATGGAGACCGCGCCGATTCATGATGCAGACCACCCTGTCGCGACTGTTGCCGATGAGATGACACCAGGGCTCAGCCACACCAGGATTTTGATGTGGCTGGATAAAACCGGTTTGCCCAGTTGGTCACTGGGACTGATTTGTTTTTTCTCGCTGACGTTGCTGGCGTTCGTGTTATTGATTGTCGAACGTATCCCCGATCCGGATATCTACAGGAACAGTGTTGCTTTCATTGCGATCATCAGCTTTTTCCTGATTTTTTATTTCAAGATGGGCAGGGGCTGGCACGGCGACATCCTCAAGTTGCTGGTGTTTGACAAGAATCTGACCGGTAGTTTGGATATCCTTGAGCCGAGCCGGAAAATTGTGACGCTTGAACTCCTGCTGGCATCGATCGCTGCGAGTATTAATGTCTTCTTCAGCGGCCTGGTGAACGATGGGGACGTGATATTTGCTATCACTATTTCCTTATTTTTTTTCCTGGAATACGCAACGATTTTGTTTTCTATCGATATCATTTTCCGGCAATTGTATTCGCTGACGCAGATTGTGCGAAAGATCCGGGTGGATTTGCTGGACACGGAGGCTTATTCAACGCTGGCCAACGCAATGATTCGCTTTGTCGGGCTCTACATTTTCGGTGTCTGTGTGATTACCATGAGTTACCTGGTGTTTACTGAAGGTGAAACTGGCGCTGCAGAGATGCTGCTGATCATGATGCCCTGGTATTTGCCTGGGTTCGTCCTGATGAGTATTTATTTCGTGCCGTACAGCATATTCCGGAAGCGGATTGCAGTGGTGAAAGCACTCGAACTCAACAGAGTAGCGCTTGCGTTAAAAGGTGATAGAACGCTGCTGCAGGATTCACTGATAAGTGCAGATAGCAGGGAACTGAACGTGATCGACCTGCTCTATTATCAGAGCCTGATCAGGAACATCCGCGAGTGGCCATTCACGACACGAATACGCAGTCTGATACTCTTTGGAGTGCTGCCGCCATTAACCTGGGTTGTCGCGGCACTGATCGAAATTCTCATCGAAGGGGCTCTTTAACCTTTTTCTGCAGTGTTTCCCTCACTGTCAGGGCCATGATCAATACACCGACCATGCCCAGACCCGCCGTGAGGGTAAAGGCTGCTGATAACGCAAACGCAACGGCTATCTGACCCATCGCGATGGGGCCGAGAAATGAACCGGCGTCACCCATCAGGCGCCAGACGCCAAGGAACTCACCACGCTCGTTCGTCGGCGCGAAATCGGCACCCAGTGTCATGTTGATGCCACTACCGAGACCGTTACCCAAACCGGTGAACATGGCGATTGCAGCGAGTGTCCAGAATGTTGTACTGAAAGGTACCAGTAGGATGCCGATCGAGAGGATTGAGAGGCAAGCCACCGCAGACGTTTTTCGACCCCTGTTGTCCATAAGATAACCTGCTAACGGGAACATCGTCATGTCCACCGCTGCGGCCATACCCATAATAAGCCCGATATCAGAAGCGTTCAGGTTAATTGACTCACCCCAGAGCGGAATTAGCAGCGAACGACCTGCACGCAGGACTGTCAGGAACAGGATGGCGATTCCTGCGGTCATAAATATTTTGAAGTGTCCTGTGATGATGTGCGGAATCAGCTTCAGAAGATTGGGAGAGTCGTCATGACGGCTCGTCTTGTTGGCGGGCACGACGAATATCACCAACAGAAAAGCGACGCCCGCAATCACTGCGATACCAGTGAAAACAAACTCGAATCCGTATTGCACCGCGACAACTCCACTGACAACCGGACCGATGAGATTGCCAAATCTTTGCAGGCCGGCCATGGTTGAGATTGCCTTACCGCGTTGGTGGGAAGGCACCGCTTCGCTGATATAGGTCAGCCTGGCGAGAAGCCAGGTGGCCATGGACGCGCCAAAGAAAAATGCCGAGAGTGCCAGTTGGGCAGGTGTGCTGGACTGGCTGGCAAGGATGCCGGTGACGGACATCAAACCGACACCAACGAGCATGGTGTACTTGTCACCCAGCCTCGCGGCAGCAAAGCCGGCAGGTACATCGAATGTCATGTTGCCGAGACCGCGTAGCGCGAACACCAGCGCTGCGATACCGACACTTGCACCCAGGTCAAGAGCGAAAAGTGGGATCACCAGCAGGACACTGCCCTGACAAACAGACATGAGAAACGAGGGCAGGTAAACCGAGAACAACAACGAACGGTACATCTGCCAGGTTGTCAGTTCTTCAGTTTGCAATTACTTCTCAGTTTCAACCGATATGGGCCTGGATTGAGATCGTAATTCGTCAGTCAGGCACGTGGATCAGGAATAATGAGCTACCGGCTGAGGGCAGGCAACCGATTTATGCGGCTTTTTGAGAATCCCGGTCATCATCCTTTGATCTTAGTGGTACGACATTCTGGCTAAGAGATTTGCTCCGAGGTTGTCTCGAATCGAGCTCCCGACGCAGCATTTCAAATGCGAAAGGGTCTATTGTACCGACCCGATGGGGAGCGAAATGGAAGGCAAGGGCAATCATTTTAAACACGTGGAATAACTCCGTTTTTGTAGCTGCGAGATCAATGTGGGATCGCGGCTCGAAAATTCAAGGGGTGGAAAGATCGCGCATTTTACTGTTCCGACGTTGAAACGCACCCTGCATTTCCCGTGCTTATGGCGCGGTCCAAGCCTGATTGATTGAAGACAATGTTATACAAATACGTTAAGGTCTCGGCTGGAAAAGCGGTGGGGGATTACAAGCGATGTTATGTCCAAAATGTGATGGCGAGATGAATCAGGTCAACACGGATCCAGTAAGCATTCACCGTTGTAACGACTGCCAGGGTCTGTACTTTGAACAGCTGACTCAGAATATGGTCGATTCGCTGGTGACGTGTACCGGCGTTGACACCGGTGATGCGGAGAAAGGTGCAGAGTACGATGATGTGGTCTTTGTGGACTGTCCGAACTGTTTCAGAATGATGGATCAACGCGTTGCAGATGAACCCCATCGAATTCGCTTCGAAGTGTGTCCATCCTGCTACGCAACTTTTCTGGATGCCGGTGAGTTTCGTCACTACATGACAACAGCAGTCGACGCGTTCCGGGCGCTCCTGCCGGGCGACTGAGGTAGTTTGATCAACGCCTGGTTCGCACAGCGCACTTTAAAACATGCTTAATTTTGCACGGATATACCTGATCCCAGGTGCGGTGCTGCAATCGGTGATGATTGGCGGTGGCTACGGCACGGGTCGGGAGGTCGTCGAGTATTTCACGCACTACGGTACGCTCGGCGGTGTCTATGCGATTCTCGTCGCGACCCTTAGTATAGCGGTCGTTTTTTCGATGTCCCTCGAACTGGCCAGAGTCTACAAGGTTTACGACTACCGGAATTTTTTCAAGGTTTTGCTGGGCAGATTCTGGTTCCTCTATGAAATACTCGGGGTGATGCTGTTTATGCTGGTCATTGCGGTTATCGGATCCGCAGCCGGGCAGATCTTACGCACCGAACTCGGAATCCCTGCTTACATGGGCAGCATTTTAATGTTGATAGCGGTGGTGTTGCTGACTTTCTATGGTCGCGCGCTCATCGTACTGGTACTCGCCTACTGGAGTATTTTTCTTTATGTGGTTTTCGCCATCTATCTGCTGGCGGTTTTTGTCTTTTTTGGCAGTGAGCTCTCACACGCGGAAGCTACCGTGACTGATGGCTGGTTTATAAGTGGTATGCAGTACTCTTTTTATAATATTACAGCCGCGCCCATCATTTTGTATTCAGCAAGAGCGATTAAGACACGCCGGCAGGCGTTGTTGGCGGGCATTGCCGGGGCGATGATCGCAATCGTTCCTGCATTAATGTTACACGTGAGTTTCGTGACTCAATTTCCGATGATCCTGTCAGCGGAACTTCCGGTCTATGAAATTTTTACGCTTCTGGATATGGACTGGTTAAAGCTGGTCTACCTCGTGGTGCTGTTTGGTACCTTCATTGAAACCGGGGCAGGGAATATCCAGGGATTTATAGAGCGCCTGGATGGCTGGTGGATGGAAAAAACCGGCCGGGTGCTTGCAAGGCCTGTGCATGCGTTGATCGCGGGTCTGTTGGTCGCGCTCGCTGGCACCCTCGCACAGGTTGGCATTGTGTCGCTAATCGCAGATGGTTACGGCACGCTGGCCTGGGGATTTATGATTATCTATATTTTACCGTTACTAACGGTTGGAGTCTGGCGCCTGGTGCGACCTTTACCCGCAGCTGATAGATAGCTCGACGACCAACACCGGAACTATTAGGAGAAACCATGCAGATAAGTGAAATTGACCTGGAACGATTTTCGAACCACTTTTCCGCTTACACGGAACTTCGGCTGCATGAAAATACCACTCAACAGATTTCGCTGCTGAATGGTGACGTTGTGAGCAATGCCCGGGATACCAGCGGGGGCGTGTCGTCTCGTGTCTTTGACCAGGGATCATGGGGTTTCAGTTCGAATGCCAATTTCACAGATGATGCGATCCTGTCGACAATCGAAGCTTCCACCCGAAATGCCGCGTTTCTGGCGACCCGTAAAGGCGATAGTGAGGCGAGACTGCCCGCTGCAAAAGCGCAGGCGAGCAGTGATTTTCGTACCGGCAAGCCGCGTATGAGCCAGGATGAGATCATTGCGTTCCTGCGCGCCTGTGATCAGTACGTGGTGGAAACCTGCCCGGAGATAGTGTCAAGGCAGGTTGGTTTCAGCGCGCTGGACATGGAGAAGAAGCTTTACACTTCTGATGGATCATGCGGACACAATGTCAACACCCGAAGCCTTATCAGCATCAAGTTGACTACCCGGAATCCGCAGGGCGAACCCATTGAACTCGGTGAAGGGTTTGGCAGCCGTGGGCAGTTTGAGGATGTGTTCCCGGATATGGTGGAAGTCAAACGTAAGGTCGATGAATTGTATCGGCATCTGATGAACAAGAAAGATGCGGTTAAACCGGTATCAGGTTATCACGATGTGATTCTGGCGTCGGACCTGGCCGGTATTCTCGCCCACGAAGCGATTGGACATACAACGGAAGGCGACCTGGTTAAGGCAGGGTCTGTAGCCGGTGATTTCCTTGGCCAGCGAGTAGCCAGCGAAATGGTGACGCTCGTTGACTATGCCCACACTTATGAGGGGGAGACACTCCCGGTGCCTGTCTATCTCGATGACGAAGGGGTTGCCAGCCGTGACTGCGTCATCATCGAAAAGGGAATCCTGAAAAACTTTATGCACAATAAGGATACCGCACAGCATTTTAATATGGCGTTAACCGGCAATGCACGGGCGTTCAGTTATACCGATGAGCCGTTAGTGCGGATGCGAAACACTGCAATATTACCTGGCAAGGATAAATTTGAAGATATGGTTGCCTCCATCGAATCCGGGTACCTCTTAATGCGCTGGACGAATGGTCAGGCCGATAGTACCAGCGAGTTCATGTTTGGCGTTCAAATGGGATACGAGATCCGTGACGGTAAGCTGGGCAAAGCGATCACCGACACTACAATCTCCGGGGTCGCGTTTGACATGCTCAAGGAGATAACCATGCTCTCAGATGAGATGACCTGGAACTGCTCGGGCATGTGCGGGAAAAAGCAACCGATGCCGGTGGGTATGGGTGGCCCTGCGGTGAAGACGAAAATGTTCATAGGCGGGGAGTGATCATGTCGGAAAAGCAACTTGCCTCAGAAATACTTACCGGCCTACAGGCCGCCGGGTTCGAGCGGGGCACTGCCCGGGTCAGTAATGATGAACTGCATGAACTGCAGGCTGAAAATGGAGATTTGAATCTGTTCCGGACAAATTTCGAAACGGAAATTGGGATGTCGGGTATTTTGGATCAGTCCCGGGCTTCACTCAGCATCAACAAGATAGAAAAATCAGTCGTTGGCGAAGCTATTGACAATCTCAAACTGATGGCACTCAGTGGAACTCCTGATCCAGCCTTTGATATTGCCGGGAATCAGCCTGCGGAGACTTTTTCGGCGGGGCCGAAACAGCCTGACTATGAGTTGATGTACGATCGAATTAATGAGGTCGAAGCGCATGCAAAAGCGAATTATCCAATCCTCAACCTGCGTAGTGCTGGCATCACCTACTTCAAACGCCAGAGTGCTGTCCTCAACACCAACGGTGTCGAGTTTCAGTCCGTCCGGGGTCAATACAATGTCTCGGTATCGTTTTCGTCAAAACAGGAACTGGCCACTTCCTCAATGATGTACACAGGCTTCAGCAGTTTTGATCTGGACAAGCCCATACATGAGTACACGAACGTGGATGCACTTTTCCGGCAATCCACTGAACAGGTTCTAACGGAACATCTGCCCGGAAAATTTGTTGGCGATATGGTCATCGCACCCTCCTGTTTGCCGAGTTTTCTCGGCTTCCTCACGGCGCGCCTTGGAGATGCGGCGATGGTCTCGGGTACCTCCGTTTATAAGGACAAACTGGGCGCCGAAGTGGCGAGCCCGCTGCTTAACCTGCACAGTCAGCCGGTCGGCGGTGAGCTGTGCAGCGGCTACTGGATAACCGGGGATGGCTACAAGGCGGAAAATTCAGTCATCGTTGAAAATGGCATTCTGAAGACTTACCTGCTTGGGATTTATGGGGCCAACAAAACCGGAATGAATCGTGCAGTGAACGGTGGCGGCTGTTACGTGGTCGCACCAGGCGAGACGTCCTACGAAGCGCTGATCGGGCAGGTTGAAAACGGTATTTTGATCAACCGGTTTTCGGGTGGCCGGCCCAATGATCGTGGAGATTTTTCCGGGATCGCAAAAAACAGCTACTACGTCAGGGATGGCAAGGTGCAGTTTCCGATCAAGGAGACCACTGTCAGTGGAAATCTCATTGAATTGCTTAAGAGTATCCAGGCAATATCCCGGGAATGCCTCAACAATGGATCGAGTAGTTACCCCTGGATTCGGGTCGGAGGAATTACCGCATCCTGAATCGCGGTGTGCAAAAATTGACCGTTAGCGACTGATTTTTGACTGTTATCCGGGATTCGGCTAAACCGGCTGCAAGCTAAGTGCTTGAATTAATTGAACTTACAAATTGGCATGACTTTTGTATTACTTCCTTCACCACCAGCAAAGGTCAAGTCAAATGGAAGTGATGGAAATGCAGTCAGCCGCGCTCAGCGATTCAGTCGATTTTTTCAACACCGCGGAATTTGCGTGTCTCGAAGAGGCCTGCCAATTTGCGACCGACCATCTTGATTCGGATCGGCAGCTTTTATCGGAACGGGTCGCCGAACGATGTGTTGCCATTGGCGAACAACTCGGATTGTCGGGTACCGATCTGGTCAGGCTGGAGGTTGCAGCGATGGTGCACCGGGTCGGTGAGTTGTTTCTCAGCGAAACCTTGCGTGATAAAAGCTTTCTCGAAATGGATGGGGTCGAGATTCTCATCTATCGTCGTTACCCTGTTTTATCGGCTCTGCGCATCAGCCAGCATGTCAGCCGGGAGTTCTACGAGATCATCCTGAACCATCGGGAGTACTATGCCGGTATCGGCTTCCTGAATGTGTTACGTGGTGAACAGATACCGCTCGGTGCGCGGATTCTCTGTGCGGCGACGGAGTACGAGGAACTGGCCATGTATCATGGTCAGGACCCGGTGCGGCTGGATACTATTCAGCGGCGCATGGCGAAGAATGCCATTGGCAAGTATGACCCTGCTGTTGTGGATGCATTAATGATTACCATCGCTGGTGAGAATGTCTGTCACTAGCCCCGCATTGATCAGGTGACAGATGGTTGGGCAAGAAATCACGCAACACGGTTTACCCGATTGATTTCCCTGGCTCTGACGATCGAACCAAACCGCCTTCATGGACAATGCGGGCCGGATTACATTTTTGCCAACAGGTTGCTGAGGGCGTCGCAGTTTCGAATTCTTTCTTCTGATGTGGTTCCAAGATAACTCACGTTAAGTGATGTGACCCCCGCTTCCTTGAGAACCTGGAGCCGGTCTCTAACAAAACTTTCTGATCCGACCAGAGAGGTAGCATCCAGATAAGACTGGGGAATAGCTGCCTCGGCTTCTGATTTTCTTCCCGAGAGGTATAGATTCTGAATGGTTTCCGCTTCAGTTTCATATCCGTATTTTCTGAACACCTGATTGTAGAAATTTTTCTCTTTTGCACCCATACCACCCACGTAGAGTGCGATGCCGGGACGTGACATGTCGCGGTAGGACTCTAGCCCCTCGCCAATAGCAACCGCACCACCGGCATAAATATCGAGTGGCGGACGCCCTGGATCGCGCTTTGCGGCTCCCCGTGCCAGTGCATCACCCCAGACTTTATCCGCACCTTCTGCCATATAAAACGCGGGCAACCAGGCATCGGCGATTTCGGCGGTCATTTCCACGCTTTTCTCGCCCAGAGTCGCCAGGGCAATGGGTATCTCGTCACGATAGGGATGATTGATTATTTTTAGTGGGATACCCAGACCAGTACCCTGGTCGGCAGGTAAGGGTATCTGGTATTTTTTTCCGTCGTGGGTGAGTTTCTCTTCCCGTTTCCAGACCTTGCGGCATATTTCCACAACCTCACGAATTCGCGTCATCGGTGCATCGTAAGGGACACCGTGAAATCCCTCGATCACCTGCGGTCCTGATGCCCCGAGCCCCAACATGCAACGGCCTTCCGACAGCGAGTCGATACCCGCGGCGGTCATCGCCATTAAGGTCGGCGTACGGCTGTATATATTGAGTATGCCACTGGCGATCGTCACTCGCTCGGTCCTGGCGGCAAGGTACCCCATGGCGCTGACGCCATCAAAAGAGTACGCCTCCGGAACCCAGACCACATCGAGTCCGGCTTTCTCCATCTCGACAATTTCCCGGGAGGCCCCAGCAAATCCCTGCGCATAACTCATCAATGTGGATGTTTTCATTTGTCTGCTCCCGGCTTAATTTCCCTGAGTCTAATGCCAGTGTGCCCTCCAGGGCAATGCGAGCACGAATAGCTACAAAGGCCCGGGCCGCTCGACAATTTTTACGCGTGGCAGGTAGTAGTAAAGTGAGACAGCCCTGGCTACAAAGTAGAGCATCAGAGCGGCCCACAAACCGTGATTGTCAAAATAGGTACTCAGTACTTTCCATCCGGCAAGGTAGACCAGTAATGAAATGAGCATTGCATTGCGCATTTCCTGGGTCCGGGTTGCTCCGATAAATACACCGTCAAGCAGGTAACACCAGACGGAGACCACCGGCGCAGCAATCGCCCAGACAAGATATTCTCGTGCGGTACTTTGCACCTCACTAACATTGGTGAGCAGATCAATCGCAAGATTTCCGAACAGCAGCAGGATCAAACTCACCAACAAGGCAGTGATAAATGCCAGTTGCGCACTGTACCTGATACCTCTGTCAAGTCTGTCTTTGCGTCCACTGCCAATGGCATTACCCACCAGACTCTCGGCTGCCAGCGCGAAACCATCTAGAAAAAACGCGGAAAAGCTGACGAACTGCATGAGAATTGCGTTAGCAGCCAGCAATACATCACCGGACCTGGCGCCTTCATTCGTGAACCAGGCGAATGCGAAAATCAGGCAGAGCGTGCGAATCATGATATCGCGGTTCACCACGAACATCCGCTTCAGGTCGCCGATGTTCAAGAGCACTCTGAGGCCTATAGGAGTGTTGTTTTTCATCTTTCTGCCGATGATGAACAAACCCACGTTCAGTGCCAGGCACTCTGAGATCACGGTAGCTGCAGCGACACCTTCTACGCCCCAATGAAAGCCCAGGACAAATAATAGATCGAGCAGGATGTTAGTCAGATTGAGAACCAGCTGGGTAATGAGAATAGCTCGCGTGTCCTGGCTGCCTAACAGATATCCGGAAACAGCAAGGTAAGTGAGGCTGAGTGGTGCACCCCAGATTCTGATATGAAAGTAAGTGGATGCGGCAGCCTCGACCTGTTCACTTCCGTTGATTAGCGAGAAGGCGAGCGTTGCGATGGGGTATTGCAAAAGCAACAAGGCTGACCCTATGGCAAGGCCAACAATCAGTGCGCGATAGAAAGCGGCCCGGGCTGCATTATTTTGTCCTGCGCCCAGGGCCTGTGCCACGAGTCCTGTGGTACCCATGCGCAAAAAACCAAATCCCCAGTAAAGGAAGCTGAACAACATCCCGCCGATGGCGATTGCCCCGAGAAGTGCGGCATCACCAAGATTGCCAATGACTGCGGTATCGACAAGCCCGAGTAAAGGCGTCGAGGTGTTTGACAGAATGATCGGCCAGGCAAGGTGGAAGACGCGGAATCTTGATATTTCCTGATTTTGCAATCAATGGTTTCCGGCGATGTAGGCGATGCTAAAGGCAACGCCAATAACAATGAGCCATCGGAAAATACGCTTTAGCTGCGCTGCATTGGCGGCTTGCATTGTGGAAGCGATATGGGGATTGGTGGCGATATACTCTTCCACCAGTGCCTTTGCAGTTTTAAGATCCGTTCGCTGGGCCTCACGCACGGCCTTGATTGCGTCTATTTTGCTGCCTTGCTGGAGTGCCACGATAGCTTGTGTTGGTATTGTCGTAGTGGCATGTGCATGCCTGTCTGGTTCACCGAGTTCATGCTGTCCGATCATTTCCATTGCCTGATCCAGGCTGACATTATGGGTGAGTCGGATGGACTTTACTGCGGCAACCTTGTTGCCCTTCTGCAGCGCTTCAATTGTCTCGCGTGACAATTCAATTTTCTGTGTGCTCATCAGCATTCCAGCCTGCTTGTATTTGCTTGGTTATGACTGCAGCACCCATTGTTGTCATCACTACGGCTTTTACAACAACTATTGCTACAATCTGGGTATCGCCCGAAGGACAACAAAGTGAATAGAAATCTGCCCGTTATCATTGGACAAGGTCAACTGGTTGACCGGGACGCCAGTATAGAACGTCACATGGAGCCTCTGGAGATGCTGGCGAAAGTGTCTATAAACGCTACTGTAGATGCAGGGATCAGCGAAAGTGTTCTGGCAGAGCTGGATACCATTGCGCTGGTCGGTACCGCCGGTTGGCATCCTGATAATGCACCAAATTTGCTCGCCACCCGGCTTGGTGCTCACCCTGGCCATGAGTATGTTACCGGCACCGGCGGCCAGGTTGGCATTTCACTTTTAAATTTCGTTGCCTCAGAAATAATCGCCGGACGTTCCGAATTCACGTTAGTCGCAGGTTGTAACAATCTAAAAGTGTTGATGAAATCAATTTCAACCGGTGTGCGTCTTAACTGGCAGCGTGGCGGGATTGGAAAACCAGTGATGGTCGGAGGCGACGAACCGGGGAGTAACGACATCGAGGCGCAGTATGGACTTAAACTCCCACCAGACATTTATCCGCTGTTTGAGAACGCGTTGCGTGCATCCCAGGGCCTCAGTCTGGACGAGCACAGCGCGGTGATGGGAAGCCTGTTCAGTCCGTTTACAGAGGTTGCCGCCGAGAATCCCTATGCATGGTTTCCAACCCGGAGGTCTGCACAGGAACTGTGCACGGTCACAGCGAACAACAGGATGATTTCATTCCCTTACCCGAAGTACCTGAATGCGGTCTTAAACACAGAACAAGCGGCCGGGCTCATCGTCTGTAGCGAAGAAAAAGCACGGTCCCTGGGCGTCCCGGAACAATCCTGGGTCTATTGGCTGGGCGGGGCGGCCTCCCAGGAGCAGGCATGGTGGGCGAGTGAGCGACCTCAATTCAGCGAGTGTCCGTCAATGAAGGATGCGCAAACAAGTGCGCTGTCTAATGCAGGTCTTGATATTGCTGAAGTTGATCGTTTTGACTTTTACAGCTGCTTTCCGGTTGCTGTGGAGATGGCCTGTAAAAATCTGGACCTGGCGCTTGATGATCCGCGCGGCTTTACCGTAACCGGTGGGCTTCCTTACGCCGGAGGTCCGGCAAGCGCCTATACGCTTCACTCGATTGCCGAGATGAGCCAGGAATTGCGCGCCGGACGTGGTCAATCGGGTCTGGTTACCGGAAATGGCTGGTACCTGACTAAACATTCCTGCGCTGTCCTGGGTATGGGACGACCGGAGCGCCTTCCCCGGGACGGTTTAACAGCCGAGCTTCCGTCGGCTGAAATGGCCACTAAACCGGAAAGGGTTGATCCAGAGGCTAGCGGAGCTGCGCGGATCGAGGCCTACACGGTTGCCTATGATCGGGAGGGCAAACCCGAGCGCGGCATTGTCCTCGGGCGAACAGAGCAGCAGCGCCGTTTTATCGCTAATACCCCAAATACCAAGGACTTTCTCGAGCATTTTGTAGCCAGCGAACAGGTAGGCACCACCGGTACCTTGACGGTACGGAACCAGCAGTCATTGTTTGATCTCTAGCAGGATGGCGCTTACCTAACATTGAACCGGGTTGTTTCGCAGAAGGTGCAGCGGTTCCTTCCCTACGCGGCTTGCGGCTCTCCGAGCTCCCCTCACTTGGTCGAAAGCCCCTACGGGTCCGATGGCGGCCCCCTCTCTCCACGCGCTCGGCGCCTCGCCTGAAGGCTGCGGAAAGGAACCACCGCACCTTCCGCTAAAATCTTCGAAAGGGCACTTCGAACGACGGAATTTGCTTAAGTAGTGCCAATCATATCTAGCAGGATTTCCAGGCGGCTGGAGTGACAAATTTCCAGGTAATGTAAGTTGCAACTCACAACTCGGCGGGTTCGTTTACGTATAATTGCACAACAGTACTACTCCAAGAGTTTTTACAGCTGACAGAAAGGAGAGCAGCTCATGCCGGAAATCGAACAGGTAAAGTTTGTATTACGTCTTCCACCCAGCCTGCACAAGAAAATCAAACGTCGTGCCAGGCAAAACAATACGTCGATGAACAAAGAAATTACCAATATCCTCGACGATTCGTTTCGTGCATCGACCGTCGACAAAATGTTGGCCGACCTGATTGTTCGACTGGAAAAAAAGAAAGTCATCTAGCCCGCATTATTTCATTGTCCTTGACCCTGGACAGTGGCTTGAAGCAAGATTCCTGCTTCTCCTGAATCACCGGCCGTTAGCCAATGCGTCCAGAACCACACCCACTGGTGCAGAAGTACCAGGACTGGAGTCCGCGCTCCGCTGAGATCATGATCCGTGGAAAACAGGTTTTCCCCGGTGGGGATACGCGGGCCAGTGCCCACTTTGGTCCTTACCCGCTGGTCATGGAACGTGGGCACGAATGCTATCTGTATGATGTAGATGGGCATGAACTGCTTGATTTCATGAACAATTTCACGTCGCTCATCCACGGACATGCGCATCCGGCAACGGTGAAAGCGGTCATCGATCAGGCGCCGCGAGGCACTGCCTTCGCAGCGCCGAGTCGGTCCCAGATTGAACTGGCTGAACTCATTGTGTCTCGAATCCCATCAGTCGAACAAATGCGTTTTTGCAGTTCAGGCAGTGAAGCGACATTGATGGCACTGCGCTGTGCGCGAGCGGTAACCGGACGACAGAAAATTATGAAAATGGAAGGCGGTTACCATGGCAGCTATGAGCTTGCCGAGGTGAGCCTGATTCCGTTTCCTGACCGGCGTGGTGATATCGCACATCCCAATGCTAACGCGGTTGATAACAGCTTCCCGCAAAGTGTGCTCTCCGACGTGGTCGTTTGTCCTTACAATGAGCCGGAGCTTGCGACCCGGCTTATTGCCGAACACGCCCATGAGCTGGCTGCAGTGATCGTTGAACCGATGCTGGGATCTATGGGAATGGTACCCGCAACAAGTGAATTCCTGCGAGCTTTGCGGGAGGCTGCCACCCGACATAACATCGTCCTGGTATTTGACGAGGTGATCACGTTACGACAATCAGCCGCAGGAGAGCAGGGGCGGCATGGAATACGACCGGACCTGACCTGCATGGGCAAAATAATCGGAGGTGGACTGCCGGTAGGTGCCCTCGGAGGAGATAGAAACCTAATGCAGGTTTTCAGTCCCGAATCAAAAGACCCGGTATTCCACGCCAGTACCTTCAGCGGCAATGCACTTACCATGGCGTCGGGATTGTCGACGTTATCCAATTTTGAAGAAAAGGATGCGCAGCGACTCAACGCGCTGGGTGATCAATTACGTGCCGGATTCAATCAGGTGTTGTCCCAGTTTGGTATTCGGGGAGCCGCGGTCGGGTCCGGGTCGTTATCCAATCTGGTACTGACGGATATCGATATTAAGAGTTCACGTGACGTGATGGAAGGCATGATTGCCGCCGGGCACATCGGCAGCTTACTGCACCTCTCAATGTTACGGCACGGTGTAGTTTCCGCCAGCCGTTTGATGTACTGCGTCTCTACCCCCATGCGGGAAGAACATGTCGATCAGGCGATTACCGCCTTGTCGGAATCTTTAGCGGAACTCAGGCCCTACATTGAGGCCGAACGGCCATCACTACTGAAGTAGCACCAGCCTCCATTCGGGCACTCAGCACCCTGCGGCTGTTGCTCTTTCTGGTATCGATGCCATTGTTCTTTATCACCTTTGCTATTCCGGTTCAGGCAAAGCAGCTTGGCGGAACCGCGGTGGAAATCGGAGCCCTGTTCAGTTTGTTTACGGTGTCGTTGTTGTTGCTTCGACCCATCGTAGGGCTCTCGCTTGATCGGTTTGGTCGCAAGCCTTTTGTCGTGGTTGCGCTGGGAATCTATGCGATCGCCAATGTGACTTATGCATTTGCTGCGGATATTAGTGACATGTATGTCGCCCGTGTGCTGCAGGGTTTTGGTGCTGCTTTTCTGTTGCTGGCGGTGGATACGATTACCGCGGATCTGACCGACCCTGCCGGGCGACCGCTCGCCATGGGCAGGAATATGGAGACCCAGACGAGATCAAGCATCGTGGGGGCAACAATCGGGTTTACCCTGTTGGGTGCGATGCCTCTGGTCGCCTGGCGATACTCCTTCGGTTTGTTTGCCGTGGTATGCCTGGCTGCGGTGTTCATCGCGTTTATTCGTTTACCGGAATCGAAGCCGGCATCAATAGCAGGTGAATCGCCGCGGTTGAAGCGAAATCTGGAATTTCGTAAATTGCTACTGGTCATTTTTCTCGCCAGTTTTGGAAGTGCCCTGATTCAACCTATTTACCTGATCTATATACAGGATCAATTTACCCTGCCGCTGTACATGCTTTCCTGGGCGTTTCTCCCGGCGGGAATCGTATTTGCGGTATTACCCGCGAAGCTCAGCAAGCTCAACCAGCGCTTTGGCCTGGTGCGGGTGGTCGTGTTCGGCCTGGTGGTGCCTGGTGTCGCTTATCTGGTGCTGCCGGGGTTACCCACGTTTGCGGGATTGGTTGTAGTTTATACATTGGCCTCGGTGGGCTGGGCGATCTTCGAACCGGCACGCAAGACGATGACCGCGTCGCAGGCGACATCGGAATCCAGGGGGCGGGTTTTCGGTATTACCGAACTTTACGCCGGAACCGGCGCAAGTCTTGGGCCGATTATTGGCGGGTATCTTTACGACACCATGCCAGCACCGGTGGTCTTCTATTTCGATGGCGGTCTGTTACTGGCCACGGCCCTGCTCGCGTGGATTACGCTCAAGGGCGTGCCCAAACCCGCTTAAACCTCGGCGGGGTTTCCGAAGCGCTGCAAACTACGCTGCCTTGCTTTTTCCTTTTCAATTTCCCGATCACGTGGTGGACTGGTTGTCTGCAACGACGCCAGCAACAAGGAAGCAACGTCGCTGATCTCAACGACTGCTGCCTCGAAGCATTCCTGGTTCACCCTGGAGGGTTTGTTAAATCCTGAGATCTTGCGCACAAATTGCAATGCAGCGGCCTCTACTTCCTCGCGATTAGCGGGTGGTTCGAAGTTGTACAGCGTCTTAATATTCCGGCACATGGTTTATCCCTCTCCATTTAATTTTTTTGGACCCCCGCAGGCGGGTTACGCCACCCTCCGGTAGACCCTGGATTGCGAAATTCGACCTCAAGCTTAACGCCGGTATTTGTACCAGGGCAATAGTACTGTATGAATTCCCATAGGTAGCGCATGCCATTGAACGTGACCTGCACAGGTTTATTGTGTACCCATGAAATTTTCGATATTCAGACATCAATCGACTCGCTACCGGCTTCCTGTAGAAGCTTCAGTGTTCGACGAGGAGCAAGCTATGAATCCGTTAGCGTTACGATCACCGGAATTTCTTAAAATGAACAAACACAATCTATGCTACCTGCTCGTCTTCCTCGGGCTGATGATTGTGAATCTCATACCCTACTAGCATTTTACGTTCCCCCACTAGCCGGTGCCTCAGGGCCCGGCTTTTTTTTACTGCGTTTCAGGGAAGCAGAGCATCCCTAGTCAATAATTTCGATATCGCGGTTGGATAGTTCGTGGTCAAGCTGGCCGAGCCCGATTTGCATGGCATTAATCGCTTCCATCAGTTCCTGTCTGCCCCGGAGCAGGTCGTGATCAGTATCGTCAGTGAGTCCTCCCGGTGCCAGTCCCACCAGATACTGGATCGCTTCTGAGGTTTCTTTGATGGTATTTTGCAGGCTGAGCAACATGTCGCCATCCGCGGGCGTTACATCACCGATGATGGTTCTGCGTTTTCGATCCAGTTCAATCAGGCACTGCTTTCGGTATTCCTCATCCAGCGCCATCACCAGATAGTCACCGAATGAATAGGGCAGCTTGACGGTTTCGTAAGGAGAAAAAAACTTGTCAATCTGATGTGCCCATTGCTTTGCAGAATCTTCCAGGTCTGCGCTGTCTTCAGGTACTTTAAACACGGGGTCCACATTTTTCTGGATGCTGGTGTTTTTGTCATAGGAAAGTACCGCTCTTCTGGCGATAGTTAATTTTGAACTTCCTGTTTCATCCTTCCAGTTTTTGACGTAGTAGTCGTGAATGATTCGACTATAACTGTATCCAAGCGCTACCAGATCCATAACAATATTCTCGCTGTTTTTTATTGTTAGCCATGTCGATCTCAGGATGATCTTGCCCAATTACGAAGGCGTTGGCAACTTACCTAAAATACGACAGGAGACACCAATGCGCGTTAGTGTTGTTATCCAGCAAAGCAATGAGAAGCAGCCAGCAATCAGCCAGAAGTATTCCGGCAGTATGCACATCAGCACGAACGTCACAATTGTTTCGAAACCTTCGGTCAATCCACCGAGATAATAAATAGATTTTAGTTCAGCGGCGCCCTTTGTAATCGAGTGTTTGGCAGCGAAAATGGAGAACGCGAGGAACGATGTCCCGGTGCCCACAAAGCTGAAGATCAGTAGCGCACCATAGATCGCTTGTTCAGGCTGGGCGAGACAAAACCCAAATACCACTGCTGAATAGAAAATAAAGTCGAGCACGATATCCAGATACGCGCCCGTTTCGCTGCCACCCTGAATTCGTGCAAGGCAACCATCCAGACCATCAGCCAGACGATTGCAGGCAATCACGATCAGGCATGCGTTGTATTGCTGAAGCGCTAACAGCGGGATGACAGTGAGGCCAACCAGAAAACCGACGATCGTCACCTGGTTTGCGGTGATCCCTGCCTTGTCGAGTCCGAGCGCCAGCCGATGCAGGGTTGGATCAATCCAGACTCGGATTTTTCCATCGATCATAAAGTGCTGGTAAACACCCGGATACGCTGAGCAACGATTTCGATATCACCGGGTTTAAGTTCCCGCGGATCGATAAGCAGATAACCCTGGTCCAGGTGATGATTTCGAGTACGAATGCTGGGATCGCCCTGGGCGAGGAATTCTGTCAATGCCCGGATGGGAAACGCCTCATGTCTGGCGCTCACGGCAAGGCGTTCAAAATCTCTCCCTGCTTCATCTGCTTTCGGCGTTACCTGGATTGCGGACAGGTCAGCGAGTTTAGCCATGAGGCTTTCATTTCGATTAATAAGCGCCAGACGTTTTTCGTTTTCATCAATCGCCGCAAACGCGGTCAGGGCCACCAGAAGGCCAAAGATCTGTTCCTTTCCGACCTTCATGGTGCGGGCGATACCCCGGAACTGCAGTTCACAGTTTGCAATCAGGTCCGTGCCGCCCGCGATGAAACCGGAAGTCGGACCGGAAAACGCTTTGCCTCCCGAATAGGTTACCAGGTCTGCGCCAAGTTCAATGTAGCGGGTCAGACTTTCCTCCGCCGCCGCATCCACCATTATCGGGACCCCATGTTTCTGACAGAGCTCGATGCATAGTTCAAGCGGAACCATATTGTCCTGAACACAATGATGAGATTGCACATAGAGAAAACCGGTGCAACCAGCAAGACAGTCGTCCAGTAGCTGTGCGGGTACGGCGTTGGTATCGCCAACCAGCAACGGGGTACCCCCGCCAATACGGATCATCTGCTCGATACTCGCACCAAAATTAATTGCGTGACCGGCCAGCAGTGCAATGGAATGTCTTCGCTCGACCAGAGGCAGGCCGCGAACTTTAGCGAGATCCGCACCGCAGGTGAGCGCCGCAGTACCAATGGCAATACCAGCAGCGGCGCCGGTTGTGATACACGCGGCCTGCGCCCCGGTTAATTCTGCCACCCGCTGTCCCGCGAAAGCCCTGAGTGCGGCAAGATCCACATGTTCAGTGGCCGACTTTGCCATTGCTGCAGCGACCGCGTCCGATTGGGCGGAACCACCCAGCGCGGTCAGCTTGCCAGCCGCATTAATTACTCGTGTCATTGTCGGCATTAAATGTTGGCCTCCGCGTCGTATAACCTGCCCCGAACCATCGCATGGACTGGTTCTATCCAACAGTTACTGAGACGGACCTCGCCTTCTGAGTCCTCGAGTTCACGTTGCTCACTGGTTTCGCGAAAGACGCTGATGTTAGCAGCCTGGCCAATCTCGATTTTTCCGAATCCATGCTGGCCCAGACCTAACGCAGCTGCCGGTGTCACGGTGGTGGCGCGAACAACCTGCGCCAGGGTCATTCCGAGGGTGCGAAACTTGGTCATGGTTCGTGCAAGCGACACGACGTACCGGTCAATGTTACCGCGATGCAGGTCGCTGCTGATGGTGTGTACCGGCATACCCTGTTGCAATGCCTGCTCGCAGGTGTCGAACGAGAAAGAGGATCTGCCATGGGCTATATCAACAATAACGCCGCGTGCAACCGCTGCTTTGAATTCCGGAATGACGATGCCGCCATATCCAAGTACACCGCCAACTTTTCCATGGTAAGCGTGGGTCACGATATCACCGGGACGCAGCAGATCCAGTACTTCTTCTACCAGCGGTGGCGCGTTGCCGAGATGTACCATCAATGGCGTGTTAGTCAGTTCTGCGGCTTTGCGACCAATCTTTACGGCCTCGATTCCAAGCAGACCCGTGTGCGATGAGGATGCGAGCACCTTGACGCCCAGAATCCACTCCGGATTTCGTTCGATAGCCTTCACTGTGCCCGCCAGCGACACCAGTTCGGGTGTCGATGAGTGGCCACCGGTCAGGCCGGGTAGTCCTGGCGAGCCAATGTTACACAGCGCAAAGGCGGCCGTCTGTTGCCGATCAATTACGAATTCCTTGAAAGCATCAATCATCAGCGGACCGGCAGAACCCGTGTCGATGAGGCAGGTAACGCCCTGAGAGACACCAATCCGATCAGCATCCAGCCGCGAATTGTTATACAGCGGATGATTGAATATATGACAGTGCAGGTCGATCAAACCGGGTGTCACGTACATACCCGTTGCATCCAGTGACTGTTCCGCAACGAGATCAGGCCCAAGACCGGCAATGAGACCGTCCTCAACCAACACATCCATAGCGACGAAATCATCTTTGTCGGCGTCGAAGACCAGACCTCCACGGATCACCCGTGCTGTCATGATTTAGGGAACCCTGCCCGGGAACTGCTCACAATTTTGATCATGACTATTCCTAGCGATTGCTGGTTGTGGGTGAAAAACCTGAGAGTTGCCTGATCCGGCCGGAATTGAAGACACGTGGATCAAGCCCGCTGGAATTCATCGTCTGGTTTCTTAAAGCGTCGGCATTGGCCTCATTCAACTCAAGTTGCTGGATGATGGCGTCAATCTGCCCGGGCGATTTTTGCGCCCACGAATGGGCCAATTGCAACTTCACGCTGGACTGTGCACTGAGAGGTAGATCCTTGATCAATGGGATGAGCACATCCGGGTCTGCAAGGCGATGAATAACACTGTTCACAGCGTGTACTTTTGCATCAGACGAGGGCAGCGCATCGATCCAGGAGAGCGCCGCGTCTTGATCCTTGCTTACCCAGGCGCCTGCGGTGTTCATCACAATCTGGGCATAGGCGGGATCATCCAGTCGCGAATCGATCATATTGGCAACCGTTGCCGGATCGGTTTGTGCCCAGGCGTGTAAGACACCAATGCTCGCCTGTTGGTAAGCCTGGCTGTTTCGGTACTGTTGCAGCCACTGATAGGCCTGTACGGGATTCACCTGGGCTTTTCTGCCGGCAACCTGCGCCAACAGGATACTTTGTAATTCCGGTTCTCCGGTAAGCCGGCTGATCCAGCCTTCGGCCACATCAGGGTGATTGCCGAGGCTATTAAGGGCCGAACGTTTGACGGTCTGGTCGAATTCCGGACCCAGGCTCATCAGCCAGTTCATGCCATTAACCGGGGAGACACTGATGTAGGCATGGGCCAGGTTCTGGTAAACCTGGGTCCTGCTGCCCTGGGGCACTGTACTTAAATAGGCCAGTGCGGAAGTCTCGTCAAGCAGGATCCATTTGGCGACTAATCTGCCAACCAGGTCATAGTTGCCTGTCTCCGCCACCCAGGCTTCAACACTGGCCAGGGAGCCTACCGGGTCTCGCTGGGCGAAAATCGACAGCGCCTGCCGTCTCAGGTTGAGATTATCAGGCGCGAAATTTCGAATCGTGTTAAGTGCAGCACGTGGATCCTGTTGTGCCTGGATGGAAATGACCATTTGCAGTAACTGGTCTCTTTCCGCCGTGTTAGCCAGGCCCGTGATACGTTGCAGGGCGCCATCGGGATCCTGTTGGAACCATCGACCGATTGCCCGCATCATGGCTCCCTGGCGTCTGTGATCGGTGCGCAGTATGGCCTCCTCGAATGCACTCGCAGGGGCCATGCGTTTGAGTCTTGCCTGTTCCAGCAATTGCTCGGATTGGGGGCCGAGGGCAAGTTCAATCTCGCTAATTAATCCAGTGTGCTCCAATGTTGGGTCATCCAGTAACCGCGCACCAATGGCATATTGAAGCTGTTGGTTATTGATTCCCTTGAAATAGTCGATCGCGCTGTCCGGGTCGTGCCTGACCCAGCTGGTGAGGATATGCGCGGTGAAATACCGTTTTTCCATTTCCCGGTGCGAATCTATAAAGGCTAATGCGTGGAGAGGATCAATGACCAGCATCTTCTCCAGAAGAATTCCAGCGACGTTGTGACTCAACAACGGGTCCGGGTCGCCGACGACCTGCTCGAGCATTTCGGTGAGCTCAGCCAGGTTGCTGTTACTGGCTAACTGATAAGTAAAATGGAGTTTTTCGAATATAGTATCGAAACCGCGGATCTCGCTGAATTTGTGTTGTGCCTCGGTCACGGGTACTGATGGAATGACGGGGCTTGATTGTGAAACAGACCGGTTGGTTACCAGGGGTGCGGCAGAGTCGGGTGTGCTATCACCTAACCATAATCCAAAAACCAGGCCGAAGGTCAGGGATACAGTTGCCGGGATTGCATAGTGGAGCAGGAATCTCATGGCGCCATTGTAATGTACTATGCCCCGGAACGAAATTAGCGCGCTTTTACGGAGCTCCATATGGCGACACAACTGCTCATCGGAACCTATACCAGAAACACCGAGTCGGAAGGGATCTACGCATTTGATTACGATCCTGCAACGCACGACATCGAGGCATGCGCGGTAACCAGGGGTATCGATAATCCTTCCTTTCTGGCACAGCATCCAACGCTGAATGTAGTTTACGCGGTTAACGAGATCGGTGATTTCCAGGGCAGAGGTGGCGCTGTGTCCTCCTTTATGGTGACAGCGGCAGCGCTTCAGCGCAGCTCACAGGTAACCTCGCTGGGCGCAGACCCCTGTCACCTGGAGATTGATCCCGGCGGCAGGTTTCTCATTGTTTCGAACTACAGTGGCGGCTCTTTTACCTCGCTGTCACTGGATGCGCAGGGCAGGGTGAGGCAATGTCAGAGCCATGTCCAGCATAGCGGTCACAGTGTCGACCCGGAGCGACAAAGCAGCGCACATGTCCATTCAGGCAGGCTCGCAAGCCTGGGCAAAAACATCTATTTCGCCGACCTGGGTCTGGATCAACTAGTGCGATATCCGATTGATGAAGCCGGAATTGTGGCTGCGGAGCGGGCAGAGTCGAGCCCGGTGCATGCCGGTGCCGGGCCTCGACATTTTTGTTTTGATCAGTCTGGCAACTATTGTTATGTGATCAATGAGCTCGACAATACCCTGGTCACATTCTCGGTGGATGCCGGTGGTGCGTTGACTCGTCAGTATGTGACCAGTGCCTTGCCCGCAGACTTTGCGGGTTTGAGCTATTGCGGTGAGGTGCAGCTGAGCGGACAGGGGCGTTTCGTTTACGTCTCCAACAGAGGTCATGACAGTATTGCGGTTTTTGAAATTGAAGCGCAGGGCAGGCCCATGCCGCGTCAGCATATTGGATCAGGGGGAGTCCATCCCCGACATTTCAGTTTCAGCCTGGATGGGGAATTGTTGGTTGTTGCCAATCGGGACAGCAACAATTTGTGCTGTTTTGACGTCGACGCTCAAACCGGGAAGCTGACCGCCACCGGCACAGAAATCTTTGTGCCGGCACCGGTTTGCGTTCTGTTCCTTGAGATCTAAGTCTTTTGTTGTGCCGCGCGCATTCTTCTACGTCGGGCAACGCCGTCCTCGGCAGCCGACATATCAGTAATGGCGTCAAGATTTTCAAGGAATGTCTCATAGCTGACATCGGTACCGAGCCTGGCACCATCGTTAGCGTACATCGCAGCGGTTGAGAAATTTCCGCTCGCCGCCTGGATGACTTTTCCGGTCGGTGCATCCTCACTGCACATATAAATTACCGCCGGGGTCACCAGAGCCGGTGAGCGTTCCGGTGGGGGATTGTCAACATCGATCGGGTCGCGACCTGGCAGGTTGGCAGTCATCCTTGTGGCAGCCCCGGGTGCCAGGCAATTGATCTTGATATTGTGACTCAATCCTTCCATGGCGAGTACGTTCATCAATCCGAGCATCCCCATCTTGGCAGCGCCATAGTTTGACTGACCGAAATTACCCCAGATGCCTGAACCGGATGAGGTGAACACAATCCTGCCGTAGTTTTTCTCATACATGATTGGCCAGGCTGCGTGGGTTACGTAGGCTGTGCCGTTCATATGAACATTCATCACCAGATCCCACTCGTCCAGCGTCATATTCTTGAATGACTTGTCGCGCAGGATTCCCGCATTGTTGACCAGGATGTCGATGGTGCCAAAGGCATCAACTGCATCCGTGATAATACTCATGGCACCGGCCCGGTCCGAAACCGATGCCTTGTTTGCAATCGCCCGGCCACCCGCAGCGACAATTTCAGCGACCACCAGATCGGCGGCATCGCCTGCACCAGCGCCATCAACCGCGCCACCCAGATCGTTGACAACAACCGATGCGCCCCGACGCGCAAACTCCAGCGCGTGAGCCTTGCCCAGTCCACCGCCCGCGCCTGTAATGGCAACTACCTTACCTTCGAATTCACTCATGTATATCCCCTCTGTTTAACTTGACGTTTGCCCTTTGGACCATTAGTTGATCGAGAATCGCCTGATGCTTTTCCCGGTTAAGATCGTAGTGGTTATAACACCATACGGAAACAACGGCAAAACCGGCGACAATCGGGCCGAACAGCAGGCCGAGATTGAACAGGCTATCCGGCGGGATGTCCGCAGCGGTTTTGATGTGTGCACCGGTTGGCCAATTGATAATGTCCAGCCCGACGCCCGCAACGAGAGTGCCAAATCCCGATGCGCTCTTGTTGGAAAATGACACTGCGCCAAAAAATATTCCTTCCTGGCGCTTGCCGGTCTGCAACTCATGCTCATCTGCAATATCTGCGACCATGGAGCCGAAGCTGACCAGTGCCTGCACCACGCCTGCGCCCTGCATAAACTTGATGATAACCAGGGTCCATACCAGGGTCGTCGTACCATTTTCGGGAAATACATCGGCCAGGCGCATGACCACCGGGATAATCTGGCATCCGGCCCACCAGGCGGTGCCGAAGACGACCCCGGGCTTCTTGTCCCAGCGACCATGGATATACCGTGTAAAAAACGCCCCGATAATCACACCGATCGGAGAGGCAATCTGATAATACGTCATGTCGGCCGAACTGAGCTCCCAGAAAAATGTATTCATATACAGATTCAAGGCACCGTCTACACCGACCATGAGGAAGACAATAATGACGCCGATAAATAACCAGCGGAAGGAGTCGTTCTGTAACGCCAGTCGTGTTTCCGAAAATACCCGGCCGAAACTGAATGGTTCCGGCCTCAAGGGTGCGCCGGGTAAATTCGGAATCTCCTTATGGGTACCAAGACCGCTTATCCAGATTGAGATCACCATCAGCACACACAGGGTCAGGGCATAAGGTGAATAGGCCAGGGGATTGAGCTGGCCATTGACATAGTCCTCTGACTCGACAAAAAACACCCTGAAGGCGAGGATGACAGCAATCAGCGCACCGCCAGTACTGAATGCCTGACGAAAACTGACGATCACCGTGCGTTCCTCGAAATTCTCGCTAAGTTCCGCCCCGAGGGCGATGTGCGGGACATGGTAAAGGGTCATGGCCGCCCGGGTAAGAATTGAGAATACCACCAGCCATGCAAAGGAGGCGTACTCGCCCATTTCCGGGGGACTGAACAAGGCATAAAAAGAAATCGCAAGGGGGATTGCAGACGAGTACATAAAGGGGTGTCGCCGCCCCCAGCGAGAATGCCAGTTGTCTGACAGTGAGCCGGTCAGGGGGTCTGTAATGGCGTCGAAAACAAGGGCAATCCCCAGAGCGAGTCCGCAAAGCGTCCCGGAGACTCCGAGTATCTGATTGTAGTAAAAGAGAACAAACAGGCCGAAGGAAGCGTTCTTGAGTCCTTCGGCAAATTGCCCGAGGCCGTATGAAACTTTGACGGGAAAACTGATTAGCCGATCGCTGGACATTGCCGGACTGTATCAGAATGTATCGGGCACAAAAAGCAAAACCCTGAAACACAGTGATGCCAGTTAGCTGGATTTCAGGCTGACGTCCTGGAACTGTAGTTCATTCAGGGTGTGATAGATCCCGCCCAGCGCCATTAACGCTTCATGACTGCCAAATTCCTTAACCTCTCCATGTTTAAGTACCAGAATCTTGTCGGCTTCCTGAATGGTCTGCAGCCGATGTGCGATCAGAATCGAGGTACGGTTTTGCATGAGTTTTTGCAGCGCGGCCTGAATAAGTTGTTCAGTTTCTGTATCGATACTCGCGGTCGCCTCATCCAGAACCAGGATTTCAGGATCTGCCGCCAGTACTCTGGCAAATGCCAGCAGTTGCCTCTGCCCCTGGGAAAGGTTCTGCCCACGTTCAACCAGATGCGAGTCATATTTATCGGGCAGGTTCTCGATGAATGAATCAGCATGGACCAGCCGTGCCGCTTCAATGGCTTTTTCGCGTCCAATATTAGGATTGCCGAGCACAATGTTGTCCAGGACCGAGCCTGAAAAAATGTGAAAATCCTGAAGTACCACCCCGATGCGGCGCCGGACTTCTGATGAGGGTATGTGGTTAAGGTCGATGTCATCCAGAAACAAGGTGCCATCAGGAAAGTCATAAAATCGTCCCAGCAGTCTGATCAAAGTGCTTTTGCCGGAACCCGTGGGTCCTACCACCGCGAGCTTTTCGCCAGGATTAATCGTCACAGAAACATTACGTAACACGGGTTGATCAGGCTCATAGCCAAAAGACAGATTGCGAAACTCAAGTTTGCCCTGTATCCGTCTCGGCAGGGTTACAGGATGCTCCGGCTCACGCACCTGCTCGTGCCAGTCCAGTGCCTGGAAAATACGTTCCGCGCTCGCCATGGCGCGAAACAGTACGTTGTATTGCTGGCCAAGTACCCGGATCGGACGGATGAACATATCCACAAACTGGGAGAAGAGAATGACGCTGCCGAGTGTGATTGATTCCTGCAGTACGGAGCCGCCGCCAACCCAGAGAATGACCGCGAGCGCCATGTTCACCATGTTATCCATGAATGCGCCGTAACTGGTTTCAAGGTAGATGGCATTAATTTCCTGACGGCGATTGGTTTTGTTAATCGCGGTGTAGACTTTGAGATTTCGATCCTCGCGATTACTCAACTGAACTACCTGCATGCCACTCAGGTTCTCCTGCAGGTTCTGGTTCAACTGGGAAACAGTGTTTCGAATCAGTCGATAGACCCGGCGGGTCGCCTGACGAAAGAAGTAAGTCACTACAGCAAAAATTGGCAGTGCCAGTAGCAGCCAGCCGGTCAGTTCAACATCGATGGCCAGCATGATGAACAAAGCAATGAAAAAGGGCACAAACTCGCCGATCAACATGCCCACACCCATAAGCAATTCGAATAATGCCTGCACATCGTTGGTGATGCGGGTCATGACACGACCCACCGCGACTTTGTCGTAAAATGAGGACGGTCGGTGCTCCATATGGGCAAACAGGTCCTTGCGCATATCGCGGAGTGAATAGAGGACCGTTCGCGCGAACGTTACCCGGTGAAAATGGTAAGAGAAGTGGCAGATAACCGTGAATACACCGTAAATAACGCAGGCAACAGTTATGTTCATCCAGCCGCTTGCCTGGCTTAAGGTTTCTGTTAGATAGTTCATCCCGAAATCCGGCAAGCCGCTGCCGGGATTGTTCATGATCACCGTATCGATGACGACTCTGCCGATGATTACCGGCAGCAGTACGGCCAGCACGGAGGCAAACAGCACCAGCGCAATACTCAAGGCTGCCAGTCGGGCATGTGGTTTCATCCAGGCGAGTATCCGACGCAGATACTGGATGTTCATCGCTTTACCGTGAATGTCCGCCTCAAAAATTGCGTGGTCCAGTGGCTGCTCACTCACTTAAAATGCCCTCGGCTTGACGACTGGCAGGGCGATTGCTGCTGCTCTGCGCCTGTTCAAGCTCGGCATAAAAACCACCGGCACTGAGTAATTCCTGATGGGTGCCGGTTTCGATGATGTGTCCTTCTTCAAGCACAACGATTCTGTCGGCGTGACGGGCAGTAGAAACCCGGTGCGAAACCAGCAGGGTGGTCAGGCCTTTGCGAATGGACTTAAGCCCGGAGAGAATATGCTCTTCGGTTTCGGTGTCCACCGCCGAGAAGCAGTCATCCAGGATCAGTAACGGGGTCATTCTGATCAAGCCACGCGCCAGTGCGGTGCGCTGCTTCTGTCCGCCTGACAGGGTTACGCCACGCTCTCCCAACACCGTATCCAGACCCTCGGGAAATTCCTCAATGGTGCCCCGCAGTGCCGCGGCATCCGCGGATTGCCAGATTTCGTGACTGTCGCGGTCCGGATCATCGTAGGCAATATTGTCTCCCAGACTATCGGCGAACAGGAACGGGTCCTGGAGGACCAGGCAAACATGTTCCCGCAGGAATGCCAGCGGGAAGCCCTGTATGGGATAGTCGTCAAGCAACAGTTCGCCCCGGCTCAGGTCAAGTAGCCTGACAAACAGGCGCAACAAGGTTGATTTACCTGAGCCAACCCTGCCGAGAATGGCGATCATCTCACCGGGCGCTATCTCCAGGTTGATATCTTCAAGCGCATATTTTTGCTTGTTTGCGTAGCGATAATACAAATGCTGGATCGTGATCTTGCCGGTGAGGTTCGGGAAGTCGTTACGCACAACCGATTGAATTTCCGGTTCGTGATCGAGTATCTCGAATAATCGCGAGGTTCCCGACGCGCCGCGCTGCCACTGGGTCACCAGTGAACCCGCTTCCCGAACCGGCCAGAGCAGCAACGCCAGGTAGGAAAAAAATGCAGCGAAGGTACCGAGCGTGATATCTCCCTGGTCTACCAGATAGCTGCCATAACCGATGATCGTCAGGGTGGCCATTGAGGCAAGAATCGGCATCAGTGCGCCGAGCATTGAACTGGTCACAAAGAGGTCAAGGTTGTCATCGGCGAACTGATCGTTGACCCCGGTGAATCGGTTTATTTCATCCTGTTCCTGCGCCATGGCCTGCACGGTACGGATGCCATTCAGGTTTTCCTGCACAAACGTCGACAGGGTTGAAAAACCTTCCTGAACTTTATGCGACAAAGTGTAGATTTTTTTGGAATACAGATAGGCAACCAGCGTGACAATCGGCATCGGTAATAACACCGCCACGGTAAGTTTTACAGACAGGGTCAGCATGAAAGTCAGTCCAACCGTTGCCGTAAAAATCAACACCATGGTCATTCGCGTGGTCCCGGCAATGACCTGGCGGACCAGAGAAATATCGTTGATGGCCCGCGCCATCAGATCGCCGATACTGTACTGATGGAAGAAGTTAGGTCCCTGTAGCTGCAGGTGCGAGTAAATACGGTTACGCAAATCAAATGCAGCGTTCATACCAATGCGTCGAATCAGGATCCGACTGATGATGGTGACCAGCATCTGGGCGATGACACAGCCCACGATGGCCAGGGCCGGATAAGCGAGGGTGTCCTGCGCCGTTGTCATCAGGGTTTCTTGAGTTGCTAATCCAGTGCGGGCTTCGGTGAGGTTATCGATCCCCATCTTCATGAACCAGGGGATCATCGCCTCGAAGAAACGGGCGACCAGCAGTCCGGCCATACCACCGACGAAGGTCCAGACATGTTCCTTCAGGTACGGCAGGAGGCGGAGTAAAACTTTCATCTATGAACAATTAACCGTTGGTTTACGCGCACATCTTTGAGATTTCAAATGTGTGAGCAGGGAACTTGCAAGGTTGAATGGCAAAACCGTGTTACCAACCCGTAGGGCGAAAAAGATCGCAACGGGGCTGGCGACCCCTTTTATTCGATCGACGGGAAGGCGCTCATGATAAAGAACTGAGCTTCGGATTACCAGAAGCAGCGGCGAAAATTCAAGTCCTGACCCGATCCATTGGACTGGCCAGGTGCTCAAGCTCGGTCCATTGCGCGAACAATTCGGCATAGGCTGCCGTGCGTGATGGGTCAGGTGAAATGCAACCGGAAATGTTCACCATCGCGGAAGTTGCGTCGCTGATACTGGCGTGATAGCCGAGCGCAATAGCGCAAAATATTGCGGCGCCGCGACCCTCTGAGGACGCATCGGTAACAAGCAGTTCATGTTGCAGGATGTCCGCGATCATCTGCGTCCAGACCGTGCCAAGGATACCACTGCCGGTCAGACTAATGGTCTGGGGTGCCCCGACCCAACCGATGACCTGGGCAAAGGCGCAAGCCAGACCAAAGGCTGTGCCTTCGAGGACTGCCCGGTACATATGATCGGTTGTGTGTCTGAAACTTAAACCATGAAACAGTGCTGTTGCCCGGGGACGGCGTCTCGGCGAGAGTTGGCCACCGAGGTAAGGCAGGAAGCTTATCCCGTCACTACCCGGTGAAATATTACTGGCTCGTGCGTTCATGTCAGCGAAGGTCTGTGGACGCGCCGAGACATCATCCTGTTGCCAGTTGTCCAGAAACCAGTCTAACGCGCGTCCGGCCATCAGCGCATTGCCGCCAATAACATGCTTGTCACCGGGGTAACCATAAAAACGCAATGATCCGGCTGGATGACTATTCATCACCGCACGGACCACGGCGTGGGTTCCGAGGGTGATGGCGAGATTAGCGCTATCGACTGCACCGGCGCCGGTGTTTGCACAAACCCCGTCATGCGCACCCACGGCGACGGGAATACCGGCAGGGCAGCCGAGAGCTGTTGCTGCGGTTTGTATTAAAGGACCAGCGATGGTTGTTGGTGACTGGCATTCGGGCAAAATCTCCGGGTCGATATCCAGTTGGGACAGCAGTGCCGAGTCCCATGATGGAGCATCGGGTCCGGAAGCGGGATCCGTAATGGATTTACCGGTCAGGCGAAAGAGCAGAAAATCTTTGGCATAAAACAGATGCTGCGTTTTTGCCGCGATCTCCGGCTGGCTGTGACGTACCTGCAGGAATTTGGCCAGCATCGTCGCGGCGTAATGCGGTGTTGTGGGAGCCTCACGTTGCAGATCAGAGAGCCCGCTGGCGTGCCGATTATCGCTCCAGGGGTGTATGAGCACATTGCCATCTTTACCGACGAAAACACAGGCTCCGGCACGACCCGAGAGGGAAAATCCGATGATGTTCTCAACACGCAGTCCGAATTCAGCCATCAGTTGCCTGAAGCCCTTGCTGCAATTGGTCCACCATTCATCTGCTGACTGCCAGCGTTGATCACCTGCCTGATGTTCTGTGTTACGCAGCGAAACCTGACCGAGCAGGTTGCCATTCGGATGGAACGCCGCGACCTTCAGGCGGGTAGTGCCGAGGTCAAACGTGACAATCATGGACTGTCTTTTGCCGCGGTGGCCAGCGCGACCTTAGCCAGTTCAGTAATCCTCAAAAACTGTCCTGACTCAATCGCTGTTGTCGGGGTCAGCCAGGACCCGGAGATTCCTGACACGTTGGCCAGTGCCAGGTAACTTGAGAAATTGTCGGCGTGAATTCCACCGGACGGGCAGAACTGGATTTCGGCGAGAGGACCGGCCAGCGATCGCAGATAGTCAATGCCGCCGAGCGCATCAGCAGGAAATAGTTTCTGTACGGTATACCCTGCCTCGGCCAGACGCATCACCTCGGAAGGGGTTGCGGCCGCAGGAAGAAACGGCGTATCCCAGCGCGCCGCCTCGGCGAGTAAAGTGTCGCTTGATCCCGGCGCGACACAGAACTGTGCGCCGGATTCGACCGCGGACTGGAACAGTGCGCAGGTTTTTACGCTGCCCGCGCCGACGATGAAAGAGGCTCTGGCTCGGCTGATTTCCTTAATACCAGCGAGCCCGAATTCGCTGCGCAAGGTAATTTCGACCATGTTAATACCACCAGCCGAGAGTGCATCAACGATGGCCAGTGCCTGATCGGCCGCGGTCAGGGTGACCACCGGGAGAATGGGATTATTGCGCAGTAGGGCTTGCATAGACGCCATTTCGTTGTGAGGTTAGCCGGTTCAATCGTCTCGCTGCCGTCTGTTAAAGGATCGCAGCAGGTCTGATGATTGAATTTTTGATGGCTGTTATAGTGATGACTATCCGCCCATTTAACAAGTGTCGGTAACATGCAGGAGCTTGCGCAACAATTGATCGAACAGGGCTATGTCGTGGTGCCCGACGTGATCCCGCCTGAACTCTGCGAACGGGTAATCAAAGCCATTGGTGCCTATCTGGATCTCGAGGTTGACGACACTTCCAGTTGGTATCGGCGGGAGCAATCGGGGCACGGCATTGTACCGCTGCACCATGATCAGGCGCTGTGGGATGTTCGTCAGCACCCGCGCCTGCATGAGGTGTTCTCAGCACTGTATGGCGACGCTGCCCTGTGGGTGAGTATGGACAGGGTTTCTTACAAACCCCCGGCGTCAACGCAAACTCAATCCTGGCGGCGCGAGCGGGTTCACTGGGATTGTGACCCCTGGAAGTTCACAGCCTTGAGCTTACAGGGATTGGTGTACCTCAATGATACGACCCATAACCAGGGCGCGTTTGCTTGCGTGCCCGCTATCTATCAGAACCTCAGTTCTCACCTCACTGAACACCAGGGTGATGACAATCGGCGTCATCCGCAGATAGCGGATGCTGAGCTTACCCAGGTGGAAGGAGCGGCTGGCAGCCTGGTGGTTTTCCATCGCCTGATGCCACACACCAGTGTCCTGAATCGTACCGACCAGCATCGATTTGTGCAGTACGTCACCATGGCGCCGGTCACAACTCCGGTCGAGCGCGAACAACGGATCCTTGAGTGGCAAAATAAAATGCCGCCTGCGTGGGCGATCAACCAGAAGATAGCGGATCAGCAAATTCCGGAGCCCGGACCCCCGGCGACGCTGACGGCGCTGGGTCGCCGTTTGGTGGGTTTGGATGAATGGTCATGATGTGTTTTCTTATAAACAGGATAGATACACGATGGAACTGAAACTCAAAGACGAGGACGCTGCCTTCAGGCAGGAAGTAAGGCAGTTTCTTCAGGAAAACCTGGATGAGTCGGTCAGCCGGCTGGTGCGCCTGGGTTACGGTGTACCCAAGCCGGTTCAGGATGAGTGGACACGGACGTTAAATGCCCGCGGCTGGGCGGCGCCAAACTGGCCGGTGGAAGTTGGTGGAACCGGTTGGTCGATGGTTCGCCGCCACCTTTTTGAGCTGGAGATGAAAAGCCATCACGCACCAGAGCTACAAGGTTTCGGTTTTAGCATGGTAGGACCGGCCATCATTAAATACGGCACCGAGGAGCAGAAGCAGCACTACTTGCCCAAAATCCTGAACGCGGAAATATCATGGTGTCAGGGGTACTCGGAACCCCAGGCGGGTTCTGATCTGGCCGCGGTGAGAACCCGCGCACTCATCGATGGCGACGACTATATCGTGACCGGATCGAAAATCTGGACCTCAGCGGCCGAACATGCGGATCATATTTTTGCGCTGGTTCGCACCAACCCCGATGTGAAGAAACAACTGGGGATTACCTTCCTGCTCATTGAAATGGATCGACCGGGAATCACCGTTGAACCCTTGATTGCGTTTAATGGCAAACGCCTGTGGAACCAGGTATTTTTTGAAGAAGTACGAGTGCCCCGAAACCAGCGTCTGGGGGAAGAGAATCAGGGCTGGACCGTGGCAAAAAACCTGCTCGGCAACGAGCGGCTGCTGGTGTCTCGGGTGGCAGAAAATCGGCGAATACTGTCTTGTATCCAGGAGGTTATGCAGGAGCAATCTACCCGGGGTATCAAAGTGGATGCGGATCAGGAATTGCGCCTGAACCAACTGAAAATTTCTCTCGAAGCACTTGACGCCACGGCACTCAGGTTATTATCAGCCTTCGATCACGGCGGCACCATTGGCGCGGAGCCATCCATGCTGAAGCTACGGGGCAGCCAGCTGGTGCAGGAAATGGACCGGATGTTGTTCGATCTTATTGGCTACTACGGACTGCCGGTTGACTCGCAGATGCTGGCCGAGGAGGCGGAACCGGTTGGTCCTGACTATTGCGACAGGGTCGCTAACGGCTTGTTCCATCACCGGGGTTATACCATCGCCGGTGGATCGAGTGAGATTCAACACAACATTATTGCCCAGGCTGTGCTCGGGCTTTAATGCTCCCAGAGCACCGCTGCTCAAGGTTTAGCTGAGTCCCCCCAGTCGTGGACCAGTTTCGCCACACAGGCAGTCAGTTTTCTGGCCGTCGGTAAGTGTAAAAACTCATTCGGACCATGAGCGTTGGAAAGTGGACCGAGTACGCCCGTAACAATGAATTGTGCTGTGGGCAATTTGTTCGCCAGGAACTCCATAAACGGTATGCTGCCACCACAGCCCATGGCAATAGCCGGTGCACCAAAGAACGCGGTTGATGCTTCCTGCAGTGAGGTCTCCAGCGAATCGCGGGTGATGGGTGCGTGCCAGCCCGGATTGGGTGACTTTGCCGTAAATGTTACTCGCGCACCATTGGGTGCCTCCGATTCCAGCAGTTGGGTCAGTTCGACAAGGGCATCCTCAACCTTGATGGTGGGTGGAATTCGCAGCGCCAGTCTGCTCGTGGTAAACGGCCTCAACACATTGCCCGCGTCGCTTAAGGAAGGAACGCCATCCATCCCAGTCACCTCAAGGGATGCATGCCAGGTATTGTTCAACACCAGTTCCGTGGGATCGTTGGTTACCGGTTCACTTCCCGCAACGAAGGCATACATATCCTTGAACGTGCCTTGCAAAACTTCACCGGCGCGGATGGCTTCCTGACGCCTGGTAGTGGGAATCTGGTCGTTCAGGAAGGAAGGTGTAATCGCACCGGTCACCTCGTTTTCGATCCGGGAAATGATTTGCCGACTCAGTCTGAAACTCGAGGCAACAATGCCCCCCGCCGCACCGGAGTGCGCGCCCTGGTCCAGCACTTCAACTTTCAGGTCACCGATTATCATGCCCCGGAGTGAAGTTGTTATCCAGAGCTGCTCATAATTTCCGCAGGTGGAGTCAAGCGCGATGACGAGCCCGGGCGTGCCGATGATCGGGTCCAGGGACTCCATATAAAAGGGCAGGTCTGGGCTGCCACTTTCCTCGGAGCATTCAATCAGCACAATGATATCAGGCAACGCGAGGTCTTGTGTTTGCAGGGCTTTGATGGCCGAGATCGCCGCATAGATTGCGTAGCCATCATCAGCACCGCCGCGGCCGTAAAGCCGATCACCTTTGATAACCGGCCTCCAGGGATCCAGGTCTTCAAACCAACCGGTGAACTCAGGTTGTTTGTCCAGGTGCCCGTAGATAAGAATGCTGTCCGCGTGGGTCAGTTCACCGGGCAGAACCAGGGTAATGGTTGGCGTCCTGTCCGCCAATTCGTGGACCTGGATGGACAATCCGGGAATTTCCTGGGCCTCAACCCAGTCGGTCACATGCCGAACCGCCTGATGCATATAGCCGTGTGCCGCCCAGTCCGGGTCAAACAACGGCGACTTGTTGGGGATGCTGATGTACTCGGAAAGACTGGGCAGAATCTGTTCCTGCCAGAAAGCCTCGGTTTCCTGTGCCAGTTGTTCAAGATGGAGTTTGCTCATTGGATATTCCTGTCGTCGCGCTCCTCGCGAAAATCACCCTCGATGGTTGATCCGGGTGCGCCTTGCTGAGTATTGGTATTGAAACTCGCGGCTCGCACAATACCCTGGCGCAGTATCCAGCCTGCGAGCGGACGCCGCAATCCGGGTAGCAGGCAGGTGAAGCCGATGGCGTCGGTGACAAAACCGGGGGTCAGCAAGAGTGCGCCACCTACCAGTAACATAATGCCCTCGAGTAGTTCGGTTTCCGGAATCTGCCCGGCCTGCAATTTCTCCTGAACCCGGTGCAGGGTCGCGAGCCCTTCCAGTTTAAGCAGCCAGATGCCGAGCGTTGCCGTTAAGACGACCATGCCGATCGTCGGCAGGATGCCGATTATTCCGCCAACCTTGATGAGTATGACCATTTCCAGCAGCGGTATGGTGATGAAGGCGATTAAAGCCAGACGCATTTGTTTTCTCCGGATGAAGCGGCATTGTACCGCATGGCGGCGACCGGGAACCGGATTGGAACCGGATAAAAGTCTCGCGTTGTGCGTCTCGAACGCGCCATTCACATTGCTTATGGGGCGGGCGCCGTTCCTGATCTGTGCTAGATTAAGCGCTGGCGAACACCTTTACTGACTATGCGTGAACTAACCATTGATGGTCCCTGCGGTGCGATCGAGGCATTGTTGGATATGCCTGCCGACGCGGATTGCTGTGCCATTATCTGTCACCCGCACCCACTTTACGGCGGTAGCCTTCATGATTCCTGCGTGGATATCCTTGCCCGTTCACTGGCAGGTTGTGGGATCGGCAACATCCGCTTCAATTTTCGCGGGGTCGGTCGAAGTGAAGGAGAATTTGATCAGGGTGCGGGAGAAGTTGAAGACCTTCTGGCGGTAGAGCGCTGGGTGAACCATGAACTTTCGCCGTCCCGACTGATGCTATGCGGTTACTCCTTTGGTGCCGCGGTTGCCCTGAATGCGCAGGCGATGAGTTCTGCGACGCGTGGAATCGTGCTCGCGCCCCCGGTGGGCATGATCAAAGTGCCGGGGATAAGTTTTCCGACGCTTATCATTCTCGGCGCCGCAGACACCATCGTCGCAGCCGAAGCTGCTGCCGCACACCTCAAACACGCTGACGCGACCATAAAAGTTCTGGCAGAGAGGGATCATTTCTTTGCCGGTGCCGACGGGGAAATCGACACCGTGGTGCAGGAGTTTGTCAGTGGAACTTAAAACGATTATCTACCAGATTGAAGATGAGATCGCGACGATTACCCTGAATCGGCCACATCGGATGAATGCCTGGACAGGACGCATGCACACGGAATATCGCTGGGTGCTGGCCCAGGCGGATGCAGATGAATCCGTTCGGGTCATTGTCGTGACGGGTGCCGGTAAGGGATTTTGTGTGGGTGCGGATAGCCAGGCGCTGGAAGGTCATGTAGCCAAGGGTGGTTATGATCCGGGAACACCGGATCCCCTGGCAGAACCGGGCTATGGGACTCGTGCTGAATTTGACGCATCCTTTGCCTACCACTTTGGTTTGCGCAAACCCGTAATCGCCGCTATGAATGGGCCTGCTGCCGGTGTTGGACTTGTGCTTGCCTGCTTCGCGGACATCCGTTTTGCCGTTCCCGGAGTCAAATTCACAACCGCGCACGGCAAGCTGAATTTTCCGGCCGAGTACGGACTGTCCTGGTTGTTGCCGAGAATGATCGGTTTAACCCGGGCAAACGATTTGCTGCTCACCAGCAGGGTTTTCACTTCCGATGAAGCGCTTCAGCTGGATCTGGTCAACCGGATCGTGCCTGCAGAAACCCTTATGGAAGAAACCTATCGCTATGCGCAGCAGATGAAGAACTCGGTATCACCGGCGTCATTGCGCGAAACCAAGTGGCAGATCTACACGGACCAGCATCGCAGTGTTGCTGATGCGGTGGGCACCAGTGAACGGCTGCTGGATACAATGAGCAAACAAGCTGATTACCGGGAAGGAGTGCAGGCGTTTCTTGACAAACGCCCGCCTGAATGGAGAGGAGAGTGACACTGAAATCAACCAGCAATGAGCCAGCCGCGGATACCAGCCCGGATGCCTATTCCCTGACCGAAGCGCCTTTTTATCTTGCCCTCGGGGATGAGGTGGAACTGTTTCTTGCCGCCTATCAAGAACGACTGCCGGTCCTGCTCAAGGGTCCCACCGGCTGTGGCAAAACTCGCTTTGTTGAATACATGGCGCATCGAATCTATCGCGGCGAAGATGCCGACGACAATCGCAGGCGGGTCGGTCAGCCATTGCAGACCGTATCCTGTCATGAAGATCTCTCGGCGACAGATCTCGTTGGCCGCTATCTGCTCCAGGGTGACCAAACGGTGTGGCAGGACGGACCACTGACCCGTTCGGTAAAGGAAGGTGCGATCTGCTACCTCGACGAGATTGTAGAGGCGCGAAAAGATTCAACAGTATTGATTCATTCGCTCACTGATCACCGGCGAATTTTACCGGTCGAGAAGCTGGGATTAATTCTTGAGGCCCATGAAAATTTCCTGCTGGTGATATCCTATAACCCGGGATATCAGAGTGTGCTTAAGGATCTTAAGACCAGTACCCGGCAGCGATTTGTTGCCATTGACTTTGATTACCCGGACCCGGCTCATGAGGCGGAAATAATCATTCATGAAAGCGGTATCGATGCAGATACCGCAGGAGAGCTCGCAACCCTGGGTGCACGTATACGAAACCTCCGGCATCATGGATTCGATGAGGGCATCAGTACCCGCCTGCTGGTTTACGCAGGGCAGCTGATTTCTCGCGGCTTGAATCCCATTCGCGCCTGTGATGCGGCGATATGTCTTGCGGTATCCGATGACCCCGAGGTTCAACGCGCCATTGGTGAAGTGGTCAGCACCATTTTTCCCAGGGATTAGTTCAGGTGCCGGCATTGACCGAGGTTATCCTCGAGTTACGTAAGGTCCATCCGCCAACCGCCGAACTGTTGGATCACACGCTGGAGCACATACCTGTGCATGGGCGAATCGAATGGGCGGCCCGGTGCCTTGAGATTGCTAACTCCGGATGGCATGCCTTCGAATCTGCTAATGCCTTCATCCTTTCCAGTCCGATTATCCTGGCCAGCTATGATTTTGAGACCCTGATTGCCCGGGGTGACTATGGCCTGCAGTTTTGCGGATATTCCTTCGAGCCGGGATTTACCTACTACTGCGCACTGGGAAACCTGGTAGTCGCCGATGTCGATGGTGCGAAGTGGAATATGTTGCCGGAAGTAGAAGCAGCGGGCAGGACCATTCTCGGTAAATTCCAGCATGCCTCGAATTTGCTGACAGACTTTTTTGAGATCGCATTCGCGATGCTGCTCCGAGAAAACGAATCAGAGATTCGCGCCTGGTGTGCGCTGGCAGCGAAAATCGCTCATCGGGAGCGACAGGACCTGATCGTTTTCCTCGGCAGTAGGCATGAATCCATTTGCTGGCAGGAGATGGAAAAGCTGGAACGTGTTTCGCCGAACAGTTTTCTCTTTTATCTGTCCGTCTATGAAGTCCTTGAGGCGAAATTTGGCCTGGATCTCATGGCCGACCTGCAACCATTGATCCTGGGCTTTGCGGACGATGAGGATGCGCTGCAGGAATTTTTGCTTTTGCTCCCGGGAATACAGACCATCAGCAGGAATGAGTCACGTAGTGTCTTTTCATTAATACCCGAAATAGGCCATGTGGACCTGGTAACCAGTTTTGTCTCGCATTGTCACGAGTTACCACTTGGCGACCTGCCGGTGATACAACAATGGATTGCGGGTGGCGTTCAGGTGGCATCGACAAATATCGACGCGGGTCTGGCGTTTTTCTCACTTGAATCATCAACTTCAGTGGAACTGTTGGAGTCGCTGCGCGGCCAGATAAACTTCGCTGACTGTTCGAGGGTAATGCAGCTTTATACCGAAGCGATGACCGGCAAGCGTCTGCGGGTTGAATCGACGGCAGATTCAGACGTTCAGTATCGGGATATGCCACATACCCTCGGCGCCTCAATCTGTCTGCCGGAAAGCGTCTCCTGGTTTGCCAGTAAGGACGAAAATTTTGAATTTTATAAGGTGGCACTACTTCATCAGTTAGGCTTTTTTGAGTATCAGACATTTGTCGAAATTGAATTCATCGAGACCACCTTGACTGAATTTGAGGACAGCGTGCTCGCGCATGGTTTGTTTAATATTCTTGAAGCTGCGCGCATTGACTGGTTACTGGCCCGACACTTTCGCGGCATTCGGGATGCGTTTTCAGCCCAGAAATCTTTTGCGCTCGACTCCCGACAGCCACTGCCGATCATGCGAAAAGCCCAGTTACTGGAATTGATGATCCGCGCCGGACTTGATGCAGGACCACTGCCTGTGGAGGTAAATGATAGATATTTAGCGGATGCAGTAAGTCTTTACGCGGAAGTGCTGTCTCTTGATCGTGCGGAGGCGCAATTACAGGATACATTGAGTGTACTGCAGCGTTGTTACGTGATTGTCTCTGAGGGCGATCAGTCACAGTGGGACGGCGCAAAAACGGAACTGGATGACGGTCTGGCACAGATGCTCGAAGAAGAATTACCCCAGCCGATCTCTTTTCATGGGCACATGGATACTCGCCAACTGGCCATGGATCTCGCGCTGGTGGACCTTGAGGATACCACCGAAGGTGTGCCGGACGACTCCGTTTCCATGAGCACGGCACTTGACCCGGCGGATCTGGATATCGATGAAATCCAGGATGGAGATGTGCAGGATGGTCTGGGCATGCTCGCCACGGAAATTGACCATCAGCTGGAGAACGTGGAGAAGCTGAAGCGGGAAAATGAGGATGAGAATCGTCAACTCCTGCCCGCGCAACTTTCAAACCAGGTCAGGGAGGACCAGCGATTTCGTTATGATGAGTGGGATTTTGTGATCAACGACTATCGTCGCAGGTGGTGCACTTTATACGAGGTGCGGGATTGTCCGGAAGCACCTGAGTATGTTGACAAGACCCTGGCCGAGCATGGCGACGTGGCGAGCAGGGTGCGTAAACAGTTGACCAGGCTGAAACCGGAAATGTTGCGCAAGGTGAAGGGCGTGGTAGATGGCGACGACCTTGACCTTGATCGTGCGGTTGAAGCCGTTATTGATCGGAAGACGGGACTGACGCCCGCGGAAAACATCTATACCCAGAGCCTGCGCAAGGACCGGGATGTCTCCGCGCTGTTTTTACTGGATATGAGTGCGTCAACCGATGACATTATAGCCGATGGCTCGGAACCACCGCCGTTTTCGGTCGACGATGATGATGAGGATATTCTGAGCCACTATGCGAGCAGGCAGCAGGACGAGTCTTCTCGTACTCGCATCATTGATATTGAAAAGCAGGCAGTCATCCTGATGGCAGAAGCGCTGGAGCAACTCGGGGATAACTATTCCATTTGCGGATTTAGCGGCTATGGCAGGGAACGAGTCGACTATTTTTTGTGCAAGGACTTCGGCGAGGCGTATGACCACAGAGCTCGCGGAAAAATTGGCGGCATCAAACCCTGTCGCAGCACCCGCATGGGTCCCGCCATCAGACATGCAACCCGCAGCCTGGTTAAAACCGAATCGCGGATCCGTGCATTGATTATTATTAGTGATGGCTATCCCCAGGATCACGACTACGGACAGGATCGAAACAGTCGGGACTACGGCGTAAAAGACACCATGAAGGCGCTTGCCGAGGCGCGCACTCAAAACGTGCAGACTTTCTGCCTGACGGTGGATCAGTCCGGTCATGACTATCTGCGCGAAATGTGCCCGGATAAACAATACCTGGTGATCCAGGAGGTCAGCCAATTACCGGATGAACTGTCCAAGGTTTACCAGAGTCTCACGGGGTAATTTATGTCGCTAACACCTTTCCATCTCGCCATCCCGGTCCACGATATTGCCGTCGCAAATCGTTTTTACGGCGACATACTTGGATGCCAAAAGGGTAGAAGCAGTGATGTCTGGACTGACTTTAATCTCTTCGGTCACCAGCTTGTCTGTCACGAGGTAAAGGCAATCGAAACGAGGCAGGCTGCGCCAGCCGCGAGCGATCTGCACCACAATCTGGTCGATGGCTTTGCCGTGCCCGTGCCGCATTTTGGTGTCGTGCTGACAATGGAAAAATGGCGCGAATTCCGGGACAGACTCGAACGCCTGCAGGTAGAATTTGTGATCGCGCCCTATATTCGATTCGCCGGTCTGCCAGGAGAGCAGGCGACCATGTTTTTTCTCGACCCCAGCGGTAACGCCCTCGAGTTCAAGGCGTTCGCCGACATAGATGCCGCACTCTTCGACCCAGGCTAAGTAGTGGTGGGGTCGGAGTAAAGTTCCGGAGTAAACCCACCGCTCAACGCATTTGTTGATTATCGATGGTCAAGTTATGCAGCGAGTGGTTCGGCAATGACATCTCAATGTTGATACCGCACTAACTGAATCATTCACCTGGTGAGACTCAATTAAAAAATATTAGAGTATCAAAGGCTCATCGGCGAATCGCACTGCGGCGGATGTCGTCGCGAAAACCCGTCGCCGTGCCAACGAAGGAATGATTCTCGGTACGAAGAAATTCAGAATACAGTTTGAAGAAATAGCAGGAGTCCTACCCACCTCAAATGGCTAGTGACCAGCGTTTACTCCGGCACTTTACCCCGACCCCATCATTTTGGTTAAGGGGCTGGGATGGCGTGGCCAATCATCCTTGCGCCCTCGAACACAGCGCGATCCATGACATTGCGGGCGTCAACAAAGACGAAATCAAGAATGCCATTGTCGTTTGAGTCGCTGTGTAGCATCACGATGAACATCTCGCCGGTATCGACGCCTTTATAGACTTCCATGTCGACGTTCTTATTGGTGCCAGACTTGAGGAAGGTTGCTGCGACGTACTTGTCGCCATTGGCGGCCCCATCTTCGAAAGGATGCATGACCAACCAACCATTGCCCTCTATGTGCACCTCTGGATAGGTCACGATATTACCGCTTCGGGTTGCGCCTTCCGTTTTGATCCAGTTTTGCGCTCCATTGCCCATGCTGAATGCAGCAGTTGGCTCTTCCGCGTAACAGGGCTGGTACAAGGTAAAGGCAAGGAGGAGCATGACAATGGTTCTTAGGTTCATCGAGTTCGGTCCTCAAGTAATGGGGTCGGGGTAAAGTGCCGGAGTAAACCCACCACAGTCAAGGTCTTTGTTGATTATCGATGGTCTGGCTTTGCCGCGTAGGGGTTAGCAACGACGAATTAATGTTGACACTGCAAAAACTGTATCGCACCTGGAGCGACCGTATCAAAAGCTCATTGGCGAATCGTTGGG
>JAJFKA010000132.1 GCA_021773555.1 Gammaproteobacteria bacterium
CAGCCTACTTGCGCCTCAAACCAATCCACTTACATCTCAACTACTATACTAACCCAACAAAAACTTTACTCTAAGCTTTACTCGCAATTATGAATTAACCAAACCAACGATTAGCAAAAAAAAATCACTTCCGGGCTATTATTATGGACTGGAAGAATTTTAAGCGGGTTGGTTATTACGTTTCTATTAATGGACGTCATTATGAAGCTAATTCCTCTCGACCCGGTACTAAAGGCTTCATCGGAACTGGGGTTTGAAAGTACGGTAAGATTGGCGAGGGGCCTTGGTTTATTGTTACTCATTTGCACGGCTCTTTATGCCTTTCCCAAAACAAGTCTAATTGGTGCAATATTGCTAACAGGGTATTTAGGTGGCGCCATCGCGATTCATTTGAGATCGCAGAGTCCACTATTCAGCCATTTGCTTTTTGGAGGCTACTTAGGGATTATCTTGTGGGTAGGCCTGGCGCTACGAAGCCCACAATTGAGAGCACTGTTGTGGCCCTAAAAACCCCTGATATAAAGTTCAAACCGTTCCCCCACCTGCGGCGTCGCCTCTTGGACGTATCAGCTCAACATCCGTTCGCAAATGGCTTCACAATCTTTTTACCAACGCTCTTTCCGAAGCCACACCGCCGAACCCGGTATCATGCGGCTAAATCAGGCCTGGGACGATGACCCGATATGTCATAGATGCTCGTGTCGCGATTGAGCTTGTGAAGCGCAAAATCAGGATGGATGAGGAGGATGAACTCCTCGCACCTACACTTCTACGATCTCAGACGCTTTCAATCTTGCATGAGTCCGTCGTCAGTGGTGAATTGAATGAGAAAGACGCTCGTTCCATTCTTGAGGGCGTTAGTAAACTCCAGATACGCCTTCTCGGAGATGCAGTGCTTCGGCGTCGTGCCTGGAAGATCGCGAACGAACTGGGTTGGGAATCCACCTACAATGCTGAATACATTGCACTAACGCAGCTCCAGGGAGATGCCTTTGTGACGCTGGATCGCGACCTCGCGCGCAGGGTCAAGTACAAGGTTTCAACAAGATCAATAAAATCGATAGGTACTGCGTAACAGAAAGTTGAAGCGGACATCGCAACCTGTCAGCTGGCTTGATTAGACTAGAAAAGGGGGATTTCGCGTGCGTGTAACGAGAATATCGCAACACTTTGTAGCACACGATTGGTTCGCAGTACTGGTGGAGATACTGGTGCTGATCGTTGGCGTCTTTCTGGGCTTCCAGGTCAATGACTGGAACGAACAACGAATATTGGATTCGCAGCAGGAATACTACCTGGAGCGGCTGAAGCAGAATTTGGAAACAGACTCTTTACAGGCGAACAATGTAATAGTCGAAAACGAGCAGGCGATGGAGTCCGTAAAGTATCTGGTTTCGGTTTCCAGAAACCCGGAGGTTGCCGGTGAAAACCCCCAGATGCTACCGTCATCCCTCTTTTGGCCAAGAGGGCTCAGAGCAGTTGTTTCTCAACGACATACATTTGATGAACTAAGAAGCAACGGTAGGCTTGGTATCCTGGGGCCCCCTGACCTGGTAGAAGAGGTCAGCCGTTACTACTTCATTCGCGCTGAGAGAGATCAGTTCGGGGTTTTCAATTTTGAGTCGACCAAGCGCTACCGAAAATTGCAGGAAGGCCTGCTTACTCTGGAGCAAAAAATGGCGTCATATGGATTTAGGGATATCGAGTTCCCTTTCCCGGATTTTGCAATGGACCGGGAAGAAGCTATGAGAATTGGTAAAAAGCTGTCAGAGAAGGCTGAGTTAGTAGACATGTTGCCAGACTTGTACCAGGACAAGTTTCATACGCGGCGAGAAGCAGTGCTTGCTCAGCAACAAATTATGCGCCTGATAACACGAATTAACTCGCAAATTGAGAGCGCCCGGCAAGCCAACTAGCGTTCCAGCTACCCGGGCGAAAGCTAAAGTAAATCACGGCGAAGCGGAACACAACAGAGCCCGCAATCGGACAGTCTCACTCGCGATTCGAATCCGCAGGAACACAGGTTCAAAGACCTGTCACTGTTGCATCGAGCTCCCACTAGTCCCCTTCCGCCTATCCAGCAACTCCCTCGCTCTTTCCTCTTCGGCCTCCATCTGCGCCACGGTCCGGCACACACGTTTGCTGATGTAAGTCGAGGTCTGTCGTTCCATCTTGCAGACAATTCGGTCCTTCTCTGCTACCGATGCGTTGTGGACTGCAATCATCTCATCTGTGACGTCGGTCTTCGGAGTCGATGCACAGCCCGTTAGCAGGAACATCAGGAACAAAACGCTTCGTACAATATCCGGCCTCATCACGCGCACCTCCTCTGTGGATCATGACTATATAACCCAAAGTCGTGGTAAAAACCAGATGGCGTTGATCCCCAAATCACACTCAAGTAGAGTGCAGCTTTTCCCGTCCAAATGGAATATCTCCCATGACATATGAATGTTTCGCCGTCACCATTGAAGATCAGGTCGCCAGCGTTGTACTTAACCGGCCAGAAAAACGTAACAGTATGAATCCCACCTTCTGGAAAGAGTTGCCGGAAATTATCAAGGACATCGATTATGGGTCAAAGGCGCGGGTGATCGTGCTCTCATCGACCGGGCCGCACTTTTCATCAGGCCTGGATGTGACATCCTTTGGCGGTATTGTTCAACCAAGCAGCGATGAAGACAAGAAGACCCAGCGGTTGCAGCGTGGCACAACCCTCTACCAGCACATCCTGCATATGCAGGATTCCTTTAACTGTATTGAGAATTGCCGTGTGCCGGTCCTGGCTGCGATCCAGGGTGGCTGTATAGGTGGTGGAGTCGATCTCGTCACCTCCTGCGATATCCGCTACGCCACCCGTGACAGCTTCCTGACGATTTTCGAAACCAACATCGGCATGACCGCAGACGTGGGGACTTTTCCCCGTCTGGTGAAACTTATTCCTGAAGGGTACGTCCGTGAAATGGCCTACACCGGCCGCCGGGTTACCGCGACGGAAGCAAGTTCAATGGGGTTAATCAACCAGGTTTACGATACTCAGGAAGAAATGCTCCTCGCGGTGAATGCTATCGCCCGGGACATCGCGAGCAAAGCGCCACTGGCGGTGCATGGCTGCAAGAAGATGATTAACTATGCGCGTGACCACTCAACGGCTGATGGCCTGGATTACATCGCAATCTGGAATGCGACCCATCTTCAACTTGAGGAAATCCAGGAAGCCATGGCGGCGAACGTGGAAAAACGACCCGGAGAATTCGTTGACCTGCCCCTGCGGGAACGCTCCTGAAGCGCACATCTTCGTTGCCGCGGTACCAGCCATGATCGACGCAGCCACTTCAGGTAGCGCTGCGTTTGTCCCTCCTGGTCGAAAAAAAGTAGAGAAGCCCGCCTGCCACAATCACTGCGATACCCGTCCAGCCCTCCTCGGGTCTGTTCAGGAGGATGTAACCCAGGGTCCAGACCGTGATCGATAAATAGATGATCGGCGTGAACGGATAACCAAACGTACGGTATGCCCCTTCAATGTTCAGTCGGCGGTATCGAATCACAAAGACTCCCAGAACGGCGAATAGCGTATTGACGCCAAGGATAAATCCCGAAAACACAAGGATGGATTCAAAGGTTGACGTCAGGATAAAAAATACCGACAGCGAACCCAGGCTCACAATCGCTACAGACGGCACATCGTGGCGATTCTTCACGGAAAGGAATCGAAACACACTGACATCTTCTCCGATGACCTGCAGAACCCTGGGTCCGGCGATCACCATCGCGCTGACCGTTGAGATTAGCAGCAGCGCCAGCATGATCCCCATAACCTTGGCACCTGTTTCGCCGAAGGCATGTTCGGCCACAATAACACCGATCTCAATTTTTCCTTCCATGTCGGCCATGGGTGCCGCATAAAGAAAGACCAGGTTTAACACCAGATAGGTCACCATGACGGTGGCAGTACCAACAAATAATATGAGGGGCAAATTTTTCTGTGGTTCATCGATTTCGTTGGTAATATAAGTGGCCGCATTCCAGCCGGTGTAGGCATAATTCACATAGATCAGGGACACTGCGAAGGCACCGCCGAAAATGATGTCAATATCTGCGTTGTCAGGCACCAGATTGATTGGCTGCGGAACATCGACCAACCATGCCGTCAGCACACAAAAAACCAGAATCAGAATCATCTTAAGGACGGTAAAAACAACCTGCACCCGACCACTGGCCTTGCGGGAAAAACAGTGCATCAGGGTAAGAAACACCACCAGCAAGGTCGCCGACAGGGTCGCAGATACCGCCGCAACGGAGGCAGACAGGTAAGCTCCAAAGGTCATCGCCGCCAGCGCGATCGGTGCGGCAAAACCGACGGTCACCGAGATCCATCCGGAGATAAACCCGATGGAAGGATGGTATAACCTGGTCAGAAAGTTGTATTCACCCCCGGACCGGGGCAGATTTGCGCCCAGCTCCGCATAGGTCAGTGCACCACAGAGCGCCGCCACTCCACCGACCAGCCACAACATCATCAGCGAAAACACGGATTGGATATCGACCAGTTGAAATCCAAGGCTTGTAAAGACGCCGGTGCCAATCATATTCGCAATAACAACCGATACCGCGGTCAGCCTTGAAAAGCGATGCTCGGGTGCACTGGCGGTTTCACTCAAGGTTGGCTCGACATTCAATAAATCGCATACAGGTAGCTAAAATAGCCAGCAAGGAAGACGAGGCCGGTAATGCGCCCCAGGGTAATCTTGGCGAGAACATAGATCCACAGAATGATCGCCACACCGAACATCACCCATAGATCGAAACGCATGAACTGCGGATCAACCGGAATATCTGTCAGCAGAGCCGTGATGCCGAGGATTGCCAGGATGTTAAACAGATTGCTGCCGATGACATTGCCGATGGCAACATCCGAGCTCTTGTGAAGCGCGGCAATCATCGTCGTACTCAGCTCAGGCAGTGATGTGCCGAGCGCAATCAGGCTGAGTCCTATCACCGCTTCCGAGACACCCCAACTCGAAGCCAGCCCCACACCGCCCTCAACCACAAGGTCTGCACCCAGGGGCAGCGTTACCGCACCAATAATAATGAACAAGGCGATGGTGCCGGGATAACTCGGCAGACCTATGCCCCGGGCGAGTTCTTCTTCCGGGTCATCTAAAGGGATCACCGCCGAGCCGCGTGTCGTCATAATCAGGAAGCACACCAGAATGGTGACCAGCAGCACACCTTCAAAAAATGTTATGGGTTCCAGCAGACACAGGATGATAAACAGCAACGAGACGCCAACCATCAGGCTGGTTTGCTTCCCCAGACCTTCCTGGTTGGTAACGATTGGATAGATCAGCACCGGGACACCAAGCACCAGCAAAACGTTCGCGATATTGCTGCCAACCACATTGCCAATGGCTATGCCGGGATACCCTGACAGCGCGGAGAATGTCGACACCATTAACTCCGGTGCCGAGGTGCCCATAGCGACCACCGTCATGCCAACAATCACCGGTGGGATCTTGCTTTCCCTGGACAGACCCAGGGCGCCACGAACCAGCAACTCCCCACCCATTAAGAGATAGACGAAGCCGCCGAACAGTTTTAGAAAGTCCAGGAATTCCAGCATCAGTGCGGTTTTTTACCAGCTTCGGATTCCATATGATCCATCAGTTCGTTTAAGGACTCGGCGAGAAAGGCAATCTCATCATCGCCATTCACCTCGGCACGAACCGATGCATCACCCAGACGCATTTTCTCCACAACCAGCGCCAGCTCATGGATGGGCTTGGCCAGCTGATATCCCCACAGCGCACCACCAATGATCGCAAATGCAGACAAAGCCACTGCAATATCGAAAAGCGCCTCGCTCAGGACATCCGCCCGTTTCTCTTCTTCCGCGGCGTCTACCTTGACGATTAATCCCCAGCCCATCACGGGCAGATAGCGGGTCGCGGACCACACATTGACACCGCGATAGTCTTCCAGATCCTCGGTAATGATTTCTTCTGAACCTGCCAGCGCTGCACGCACATCTTTGGAAATGGCAATCGAAGTGCCCTGGTGCTCATGTCGAGGACGGTTCAGAATCAATGCCGACTGCTCATCGTCACTGGATTTGACAATCAACGCCTCGCCGGTTTCACCGAGGCCTGTGTAGTTATGAGTCACGTCGAACAATGCATCTGCATCGACGATAATCTCCATGCCACCAATCACCGCCCCATCCTTCTTGATCGCTGTGCTTAAGGCAACTCGCAATCCGCCCGAGGCACTCGGAAACGAGCCGATATAGGCCACATCTTCATCCGGAATGCTCCGACTGTGTTCGATGGCGACCCTGCCGAAGGAAGTGAGTTCGTGCCCTGCGGTATCAAACACGGTGATCCGGTCCACATCTGCGGCGGCCGTCACCGCGTCCTCAATGATCACAGTCACCCGGCGTAAATCCTGTGGATCACTACTGTCGACATAGGATTTAAGGTTATCCCGTAACCCGGTTCGACCGCGAATCAGCCGTAGTTGGTTTTGCCAGCTCTCAAAAACCTTGAGCAGATCCCTTTTTTTACTTTCTGCCAGTGCATCGAGTTGTCGAACAGAGATTTGCTGCAACAATGTCGCAGAAGTTTGATAAGCGAAGGTTCCCAGCAGCGCCATACTAATCAACGAGACCGCAACTAACGCCAGTGATATTCTTGTTCTTATATCCACACGTATTTCTGCTGGTAGTGAGCGCCCATCTTTGCACTTTGACGCCCTGTTGTGAAGACCGAAAGCCAGCCCCTGGACTCTCTGTATTAGCGCCTGAACTCACTGTATTTATGCCAGATAATGTGCTCAGGATTCTCGCACTTGTGAAAATGGCGCGAAAATGAGTAGATGCCTGTCTTCAAAAAGGGCGGTCATGGAAAAGAACAATCCGGTTGTATTTTATGGATACTGGCTGATTGCAGCCGCATTCGTCGCACAGTTTGTTTCGGTGGGTGTCCAGAACTATGTTATTGGCCCCTTTATGATCCCGATGTCCGAGGAACTCGGCTGGACTCGAGCGGAGTACACCATTTCGCGAACGCTCGGCCAGGTCATCATGGCGGTCACCGGATTTGTGATCGGCACTGCGGTGGACAGACACGGCGCAAAACCCTTCATGATGGTCGGTGTTATCGTCCTCAGTACGGCACTCTATCTGACCAGTAAAATTGATCAACTCTGGCAATGGGTCGTGTTAAATGGCCTGGTGCTGACCGCCGGTGCTGCGCTGATCGGCAACCTTGTGGTCAACGTTACCCTGGCAAAGTGGTTTGTTGATTTTCGCGGGCGTGCCATCGCCTTCGCAGCAATGGGGGTATCCTTCGCCGGTGTGTTACTAACACCCGTCGTGACCATTCTCATCGATACAGAGGGTTGGCGGGCAACCTGGCAATACCTGGCATTCGGGACATTACTGTGTGTGCTGCCGGTTTCACTGATGATGCGCCGCGCACCCGAGGACCATGGTCTGCTACCGGACGGTCGCTCTGAGGCTGACGTACTCTCCGGCAAGACGGTCAGGGCGCTGGCGGATTTCCAGAATTCCATGACCCGGGGCCAGGCCGCGAGGACTTCTTCATTTTACCTGTTGGTACTCGCCTTCGGATTGTTCAGTATTACCATTCAGGTCATGCTTTTGCAGACTGTACCGTTTATGACTGATGCGGGTTACTCACGTACCATGGCGGCCGGGATGATCACAGTCGCATCGATCCCGGCGTTGCTGTCAAAACCCATCTGGGGCGTTTTAATTGATGGCTTGAAACCAAAACCGCTGGCCGCAACCAGCGCCGCCCTGACCGGATTGTCACTGGTGATGATCGTTTTTGCGGTTCAGTCCGGGACGATGATCTGGATCTATTGTGGCTTTATCATCCTGGGGCTCGGCTGGGGTGGCATGATTCCACTGCAGGAAGTGATTTGGGCTTCATTTTTCGGCCGTCGCTACCTCGGCGCCGTGCGCAGCGCTGCCATGCCGATCACGCTGTTAATCACCGCGAGCGCACCACTGGCCACCTCATATTACTATGACATCGTCGGCAATTATGACGGTGCGATCTTAACCGTGGCGGTGGCGAACATGCTGTCCGCGGTGATGATCTTCACGATTCCAAACCCGATCCAGAAACTAACCGACCTGAACGACAGCGATAAGATTCCCGGGTAAGGATTTGCGGCCGATTTTTTTCAGGCTCTGAACAGCAATCCAGAATACCAGGGTACTCGAAATCAACCAGATAATTGAATAGCGCGGATGCTCCATGATGGTACCGAGCTGATAAATCCCCGCTGAGGTGTAATAGGCCAGGCCGATTGTCCAACTGAAGATCAACAGCATCCAGCGCCAGCCGGCCTCCTTCGTGATAGCGCCCAGTACTGCAACGCAAGGTGCATAGAGCAGAATAAACACCAGATAGCAAAATGCCGCAAACTGACTGCCAAAAAGTGACGCCATATTAGTCAAGGTTGATTCATTGACGCCCTGCGCTTCGGCGGCCAGCGCGCGATCGGATACGTCACCAATATCTAGACCCAGGGGATCCAGCAGGCCGCCGAGCAGATCCTGGCCGTTAGTATAGATCGATAAAACCGCAGCAGAAACCGATTGGGAAAGCACCACTGGTCCCGGGTCACCTGCGGGCCCACTGTACAGCGCATCAAGCGTACCGACGATGGCTTCTTTGGCGAACACACCGGTAAACAGGCCCACCGTGGCAGCCCAGTTTTCTTCACGCAGACCAATCGGTTTAAAGGCCGGTGTAATTTGCATACCGATAGTCGATAACAACGAGTCCTCGGTATCTTCATTACCAAAACTGCCATCAACACTGATGGAATTCAGAAAGCTTAAGCCAATCACCACCAGGACGATGGTTTTCCCGGCCCGAAACACGAAACTCTTGAGCCGGAACCAGGTGGTCAACAGAATGTTCAGTACCACGGGCAGATGGTAGGCAGGCATTTCCTGAAACGACGGGGTCACTTCCGTGTCGAATATCTGCTTGCGAAACAACCAGCCGGTGAACACCGCCATGGCAATTCCCAGCAGGTACAGAAAAAATACGATGTTCTGCCCATTGCTTGGAAAGATTGCCGCTGCGAACAACGCATAGACTGTCAACCGCGCACCACAGGACATGAAGGGTGCCATGGCGATGGTGAGCAGCCGATCACTGTCTCGCCCCAGACCCCGTGCGGCCATGACGCTTGGAACATTACAACCGAAGCCGACGATCAGCGGCACAAACGCCTGACCGGGCAAGCCCAGCCCGCTCATCAGCCGATCCACCACAAACGCCGCCCGGGACATATAACCCGAATCCTCAAGCACCGAAAGGCACAGGAACAGAAAGCCAATCACCGGAACAAAGGTTGCCACGAGTTGTATGCCTCCCCCAAGTCCATCCGCGAGCAACACGGTTAACCAGATGGGCGCCGAGAGACTGGTGAGGAGTTCCCGGGTGCTTTCAACAAACACGGCTCCAAACAGAATGTCGAAAAAGTCGATGAATACCGCGCCCAGGTTAATAGCGATGGTGAACATCATGTACATCATCGCCAGGAAGACGGGGATGCCCAGCCACTTGTTCAGCACCCATGCATCGATACGCTCGGTGATATTGTGTTCCATGGGTACCATTTGCACGACACCATCAGTCAGTGCCTCGGCACGATGATATCGCCGCACCAGTTTTTCGCTGACCGGTTCTGCCGCATCGCTCTGCGTGATCTCGACTTCAGTAATCCGCGGTTGTACCCGTGGCGCGTTCAGGATGAGCGAACGCAAATGCTCGAGTCCCGTTCCCCTTGAGGCAATAATCGGCGCGACCTCAACGCCCAGGTTATTCGCCAGCGCCGCGGCATCCACTTGCTCGCCCTGCTGGTCGGCCACATCCAGCATGTTCAGGGCAACAATCACCGGGACATCTTTTTCCAGCAGTTGCTGGGTAAGCACCAGGTTGCGCTGCAGATTACTGGCATCGACAATATTAATCACCAGATCCAGCTCACTGGACTCAAGGAAATCCCGGGCAATTTTCTCGTCCAGGCCTAGAAAATCCTGCTCTAGCGAATAAATGCCGGGCAGATCAATCAGCTCGAAGTGCCGACCTTCGATGATCAGTTGACCGCTTTTTTTCTCGACCGTGACTCCCGGCCAGTTGCCCACCTTCTGATGGGCGCCGGTCAGTTCATTGAATAGCGTGGTCTTGCCACTGTTGGGATTCCCGACCAGGCCTATCTGCAGTAACTCGCTCATACCGGCTCGACCTCGATCAGCGCCGCTTCCTGTTTTCGAATGCTGAGCAGCGCATTACCCACCTTAATTTGTATCGGGTCGCCAAACGGCGCAAGGCGCAACACCTTGACCATCACGCCCGGGAACAAGCCAAGGGCGTAGAGCCGACTTTGAATCTCAAGGTAACCCCTGGCCGCATCAAGCACGCGGCAGCTTCCGGGGATACCAACCTCTTCCAATGTCATGGAAATTACTCACTCTCTAATCTAGATGAGAATTATTATCATTACCGACCGAAAAGTAAACGAGAGTTTTTCGGATTGTCCCTGTTGATCGCAGGGTTACCGCTCGTATGAATTGAGTTGGTAAGCCGCTCGTGCTCCAATGTCGGCCTCGAAAATCAGACTTGACGCAGCAATGGCAAGCTTCACCAGTAAAGACTTTGAACGATCACTGCTTGATGACCTGCTGTCCCTGGTGACCAGCAACGCACAGGCTCGCTGGCCGGAAGTCAGCTATCTGCTGAATAGTGATGTCGCCTGGCGACTCCCGGGGTCTGACCCGGAAGCCAACATCAGGCTCTGGTATGACGACCTCGGCATTGCGGCATTTGCCTGGTTTGAGGTGAACTCGCCGTGCAGCATGGATTTACGCTGTGATCTCAACTGGAATGATGACCTGGGGAGCGACCTGATCGACTGGCTGGAAACCAGACGTCGGGCGCTCCCGCCGCTTAACCCGTGGCTGCTGGAGCTGACGTCCATGCAGGAATGGGAGCAGGCACTGGAAGATGGGCTACCCACAGCACCCGGCGCTGATCGTGTCCTGCAACTCGGTGTGCTGGAGGGTGATCAACAACGAATTGATTTTGTGTCAAGCCAGGGATTCGAGCCGACCGCACATTTTTCCTTTTCACTGACCCGCAGTCTTGATATTGAAATACCCGCGCCGAACTTGCCCGGTGGCATGTCGTTGCGGCACGTTCTGCCGGTGGACTTCGCGCAACGAGTCCTGGTTCATCGCGAAGCCTGGTTCACATCAAGTTTTACACTGGACCAATACCTTCGCGTCCGTGAAATCCAGGAATTCGATCCCGAACTGGACATTGTCATCGAAGCTGAAGATGGACAGTTCGCAAGTTACTGCATCGGCTGGGTCGATTCGAAGCTGGGTGTGGGCTCCTTTGAGCCGGTGGGAACACCTCCGGCATTCCGGCGCAGGGGTCTCGGCCAGCAGGTTAATTACGAGGGACTGCGACGCATGAAACAAAAAGGCATGCACAGCGCCAGGATTGGAACCGCCGGTTTTAATGACCGCGCATTTGGTTTGTATACGTCCTGCGGATTCGAACTAAAGGACAAGGAACGCACCTATATCAAGGTTCTGTGAATGCACCCAGCTTCGCCGGATTACGCATGACGTAGATCCGCTGGATTTTACCCAGACGCAGCACAAACGTGGTGACACTGGACAATTGGTCACCCTCATAGAGCAACATGCCTTGCTGGTTATTGATCCGCTGCCATCTGACTTCAAACGCCGGTTCATTGTTGCGGACCAGATGCGAGAAGACCGTCGCCACACGATCGACGCCCACCAGCGGAATAATCGCGGCACTGGCACGCCCGCCACCATCACTGTAGGCCACCACATCCTCGCACAGAATTTTCTGCAGTGTACTCATTTCACCCAGTCTTGCGGCGGCGAAGAAAGACTCCACTAACGACACTACCGAGTCGTCGTTGGCGACAATTTCATCACCATCAACGCGTTGTCGCGCCCGCCTCAGTAACTGTCTGGAATGGGCGGCGGATACGGTCAGCATCTCCCCGATCTCCTGGTGAGAGAAATCAAAAGCCTCGCGCAATACAAATACGGCACGTTCCTGCGGATTCATCTTTTCCAGCATCAGCAAAAAGGCCGTGTTCAGTGACTGCGCCTGTTCCAGTTCGGACTCAGGATCCGTGGGCAAGGGTTCTGGTAACCATGGACCGGGGTAATTCAGCTTCTCAATCTTGCGACGTCGCAGCTTATCGACGCACAGCCGCGATACCACACTGGACAAATAGGCCGCCGGTGTTCGCACACTGGTCATACGCGTCTTTGACCAGCGGATATAGGCGTCCTGAAGCACATCCTCGCTATCAGTCACTGACCCCAGCATTCGATAGGCCATGCCGAACAGCCGTGTGTGCTGGCGCTGGAACTCTCTGACGTGCGGGTCTACTTCCATGGTTCAGTAATATCGAGTCCGGTGAGTTCTGCAGCGAGGCGACCAAAGGCGTTGTCAGTTCGCCCGGGAACATCGAAAAAGCGCCCGTCAATGGCCAGCAGAGAAACCAGGATCCAGACCGCACCAGCAGCAAGTACGGGTGCGGGCACGAATGCGCGGCGAGTGGTTCCGGCGCGGCGCAACAAGGTCAGCAGGCCATGGCTGCCGTGATAAAACCCGGCAAGCGCTAGCAGAAAATAGTAAGGATAAAAATAGGCCGGAAAATACCAGAGCGAAAACGACAGTCCGGCAAATTCGGGGAAGACATCAAAGAAAAAAGACGAACCACGAACCGCCAGCACATGCCCGACGATAAATATCAGCAGGAACAAACCCGCCAGGCTGTGCAGGGTCGCGCGTCTTGAGCGTTTTCCGCGGCCGCGATTCCGCCGTATCACGAACAACCAGATCCCGGCGACCGCATGCACCACAACCGGCAGTATCACTAACAGGGTCTCGACAATCGGGTGCTGGTAGAAGACACGGACCACTCCCTGGTACCCATCGAATACCGCGACTCCGAAGGGCGCAAGCCACAGATTAACGAGGTGCAGACCAAGGAAGATGAGGAACAGGCTACCGGCCAGCGCTTGAGCCCTGATCAGTCGGGATTCAATCGAACTCCCCTGGCCCTGAATGGTTACAGTTGCTTCAGTCATGAAACGCTCCATTTGCTGTCATTACCCATATGACGAACGCGTGGTGAAAATCGTGACAACAATCTGAAATATTGGGGCAAAACCGCCCGGGAGGTATCTGTCGCGGGAAACGGGGAGCAGTGATGCAGGCAGGCGTCGCCACCTGCATCACAATTGAGTTGTCACCACCAGCCTGCGGGACATCCAGTCTGGCAGAATCCTAGTCCCTGAGCGTGACTGGCAAATCACGAATCCCGTGCACGAAACTTGAGGTTTGCAGCAGGGGTTCGCCAGTCACTTCGACCCGGGAGAAACGCTTATTGATTTCTTCCCAGCAAACCCGCAGTTGCATTTCCGCGAGCCGATTACCGACGCAACGATGGATACCATAGCCAAAAGAGGTATGCATTCTGGGGTTATCACGATCGATAATAAATTCATCGGGACGATCAACATAACTTTCATCCCGGTTACCAGAGATATACCACATCGCGACACGATCACCTTTCTTGATCTGCTTGTTGCCGAGTTCGGTATCCTCAAGAGCGGTTCGCGCCATGTGCGCAAGTGGTGTCTGCCAGCGAATAATCTCCGGGACCATTTTTGGAATGAGGCCAGGATTCTGCAGCAGTTTTTCGTATTGTGCAGGGTTCTTGTTGAGCGCGAGTACACCACCGGAAATTGAATTTCGGGTGGTGTCGTTACCACCTACAATGAGCAGGATCACATTGCCGAGCAACTCCTGGGGCGTCATGTTCCTGGTTGATTCGTCATGCGCCATCATCGAGATGAGATCAAATTTTGGCGGCTCTTTTTTTCGCGCCTCGTAGAATTCAGAAAAATACGCCAGGCACTGAAACAACTCGTTAAAGCCTTCTTCTGGTGTCTCAAAAAAATCAGGATCGCCCAGGTTAGCCACGGTGTCAGACCAGTGCACCAGTTTAAGTCGATCTTCCTGCGGTACATCAAACAAGGTGGCCAGCATCTGTCCGGTGAGCTCCACGGATACATGGCGCACCCAGTTGAATTCTTCATTGCGTGGCAGGTTATCCAGTATCTGACCAGCCCGCTCGCGGATTAAGGGTTCCAGTTCAGCGAGATTTCTGGGAATAAACATTGGCGTAACCACTTTGCGCTGTGCGTCGTGCTTGGGTGGATCTTCCTGAATGAACATTGGCAGCGCGAACGCATCGTCGTCGTCGCGTGCGGAACCGCCGAGTGCTATCCCCCCGAGGCGTTGCTGGGACGAGAAGACTTCATGTTTTTTATCGACTTCCATGATGTCTTCATAACGCGTGACCGACCAGTAAGGTCCACTCAGACTTTCGGCGTGATAGTGCACAGGGTCTTCCTTTCGCAGGCGTGCAAAGTGCTCCCACATGGTGTCGTTCTGGAACAACGCAGGGTGCGACGGATCGAGATCTTCGAGTGGAATATCCGCTACTGGAAAGTTGGGATCAATAGCAAATGCCTCGACAGATTCCTTATTGGATATGTCGAGAGCTCCTGCCACCATCCTCGCGGATA
>JAJFKA010000133.1 GCA_021773555.1 Gammaproteobacteria bacterium
TCGGTCAATTGCCATTAAAACCGAAGTGACAATTCATGACGATGGCGAAACCAGGGATTGGTTCCTACCTGCCATCGCCAGGAAAATGAATCCAACGGACGAAATCGCCGCCGGTGTGATGGTCCAACTGCTGGACTCACCGAGGCGGGTCGTACTTGAACACAGCCCCAAAAAATTCATCAGCTACGATGGTATTGCTATGCGTGACGCCCTGCTAAACGAACTCGGCAAACAAGACGCTTAGTTAAATCCTGTCCTGAAATTTGATTAGTTCATAAGCCATCAGGAAGGATGTCGAAAAACTTTACACTCGCTATCCCGTTCAATTTTTGAGACATTTCAACATATTGATTCATAATGATTTTCGAATTTTGGAATGGTTCTTGCGTCAGATCAAATGGAGAAGTCAATGAAGAGAAGACGAGGACAAATACAGTCCTCAAAGTCAATCTCGGACTGAAGTATGTTCTGATCAACAAACTCATCAGCCAAGGAGTATCTTGTGACCTCTAAATTTATCATTCGAAGTCTGGTAGCTGTGGCAAGTTGCCTGTTTATTGGGAACGCGCTGGCTGTTCCGGTGACATGGACCGACTGGACAAGTGTAATCGGGACCACAGCCACAGGATCCATGGGCGGCGTTCTTGTCAATGTCAGCGGCACTACAAACCTGAACGGCGTCTCCCAGACCGGCGCTCCGGACACCAATTACTGGACTCAGCCAAACGCTGCGGACGAGCCCTATACTGGTGGCACGATTGACAACGCACCAACGGCTAACGAGCAGGTTGGCCTGAATTCTGCCAACACCGTCACCGTCACTTTTTCTTCTGCTGTGAACACACTATACATGGCGCTATTGAGCGTCGGGCAACCCAGCCTTGCGGTCACCTATGATTTCGATCAATCATTTTCCATCGATAGTGAAGGTCAGGGATTCTGGGGCAATGATGCCACTGATGGTATTCTGGGCGCCAACGACACACTCACAATGAGAGAATTCCATGGCGTGCTGCTCTTTGATGCGCCTGTAACTACTCTGACATTTACCACAGCGCCGGGAGAAAATTGGCATGCGTTCACTTTTGCCACCGCCGACGTTCCTGAGCCGTCCGCTCTCGCACTATTGGGGATAGGGTTGCTGGGATTAGGCCTTATGAGGCGTAGAAACGCCCGAGTGCAATAGCTCGGCTATTGCGCTGCCAAAATGTTAGCCGGAGATTGCCAGGGTTCGCCTGATGAAAAGGTAAGCACAGAGGTAGAGGGATTCAGCTCGAATTTTTAACGATGTATTTCTTTACTGCCTCGACATCTACCGGCAGATGTTCCTTTCGACTCGGTAAGTCCTTTAACAATTCGAGCCTGGGATGACTAACCGTTTCACCCGGTAGCGCGCGGCTGATTGCACCTTCAAACTTAGCCGGGTGCGCTGTTGCCACGCAAAGCAAGGGGACATCTGGGTCTCGATAACGCTTTGCAACACAAATTCCGACGGCTGTGTGTGGGTCGGCCAGGTATCCAAATTGTTGATGATAGTGTTGGATCGTGTCCAGTGTCTGAGCATCACTGGCAGAACCGGCAACAAAGGACTCATCAAAGCGCCTGGTATTAAAGTCCAGTCTGGCAGTACCCGTCTGCTGGAAACTGGTCATAAATTCATTAACCTTGTCACTTGAACCTGCCAGCTGATACCAGAGATAACGTTCAAAATTACTCGATACCTGAATATCCATTGCCGGACTTTCACTGAAGTGAACTTCACCGCGGGAATAGACTCCTGTATTAAAAAACCGGGCCAGTATGTCATTGCTATTGGTCGCGAGAATCAGTTTGTTAATGGGCAATCCCATGTTGCGAGCGAGATAGCCAGCGAAGATGTCGCCGAAATTTCCGGTGGGAACGGCCACATCAAAAACCCGGGGTTTGCCGAGTTCGAACCAGGCGAAAAAGTAATACACAATCTGGGCCAGCACCCTTGCCCAGTTGACGGAATTGACAGCGCCCAGATGATATTCGTCTTTGAAATCGAGATCTGAAAATATATTTTTGATCAACGACTGGCAATCATCAAAACTCCCGTCGATTGCAATATTGAACACATTCTTATCCGGCACGGTTGTCATCTGGCGTTCCTGTACTGCGCTGGTTCTACCCTCGGGAAACAGGATAAAAATGTTGATGCTGTCTTTGCCACGAACTCCTTCGATCGCCGCACTCCCGGTATCACCGCTGGTAGCCCCCAGGATGTTCAAGCAACCGCCGCTATCTTTAAGAATGTACTCGAAGACGTTGCCCAGAAACTGAAGCGCGATATCTTTAAATGCAAGCGTCGGACCATGAAACAACTCGAGGATGTGAAAATCATCGACGGGTACTACCGGCGTGATGCGGTCATGATCGAATCTGCTGTAACTTTTATCAATCAGGGCCTGCAAGTCCTGCTCCGGTATATCATCAACAAACTCTGTCATGATATGGCCTGCCAATTCAGCAAAGGTGCAGCCAGTCCAGCTTTCCAACTGATCGCGGACATCCGGGACGTTGTGCGGCACCAACAATCCACCATCCCTTGAAAGACCCATCATCACAGCCTCCCGGAATGAGAGGTTGGATACACCACCGCGTGTACTCCGGTATTTCATAGGAATGGCCGTTTTGAGAGACGCTGGATTATAGAGAGCCTGTTTAGTTTCAACAAATAAAAAACGGACGCATCACTGCGTCCGTTCTTTGAGATAATCCCGGTGCCGAGCTTTACATAGCAAGCGCAGGAGAGCAGGGTTACACGGGAATCAAACTGCCTCGCCCCCGGTTTCACCGGTGCGGATGCGAATCACGTCATCCAGCGTGCTGACAAATATCTTGCCATCGCCGACTTTTCCGGTATTGGCAGCAGAACTTATCGCTTCAATTACACTGTCCAGACTATCGTCAGATATGGCGACTTCAATCTTAACTTTTGGGAGGAAATCAACTACATACTCCGCGCCGCGATACAACTCCGTGTGCCCTTTCTGACGACCAAAGCCCTTAACCTCCGTGACCGTCATGCCCTGTACGGATATCTCGGACAACGCCTCGCGCACATCATCCAGTTTAAATGGTTTGATTATCGCTGTGACTAACTTCATTTCTATTCTCCAAATTGCCGATCACGCTTCCCCGGCGGACCTGCTCAGGCAAGAACAGATCGCACAGGAAACAAATGTAACCAAATTACAAACTCTTTGATAGCCCAAAAACTACCCTGGATTCACAGACCTTGCCGCCACCAAAACATTCTTTGCTGGACAAGTCAGTGTCAAACCAGGTCAACGAAAAATCGATCTCCGCAAGTGTTTTGGAAAGGCTGATCGAGTAGTCCGCGTAATTCGGCGTACCGAAAGTTGCATTGTCGTCGATGGACTGGTTGCCGTAGTGAAATCCCAGTCCAAAATCATTTGGCAGGCCCAGAGAGTAGTCGATGTAAACATAGGTCGCGGTATCAGACTCAAAGAAGAAGTCAGGCGAATAGGCAACCCCTACGGTCAGGTCCTTGTAGCTCAGGCTACCGTATATTTCTTCAAAGCTGCTGTCATTGGGGCCCGCATCATTGGGGTAATCGTAATGCAGGACACCGACGTCATAACCAAGATCATCGTTGATCTGTCCACCGAAGCCGGCATATACGTCAATTTCTATCGAGCCATCGAATGCGATGTTGGATGCCCAGACACCGGCGTAAAATCCCGATTCCCCTTCGACATCAAAACCACCCTGAATCGTCGCTTCTTCGTTTGTTTGCGATATACCTCGGTAAACATAATCACTGGCGAGGGAAACATTGCCACTCACCGATGCCCCATAGGCGGCAGACGCACCGACTAACATACATCCAGCAACCAGGATTTTTAGTTCTTTCATTGTTAACTCCGTAATCTAAAAATTTGAAGGTAGAGATCAGCTGATCTTTACAGGTGAACTCTATAGAGCATTGACCGTGCCAAGTTAGCAATAGTCTTTAAAAACAAGAAGTTGCCAGATCTTCAGCAGCGCCTTGACTTTTGATAGCACCATAATAGTGCATATACCCGCCAGCTCGTTCCCCAAAACGCACGTTTATAGTGCGACGATAATGCAGCGCTTATCTAGCCCTCATTCGCGATCGTTGCAATCTCCTACCGAAATACGGGAGATTGCCCAACAGGCGCATCTGCCGGGATCCGCTACATTAAGGGCCTGTCAACAACATTCCGGGTAACACGTGGTCGCGATCGCACTTGCCAGAGCAGAACTCGGCATTGACGCACCGCTTGTCACCGTCGAAGCCGATGTACTGGGCGGCCTGCCGCAAATACAAATTGTCGGGATGCCAGAGATTGCGGTCAGAGAGAGCAAAGACCGGGTCAAGTCTGCGATCAAGAACGCCTATCTGGATATTCCGGACAGAAAGATCACCGTTAACCTCGCACCCGCGGACCTGCCCAAGACGAGCGGCCGATACGACCTTGCGATTGCACTGGCTATTCTTGCGGCCAGCGAGCAGATACCCGCCAACGCATTACACGGTACTGAATTTCTGGGTGAACTCAGCCTCGACGGCAGCCTTCGACCCGTCTCGGGGGTACTGCCAGCAACCATTGCAGCGGCTAACCTGCATAAAGTGCTCATTGTGCCGAGGGAAAACGAGGCAGAAGCCGCACTCGCGGAATATAGGGATGTCCTGATAGCGGACACGCTGCTGGATGTCATTGGTCACCTTCGCGCGGAAAAATACCTGACCACCGCACGATCGGTACCCACGCCGATGCCGATTATCGACAACAGGTTATCGGACATCAAAGGGCAGGGTGCGGCCAAACGTGCTTTGATTATTGCCGCTGCGGGCGCACATAATTTACTGTTGACTGGCCCGCCGGGAACCGGAAAAACCATGCTGGCAAGTCGCTTGCCTGGTCTGATACCGCCCATGTCAAAGAGCGAAGCGCTCACTGTGGCATGCGTTCGTTCGGTTTCGAACCGGCAGGCATCAATAACCAACTGGGCGATTCGACCTTTTCGTTCACCGCACCATACGTCTTCCGGCGTCGCACTGGTTGGTGGAAGCAATCCACCAAAACCTGGTGAAATATCCCTGGCACACAATGGCGTTTTGTTTCTGGATGAACTGCCAGAATTTTCTCGCCACGTCCTCGAGGTTTTACGCGAACCACTTGAATCCGGCGTCATCACGATCAGCCGGGCCAATCATCAGATAAGCTATCCTGCGCGTTTCCAGCTCGTTGCCGCAATGAATCCCTGTCCTTGTGGGTATTACAGCGACGGCACCGATCGTTGTGAATGCAGCCTCGATAAAATCCAGCGATATCGGGGCAGGGTATCCGGACCACTGCTCGACCGGATTGACCTGCATGTCAACGTACCCGCACTGCCACCAGGCGCGTTATCGGATCCCGGTGCCAGTACGGAATCCGATGAGCATGAACGCGCCGTCGACCTGGTATTGGCTGCGCGCACCTTTATGAATGCGCGAACGAAGGCTGCAAATGCACACCTGTCGAGCAACGAAACCGCGCGATTCTGCCGGATTTCCGGACACAACACGAGGTTACTTGACCAGGCCATGATCAGACTTGGACTTTCAGCACGCGGGTACTATAAGGTTCTTAAGGTCGCCAGGACGCTGGCTGATCTGGAACAATCAAACGATATTGAAACCCACCACCTGACGGAGGCGCTGGGTTTCAGAAGTCCGGGTCGCTAGATCTGGCTGCGAAAGCCTGAGTTACCCGGATTGCTTTTATCTGGATGCATCCACCATATAGTCGACGATCGCCTTCAGGTCATCGTCAGAGCAACTGAAACACATCCCTTTCGCAGGCATTGCCGGTGGCATGCCATTAATTGAGCTTGCATAAAGCACATCCAGCCCTTTGGCGATTCGCGGTGCCCACTGTTCCTTGTCGCCAAGCTTCGGCGCACCGGCGACTCCAATCTTGTGGCAGGTTGCACAGGTCTTCTGGTAATTGGTCTGCGCTCCACCGGTCGAATTTGCGGCGACGCTGACGTCACTACTGCTGGCCTCGGCGCAGTCTGTGCCTTCGACACAAACATCACCCACCTTTTTGATTCTTTCAGCAATCGCATCTTCCCGGGTTCCGGCACTCAACGAAAGACCAGCACCGATAATCACCGCAACGACAAAAAATCTGAACATTCCTCATTTCCTGCAAGCATCAAAAGACGCGCATTATAACCCAGTCGAAGACGACCACAACCACCACGTATCTTCCTGCGGGAGTCAGCTACCACCACCCCAGTCACCGTCAGGAAGTTCACGGTTCCGTGAGAACTGGAAGACATTCGAGGTCCCCGCTTCTACCACGGATTGCTCTGAGACCAGCGTCAGGATAGCGCGTTCACGGAAGGCACTGAGATTGTCTGCGCCAACGTTAACCATTGTGCTCCTCAATTTATAAAGCGTCGTTTCCAATACTTCAGAGAGTGGACCAACCAGGGGAACGTAGGCGTCAACACCTTCCTCGAACATCATTTTCCGGGAACTCATTTCATCGCTGTAGCGTTGCCAGTTTTGTGCGCGGTGCGTTCCCTCACCCCAGTAGGGCTTGTACATCTGACCGTTGATCGCCGTCTTGGGTGTAGGGCTTTCCTCCGTCATCGCGAAATATCGGCCCATCATCACAAAATCTGCCCCCATGGCCAGCGCTATGACGATCTGGGTATCGTTGGCCAGGCCTCCATCAGAACACAAGGGAATGTAGCGGCCAGTCTCTTCAAAATACCGATCCCTGCGCTCGGCCACATCGAGCAGCGCAGATGCCTGGCCTCGGCCAACCCCTTTTTGCTCTCGCGTAATACAAATCGAGCCACCGCCCATACCAACTTTGACGAAATCCACTCCGCCGGGCTCAACCAGATAATCAAAACCCTCGGCGGACACCACGTTACCACCGCCGATAACTACTTCGGCACCAAAGTTTTCCCGGATCCAGCTGATGCCTTCTTTCTGGTACTCCGTGAATCCATCGGAGGAGTCAAAACACAGGGTATCTGCACCGGCTGCAATTAGCGCCGGTACGCGTTCACGGTAATCGTGGGTATTAATTGCCGCACCGACACACAACCGCTTTGATTCGTCCAACAACTCCAGCGGATGCCTCTGGTGGTCCACATAGTCTTTCTTGAATACCAGGGCTGTGAGGTTTCCTGACTTATCAAGAATTGGCAGACAATCCTTCTTGTGCTGGTGCAGCAGCCGGTTCGCTTCACGCAGCGTGATACCTTCAGACCCGTGTATGACATTCCCCATAGCCGTCATATGATCCCGCACCAGATTTTCCAGATCGTCCTCGAACTCCCAGAAATCCTGGTCGGTGATGATACCCACCAGCTTTCCGCTCGCAGTTCCGTCGCTGGTGACCGGTATGGTGGAATGGCCAGAGCGCTGCATGGTCTCGACGACATCGGCCAGACGCGTATCCGCGGTGGTGTTCGAAGTACTCTGCACGAAACCGGCCTTATGGGTTTTGACCTGCCGCACCATCTCGACCTGTGAGTCAATTGGCTGGGAACAAAAAACCATGCTGAGACCGCCCTGTCTTGCCAGCGCGATAGACAGATTCGTGCCGGAAACCGACTGCATGCACGCGGACACGATAGGGATATTGACGCGAAATCTGGGTGTCTGATTTTTTTCAACCGCCGACAGCGGCACACTCAGGTCCACCGCCTCCACTTGCTGATTCTTGCTGGTCAGTCGTGGAATCAGTAGGTATTCGCTAAAAGTGCGCGAGGTGTCTGCCAGAATTGTTGCCATTAATGCACTCCGGAACGCAAGGCCCCACCGTCAGGCGGTGGGACTTGCCATTCATTGAATTGGGAAAGGGAAGGATCTGGACAAACTCGCCGCACCCGATAGATCAGGGCAACCGGGAAGGTGATGTGGAAAGGGAGGTGTGGAAAATTTTCGAGCGGGTTCGCCATGGCGAATTCTAAGCGAATCCCTCCCGGGTTTCAAACAAAGCTACCAGTGCCAGGGAATTCCAGAGCATGTTGCAGCACAAATTATTTATCCGCTACAGGCCTTTAAATACATGGTCTGTGGAGGCCCATGTTGCAGGGAACATTCAACTACGCAACAATCCGCTGGCAGCATCGATTTTATCCCGCCAAACAGTGATGTCCTGCGTACCTCTCTCCACTCCCCGTTAACGGTTTCGAGTGGTCGTAAAAGTGATATTAAGCCTGCTTTTTAATCAAATACATTAGTAATTAACTATAAGATATTGATAATTAACCCAATATTCGTAAGATATCCTATGATCGCTCGCGGCAGCAGGATAAATGAACAAATCCGAATTGATAAAGCGTATGTCAGACAAACTAGATCAGCTAACCAGCAGGGACGTTGACCTTGCCGTGCATACGCTGATCGAGATTATGTCGGAAAGCCTGGCCAGTGGTGAACGTATTGAAATCAGAGGTTTCGGAACATTTACCAATCACTATAGAAAACCCAGAACGGTTCGCAATCCTAAAACCGGGGAAGTCGGTATTCAAAAACCCGGGAAATTCGTCCCGCACTTTAAACCGGGTAAAGACCTGAAACGCAGAGTTGATGAAGCGCGAGAAGCCCTTGGGCAATACACCAGCAGCTACAGGCCGATCCAGCCATAGCCTGACTACAACATATTCAGTAGTTTATGTTTCAAAATCTTTCCCGATGGCGCCGCAGGCAGCGTCTGCATCTGAATGATTTCGACAGGCATTTTGTAACCTGCGAGTAGCTTACGCAAATGGTTCTCAAGGGCTTCACGGTCAAGCTTTACTCCGCCAACCGACTGCACAAAGGCGACAATTTCCTCGTTACCCGGCACCGATCTGCCCACAACCGCGCTGATCGCGATCTGTGGATGTGCGTTCAGCGCAGCCTCAACTTCCGGCGGGTAAACGTTAAATCCTGAATGGATAATAAGTTCCTTACTGCGTCCGGCAATATTGATGCCGCCATCCGTATCCTCAAACACCAGGTCCTGGGTGTTGAACCATCCATCGACCAGCACCTCCGCAGTCAGTTCTGGTCTGCCAAAATAGCCTTTCATGATGTTCGGGCCTCTGGCCCAGAGTTCGCCGATTTCACCGGGCTTTACCCTTGCGCCTTCGCGGTTAAGGATCCTGGTGTCGACTCCCGGCAAGGGAAAGCCAACTGAACAACTATCCAACGGAGCATAAAGCCGGGTCTGGCAAATAGTCGGTCCGCTTTCCGTTAATCCGTACCCATTGTGTAAGGGCATCCCGAAAAGCACCTGTACGCGTGACTTTAGCGTGGGGTCCAGCGGCGCCCCACCGGAATACAGAAAGCGAAGCTGCGGCGAACGTAGCTGTCGATCACCTAGTTGTTCGAGTATGAGGGCATACATGGTGGGTACGCCCAGGAAACCTGCGATGGCTTCCTGCTCGAGAGTTGCTACCGCTTTGGCTGCCGAAAACCGTGTTTCAAGGTAGGCGCAGCCTGCGGAAAACAGTACCGAAAAACAGACTGCTGACAGGCCAAATACATGTGACATGGGTAGCACACAATAGACAGTGTCACCACGGGAGATACTGCGAAGTCTTCCTGAAACGAAGGCGATAAAAGACAGGTTCTGATGGGTGAGCATTACGCCTTTTGGCGAACCCGTCGTGCCGGTTGTATAGATCATGGCGGCGACCTGATCGGCGCCCGATTCAGCGACGGGTGTTGAGGTACTTGCAACACAACTTGAGATCATGGAATCAGCGAAATCTGCTGCGCCATCACGGCGGGCATGCTGCTCTGCATCGCTTGAATCCAACGTCGTGTAAATCGTGCAGCGCGGTGCACAGTCCGCATGAATTTCGTTAATTTCGCGCTCAGAAAGTCGGGCATTGACGACCACGCTCACGGCATCCATTTCCGATAACGCCAGGAACAATACCACCAGGGATAGGCCGTTCTCGCTGACCAGCATGACCCGGTCGCCCGGTCGGACACCATGGCGACTGAGATTTTCCCGGGTTTCAGCGACCAACTCGCCCAGTTCCCGATAGGTAACGATACGCCGATTGGAAACTACCGCAGGATCGTCGGGCAGATCACTCGCCCATCTCAAGATACCAGTGCTAATGCGCTGTGGCAGCTGACTGACTATCTCGGAAGCCTTGCAGCCGAGCACCCGCTCATCAATCTGGTTTACTTCGATTGTTTCCACAAACTGTGTGCCTGTTAACGGTGGTGCCGGTCCGCCGTCTGGCTACTGACGCGGGTCTGCTGAGTTAAGTCTGACTATGGTGCTTCAGCCAGGCTTTGCAGCGCCTCGCGTTCCTTCTGAATAAGGAAATCGGCGACCCGTAACATGTTGCTGTTACTACCCGCCAGCTTGCCTTCGATGCGGTACTTGCCGTTAACAATCAACGCAGGTACGCCAGTTGACCGGTAAGCACGGCCTCGCGCTTCCGCCTGCTGCACACTGGCACGGACACCAAAGGAATTGTACACCTTGGCAAAACTGAGCGGATCAACGCCAAATTCGGAGAAGAACATTGCCATGAGCTTGGGATCATTCAGCCGCTTTCGCTCACCATGTATTGCCTGGAACAATGGCGAATGCAGTTTTTCCGCGACATTCAACGCTTCTGCGGCATAGTAAGTCTGCGCATAAACCTGGTAATCCTTATTCCAGATCGCCGGTGTTCTGTTGAAATCGACGTCGGCGGGAAGTGCTTCATGCCAGGCGGTAATCATCGGATCAAACTGGTAACAATGGGGACACCCATAAGAAAAATATTCAGTCACCTCAATGCGCGACCCATCAGCCGTCTTTATCGGTATCTGCAACTCGATGTAATGCGTACCTTCTTCATATTCGAATGATTCAGCGGCCGCAATAGTTTGCGATAATCCGAGTGATACCAACATCAGCGACAACAGAACTGATAGTTTTCGTAACATAGTAAGTTTGCCTTTCAAAATTAGTTAGTCTCGTCTGCGGTTAGTTCACGAAACGCGCCTTGCGACTTTTTTGCTCGAGATGCTGGTAACCAAACTCAGCTCATCGATGACCACGCTGCAAAGAAGTTAGACCCCGCTCTCGGCTGTGATGTTCCCGGCCTGACTAATGTATACCGCGAACATAGGATGCCACAGCTGCAATTTCGTCATCACTCAGGTCCATCGCGCTGATCCTCATCATCCTGGAATCGCCATCGTTACTACGCTCTCCTGACCGGAACGCCCTGAGCTGGGCTTCCGTATATTCCGGCCACTGCCCTGCCAGAAGTGGAAATCCAGCAGGGCTGTTACCACCGCCTTGAGGAGAGTGGCAGGCCGTACAAGCGGCGACATTCTTGCGTTTAATTCCCGCTCGATAAATCCGCTCACCCAGTGCAACCAATTCTGGTTTCGCTGCTCCCATAGCCGGACTTTGCTCCGCATAAAACGCAGCGAGATCTTCCAGATCCTGCGCACTCAATGCATCGAGCAACCCGGTCATCAGCGGCGCAGACCTGACACCGGACTTGATTTCTTCCATTTGCTTGACGAGATAACGGGCGTTTTGACCGGCGATGCTGGGAAAGCTGCCAGCGGGGCTGTTACCGTCCGCACCATGGCAGGCAGCACAAACCGCATTAAGCTGTTTACCACGGCTCGAATCCCCGTCTGCAGCTGCAGATATTGCAATCGTTGCTATTAATACGCCTATAATCAGTCTCAACATTACAGATAATTCCTGAATCTCATTTTTTAAAGTGTCTGAACCACACGTTTTGCACCACTCACTGCTGCATGATTATCGCTTTGAACGGTGTACGCTCGAAACACGCACTCTTTGAAAGATCAGGGCCTTGAAGAAATCTCGCATTTGAGTCAAAGGCCACAATTAAGAACACGCGCTCAAGTTTTTAGCAGTCCGGGTTGCCTCGGATAGAAAATAACCGGCGCATTATATATCAATCCGGGGGTTTTGACGCCACCGAATTCACGACGCCAGGGCAATCGAAAAGGGACACGGTGACAATAAACTACAATAACGCGCGCTTTCTCAAAAGTGCGTCAGAGCTTCATCAATGTCCGCAGGACAGCGGCGCCGAGGTAGCATTTTGTGGGCGCTCCAATGCAGGTAAGTCCAGTGCAATCAATACCTTGACAGCGCAACGCAAACTCGCCAGGACCAGTAAAACACCGGGCCGCACGCAGCTGATTAACTTTTTCGAACTATCAGAATCACGACGGCTGGTTGATTTGCCAGGTTATGGATACGCGAAAGTACCTGTGGCGCTGAAAACCCACTGGCATGCACATCTTGACGCCTATCTGCGCAACCGGACTTGTCTCAAAGGTCTCATCCTGTTGATGGATATTCGCCATCCCCTGCGGGAATTTGATGAAATGCTGATGGACTGGAGCCAGACTGCCGAAATGCCACTACATATCCTGCTGACCAAAGCTGACAAATTTAAGCGCGGTGCACAGAACGCCGCACTGTTTAAAACCAGGGCCGCCTTGCCCACTGGCGCGACGGTCCAGTTGTTTTCATCAACGGCAAGAATCGGTCTCGAGGAACTGGTTTCACGGCTGGACAATTGGTTCACCGAAACAGCGCAATGAAAAATCGCTGGATGTTAAGGGTTTTTACTTTGGGTTTAAAAAAAGAATGGGCTCTGGTCAATTGTTGGGGAGGATCTGACCAGAGCCCAGGCTTCGGTTTTTTGGGGGGAAATCACCGAAGATTGCTGCGAAACGCAGTTATGCGCTTCAAGGATTATGACTGGCCTGTTTCAATAAAGTTCCGGGACAAAGTCAAATAATTCTCCAGGGAATCTCTGATTAAGGTTTTTTGCCGGGAAGAAGGGATATTTCAACGGATTGAATTCGGCATGCGGACCCTTACTGCCGCTAATGGGCATCGTCCCAGTTATCGCCTTTGCCGATCTCTACTTCAAGTGGAATGTCCAGCTTTGCTGCCCCGCACATATGTTCAGTAAGCCCCAAAATGAGTCGTTCCGTGTGCTCACGTGACACCTCCAGAACGAGTTCATCGTGCACCTGCATGATAATTCGGGCATCAACATTATCTGCATCCAGCCAGCCATCAACGCTGATCATCGCGCGTTTGATAATATCTGCCGCACTCCCTTGCATAGGTGCATTAATCGCGGTTCGCTCTGCTGCCTGTCGGCGCTGGAAATTGCTGGCGTTGATCTCAGGGAGATAAAGCCGGCGTCCATAGATGGTTTCAACAAAACCCTGCTCCGCGGCGCGCACGCGTGTGCTGTCCATATAATTGCGCACACCCGGATATCGCTCAAAGTATCGATTGATATATTCCTGTGCATCACCTCGAGCGATATTCAACTGTCGTGCCAGACCAAATGCAGACATGCCATAGATCAGCCCGAAATTAATGGCTTTCGCACTTCTTCGTTCATCATCGCGCACCTCAGACAGTGTCCGGCCAAAGACTTCAGCCGCTGTCGCCCGGTGGATATCCAACCCGTTCTTGAACGCCGAGACCAGACCTTCGTCGCCGGACAAATGCGCCATGATACGCAGCTCAATTTGTGAATAGTCTGCGGCCACCAGTTCATATCCGGGATTGGCGATGAATGCCTTGCGTACCCGCCGACCTTCCTCAGTGCGGATTGGGATGTTCTGCAGGTTCGGGTCAGTGCTCGAGAGTCTGCCGGTCGCAGCCACAGCCTGATGATAGGATGTGTGGACACGGCCGGTTGTTGCATTCACCTGTTTCGGCAACTGATCCGTATAGGTAGACTTTAGTTTCGCCAGGCCTCTGTACTCCATAATCACCCGGGGAAGGGGGTAGTCCAGCGCCAGTTCCTGCAGTATCGGTTCAGCAGTCGATGGCTGACCTTTTGGCGTCTTTTTGATTATCGGCAGTTGCAATTTTTCAAAGAATATTTCCTGCAACTGCTTCGGCGAACCCAGATTGAATTCCTGTCCGGCGAGTTCGTACGCCTGCTGCTCCAGCTCCTTCAGGCGAACCTCAATCTCGATGCTCTGGGAATTCAGCAGGTTCTGATCAAGCAGTACACCATTACGCTCAATCCTGGAGAGAATACTAATCAGTGGTAGTTCAATGTCGGTGAATACGCTTGCGAGCGTAGGCTCGGCTTCCAGCTTTGGCCATATGGCCTGGTGCAGTTGCAGTGTGATATCAGCGTCTTCTGCCGCATATTCTCCTGCAATCGCCAGATCAATCTGATTAAAGGTTACCTGTTTTGCTCCTTTACCGGCGATGTCTTCAAAATGAATTGTGCTCCGACCCAGGTACTTCAAGGCCAGATCGTCCATGTTGTGGCGCGAGCCAACTGAGTTCAGAACGTAGGATTCAAGCATTGTGTCAAAGGCGATGCCCGCAAGGTTGACGCCGTAACGGGCTAACACGCTTTTGTCATACTTGAGATTCTGGCCAACTTTGTGGTGCTGTGGATTTTCCAGCAGAGGCTTCAACCTGGCTATTACCAGCTCACGGGACAACTGAACAGGCGCGCCTTCGTACTCATGGGCGACCGGAACGTAGGCAGCATGGCCGGCTTCAATGGCAAATGAAACTCCGACCAGTTCTGCATCCATGTAATCAAGACTGGTTGTTTCGGTATCGAAAGCAAACAAGGGCGCAGCAGCCAGTTTCGCGATCCAAGCATCCAGTTCACCCTCGTCCGTTACGATGGCATAGTCCCTCTCAAGGCTGCTCTTCTCTTCCACCTGCGCATCCGGACCACCGATTTCTTCCACCCACTGCCTGAATTCCAGCTCGGTAAAGATCGCTTTCAGACCGACCTCGTCCGCACTTGAAATGGTGAGATCATTCACAGAATCTTCGAGTTCAACGTCCAGCTTGATGGTGGCCAGTTCATAGGACATGGGTAAGAAACTAATGGACTCTCTCAGGTACTCACCCACCTTTCCCTTGATCTCGTCTGCATGTTCGATCACCCCCTGCATTGACTCATAAGCCGTCAGCCATTTGACCGCGGTTTTTGGGCCACATTTCGGGACACCGGGAATATTGTCCGATGTATCCCCGACCAGCGCGAGATAATCGACAATCTGATCGGCACGAACGCCAAACTTTTCAACCACCCCTTCGATATCCATCAGGGTATCGGTCATGGTGTTGATGAGTGTTATGTGTTCATTAACGAGTTGGGCCATGTCCTTGTCACCCGTCGATACCAGAACATCCATTTTTGCATTCGTTGCCTCGTGGGCGAGTGTGCCGATGACATCGTCAGCTTCTACGCCGTCTATGATTAACAGCGGCAAACCCATCAATTTCACGATTTCATGGATCGCTGGAATCTGGCTTCGCAATTCATCCGGCATACCCGGCCTGTTCGCCTTGTACTCTGCATAAATTTCGTTCCTGAAGGACTTGCCTTTGGCGTCGAAAACAACCGCTACATGAGTGTCCGGATATTCATTAATAAGTTTCCTGATCATGCTGATCACACCCTTGATCGCACCGGTTGCCTGGCCTTTAGAGCTCACCAATGGCGGCAGTGCATGAAACGCACGAAACAGGTACGATGAGCCGTCTATCAACACCAGCTGGTAGTCGTTTTTCATTTTTGCCAACGTTTATCTTTCCGAGACCGAACAATACTTTGAACCCAACAGGTTTTTCAAACATTGCTTACCGATTTTCTCGGCGACACGGTCCAGGATTGAGTCAAACAGCTGTATTGCTCTTACTGACACTGATATCAGGCTCGATCATAGCCGCGCCTGACCCGGCAGAGTTTTCAACCGGCGATATCCAGATTGTGGAGGGTGAGGACCGGACAATTTTCGAGTACAGACAAAACGGCCTGTTAATCATGATCAAAGTTGTTCCACGACAGGGCAAGCCCTACTACATGGTGCCTGCTGACGGCTCCCCGCATTTCGAAACACTCGATCATAAAAAGAACCTGTACCCACAATGGGTCATTATGAACTGGTAACCATGGCTGCATTTACTACCTTTTCTGACGCCGCGCTGGCTCGATACCTCATCATGTTCGACATCGGAACGCTGGTTTCCGCACAAGCAATTGAGACCGGTATCGAGAATTCCAACTACTTCTTAACCACCAGCAAATATGACGAAAACCAGGAGTACGTGCTGTCCATTATGGAAGACCTGTCATTTGATGACATACCTTTCTTTAACGGTCTACTAAGCCACCTCGGTCACTATGGCCTGCCAGTACCTATGCCACAACAGACGCTTGATGGTATGACTTCAACAATTTTCAGCGGCAAACCTACAGTGCTTTTTCCGAAGCTTGACGGTGAGCACCTGACTCATCCCTCTGTGGATCATTGTGAATCAATTGGCAGGGTGCTCGCGGAGATCCATAACACCCTGGCCACGAGGAATTTCGCTCGCGCCAATCCTTTCGATGCTGATTGGATGAGTCGCGCAATGCAGTCGGTGCACCACATGATCAGTGAGCGGCAGCAGCAACTGTTCGCACGGGTGTTGGAACGTTATATCGAGGCGGACGCGCTTACCATTCCCAGGGGCATCATTCACGGGGATCTTTTTCGGGACAACGCGCTGTTCGAAGGAGCGAAGCTAACCGGCGTGATTGACTTCTATCACGCATGCGATGACTACCTGGTTCAGGACATCGCGATCACGATCAACGACTGGTGCACTTACCCTGACGGCGGTTTTGACACTGATCGCACCGATCATCTACTGGCGGGTTACGAGGCTATTCGACCCCTGGAGCCCGAAGAGAGAGAATTACTCGGGTTTTTCCAGCTTGTGGCTGCAGCTCGCTTTTCTCTGACGAGACTATTAAGTGGCGAAGAGGGCTCTCATCTAAAAAACCCGGTGGAGTTTCTTAGTCTGATGGAACGATTGTCTCCCTGATTCCACCCGGGTGGGTGCTCGGGTGGGAGACAGTACCGCCACCGAACAACTGTATATCCGGAGATATCCCAGCGGAAGTGACTAACTCAGAAAAATTACCGCAAACCAGTCCTGATCATCCGTCCAGCATTCATGATGCTGGAATCCGGCTTTGCGCGCCATAGCGAGAAATTCGTCAAGGGAATATTTGTGAGAATTTTCAGTATGAATTCTCTCTCCTTCTGATATCTCGATCTCTCTGCCTGCTATTTTCACACATTGTATCGACTGGCTCTCAAGGAACATCTGCACACAACCCTCTCGCTCATTGTAGCTGGCCACGTGCGCAAACTGATCTGTATCAAAATTTCCCGAAAAGGCATGATTCAGGTGGTTCAATACATTCAGGTTGAATTTTTCAGTGACCCCATTCGCATCATTGTAGGCCGCATTCAGGATCTCAGTGTCCTTGGCAAGGTCGACGCCGATGAGCAAGCCGCCACCTTCTCCAACCAGGCATTGCACACGTTCCAAAAATTGCAGCGCCGCAGCCTTGCTGAAATTCCCTACGCTGGAGCCAGGGAAAAAGGCAACGGGTCTCGCATCAATCTCGAAAGGCAATTCAAAGTCGCTGGAATAATCGACGCAGGTCGCGCGCACTTCCAGCCATGGATATTCTGCAGCAAGTGTCGCTGCGGATTCCGTCAAATAATCACCGGAAATATCCAGGGGTGCATAGACTTTCGGTCTAATGGACTCCAGCAGAACGCGTATCTTTTCGCTACTACCACTACCGTATTCAATCAGCAGACTGTCCGGGCCTATTCGGTCAGATATGTTGACTGCATTTTCACGCAGCACTTTAAGTTCCGTTCGGGTCAGATAATACTCAGGCTGGCGGGTGATACGGGTGAACAGATCTGATCCGACTTCGTCATAGAAGAACTTGGGAGCGATGGTTTTTTCAGCTGCCAGTAAGCCAGCCAACACCTGCTCTTCGCTATCTTCGGGTTCAGGGGGGGTGTCATAATAATCTATGAGTTGTGTTTTCAATCGATCTCCAGGGTCTACAAATCTTTAGCAAGCCTGATGCCACTAAACTGCCATCGATCTGCGGGATAAAAGAAATTCCTGTATGTTGCACGGATATGCGATTGCGCTGTCACACAGGATCCACCTCGCAATACCAGTTGGTTGGCCATAAACTTGCCGTTGTATTCACCGATATCGCCGGAGAATTCTGAAAACCCGGGGTAAGGACCGTAACTACTCTGGGTCCACTCCCAGGTATCACCGAAGTATTGTCTGTCAGTTGCAGGTCGGGGATGCAGTTGCCGGGTCTCAACAAAATTTCCTTCCGGTTTGTGTGCTGCTGCCGCGACTTCCCACTCCGCCTCAGTCGGCAATCGCCCGCCAAACCAACGCGCAAAAGCGAACGCCTCGTAACCGCTTACATGGCAGACGGGCGCGGCGAGATCAAGCTGATGCAACCCGGTCAGCGAGTATTCAAAATAGTTATCATCCGCGCCGCGCCAGTAGAGCGGATGTTTCCATCCACCTGAGTTCATAGCGGTCCAGCCATCCGACAGCCACAAATCCGGTCGCTCATATCCACCATCCCTGATAAAAGCCAAAAACTCCCCGTTTGTAACCAGTCGATTTCCCAGCGCATAGGCCCGCAGGAGCACCTCATGCCGTGGAGATTCGTTGTCAAAAGCAAACGAACCCGATCCACTGCGATTTTCAGTGACACCGATTGGATAAATCCCTGCGGAATGTTCATCAAAACCCATGGGCATGGCAGTAATTGGGTCGCCGGGATCACGATACTCATATATGGGTTCAAGAGGATTTGTACCGAGCGTGTATTTCAGGTCCGTGAACATCAGCTCCTGATGTTGCTGTTCATGGTTAAGGCCGAGTGCGATCAGGAATCCGAGCTCATCATCACAACCCTGCCTGAGTAGCCGCGCGATTGCTTCGTCAACGTAAGCACGATAGGCATATATCTCATCGATTGTTGGACGAGAGAGCGTACCTCGTCGTGGCCTTGGAAATTGTTCTCCGATACCGTTGTAATAAGAGTTAAACAGCGACTCGAAGGCCGGATTGAATGGTTGATAGTCGCCAGCATATCGACGCAGGATAAAGGTTTCAAAAAACCACGTCACATGTGCCAGGTGCCACTTGGGCGGGCTGGCATCAGTCATAGGCTGAACCATTAAGTCCTCTACGGCGAGCGGTGCACATATCGCCAGAGACTGGTCACGCACGGATTGATAGCGCGTTGTTGGGAATTCTATCGAGGAGATGGATCGCATTTCTGTCCGGGTCCAGGATCTAAAAAACATTTTAAGTGAACTGCCACTCAAAGGGTACCACCGCACTTGAGGATTGCCCCATAGGTACTATTCCTATAATCGTGCAAATCAACATTTTAGTGAAATGCGCTAACAATCTTCCTGATGTTCTGGGCGTTATGTGGCGCTTTGATAAAGCCTGCGTACTCTCCCTGCGGGTTCACCACCACGATACTCGCAGAATGATCGACCTGGTAAGTCCCGGGCTCAGGGCCGGGAACCTTACCAAATGCAATGTTCAGACCCTTTGCCAGGACTACTATCTGGTCGAATTCTCCCGTGATGCCTCGAAACCCGGGATTAAACCCCGGAACGTAAGTTGCCAGAGTCGATGGTGTATCCCGCTCCGGGTCAACGCTCACCATCCACACCTGAGGAGGTTTCTCCAGCTTCCGAACGGCTTCATTCAATACTGACAAGGTAGTGGGACAGATATCAGGGCAGTGCGTAAATCCAAAAAAAAGTAACGACCAGTGACCCCGGAGCGATTCGTTGGAGGCCACCTTGCCTTCATGGTCGGTCAACGAAAACGGGGCAACCTCTCTCGGTGCGTCGAAGCTATAGAAACCAAGCAGCCTCGCTTCTTCAGTGGACAGGGCTGATCGCGAAGCCAGGAAGTTTGCGAGAAACAAGCCCGTCACGAGTGCAATAAATCCTGAAATCCAGATCAGGGTGCGCCACACGCCTTTAGTCATATCAGGTCACAAATAGGTGACGGGAAATAGATAGTGGTCAACCAACAGCGCCACAAACAGCGCCATCAGGTAGAAAATAGAATATCTGAAGGTCTCGATCGGAGCGCGGTCATTGCTGCCGTAAAGCATATTGAGGCTCCAGTACAGAAAGCCCAGGCCCAGCGACAGCGCGCATAACAGGTAGAGCAGGTTACTCATGCCAATCAGAAAAGGCAGAATTGAAACGATAATCATGATGATCGTGTACAACAGAATATGAATCTTGGTGTAAAGCTCACCATGGGTCACCGGTAACATGGGGACATCCACGCGACGGTAGTCCTCCATTCTATCTATCGCAAGGGCCCAGAAGTGCGGCGGTGTCCACGCAAAAATAATCAACACCAGCAACAATCCACCACCATCGATGCTATTGGTCACCGCTGTCCAGCCGAACAAAGGTGGCGCCGCGCCAAACAACCCGCCGATCACAATGTTTTGCGGTGTCGCACGTTTCAGGTAAACGCTATAGACGACCCCGTAGCCGAACCAGGAAGCGAGGTTAAGCCATGCGGTCAATGGATTTACCAACAAGGCGAGAATTGCGATGCCCGCGATGCCGGTCGCGGCAACAAACAACGCACCGTGCCTGCTGCTGACACGTCCCTGGGCTATGGGTCGATTTTGGGTTCGCGCCATTCTTGCATCAATACCCGCATCAACCAGGTGATTCAGCGCTGCTGCGGAACCAGCTACAAGCGCAACACCCAGATTACCGAACAGCAGAATATGCAACGGAACCATTCCAGTGGAGGCCAGGAACATGCCAACGAGCGTACAAAGCAACATCAACAACACGACCCTTGGCTTACACATCTCCAGATAGTCGCGCCATTGCGCCGTCGCGGGATATTGTTCCGTCAGATCGCTCACTGTCAGCCTGGATTGGAGATTGAGCCATGAATTCTACAGAAATCATCTCGATTTTGCATGAAGCCGCTATCCGATATTGGATATCTTCAATAAATGCTTCAGATCCTTGAGCATCGGCTTGCCGCCCTGGTCCGGACGATAATACATCATCACATTTCCATTCGGGTCGATGAGGAAAACGATTGACCGTGCCGTCGCGTCAGTGATGATCCCATTCAGCAACGCAAGGATACGAGGGTCCGGATCGAGGATAGCGACCTTCTGGTGAGACTCGATCAGCAGTTCGTGAAACCGCTGGCTAAGCTCCCCGGTTGAAATAACCAGGCGTCGCAACCTGGCTGCGTCCTTGCCAAGTCCCACATGCACCTGTCGGGACAGATACAGAACCTGCTCGCAAGTTGCGTCACAATCGTCACCGACCGGGAGAAGCAGGCTCCACTGGCTATTACTTAACAGAATATCCGTGGGCATTTGCACACTGGGCCGCACCAGGATGCCCTGGTTTGTGGTGCTTTCCGGCAACAGTGCGGGGAAGTAAAAGAAAACGAAGTACGCGACCCCAATCGGCACGAAGGCAATCGCAACGATTGATAGAAATCTGATCCGGCTACGTCGTTCACTATCCCGATCTTCGCTCATTTTGTTTTCCTGAAACTAAAGACTAAAAAGGCCATCGCGATTGTCATTGCCATGGCAAACCACTGCACCGCATACCCCTGATGTCGGCCGGGTAAGGTCACTGTCGTCGGCCAAAATCGAGGAAGTGCGTTCGGGTCAGAAGACGCCAGTCGAACAATATGTGGAAAGAGTGCCTCACCCAGGATCACCTGTGCAGCCGACGGATCGGCACTTTGAACAATCCTGGGCCAGGCGGTGGGTGCATCAGGTTCATCCGTCTGTAACGAAAATTCCGCGCCTTGTGGAATATAGACCGTGCCTGTCAATGATCCAGACGGCTCGATTACAGGGATCATTGGAACATCATCCCGGGTTCGGCCCATGGGGACAAAACCCCGGTTTATCAGCAGCCACTCACCCGATGCTGCCTGGAAAGGCACCAGCACTTCAAATCCGACCTTGCCATCAAGGACGCGGTTGTCCAATAGCAGCATGCGCCCGGTATCATATTCGCCTGAAATCGCGACGGTCAATCCTGCATACGCCACACTTCTTTTATCAATCTGCTCCCATGAAACGGGTGGACGTGATGCTGCTTCTTCCATGCTCTCAAGCAACGAGATCTTTTCTCCGGCACGGTTCAGTTGCCAGAATCCCAGATAGACAAATATTGTGAAGAATACGGCGGAGAACACCGCGACCTTCCAGTTGAAATCAAAGGTCCTGGTCACGTGGCAGATTCTGCTATGTTTACTGTCATGGTATTTCTCCGGAACGTATAATACGCGTTCAATTCGACGGTCCTGAACTCATCATGATGCTCAAGATAATCATCGTTGTACTCTTTCTTGCGAATCTCGCTGCACTTGGGAGTGCATTTTACACGCTGCTGCTTGACCAGGGACGAGGTGGGACCCGGACAGCAAGACTTCTGCTGGTCCGTGTATCCCTTGCGGCGATGTTATTGATCGTTATTGTTTATGGCATCTGGACCGGACAACTGGGTATTTCTGCTCCCTGGCATTAGCCCACAGCCTCAGCCCAAAAAAAGCCACTGCCATCGGGTAGGAGGCTGAGTTACCCCAGCCGTCCTCCCACACCACCGTACGTACGGTTCCGTATACGGCGGTTCATGGTAAACGCTGGAGCCGCCAAATAGTATCAACAACAGATACCAACCCCCAGTTGTTGAAGCGCAAC
>JAJFKA010000134.1 GCA_021773555.1 Gammaproteobacteria bacterium
AGCATCTGCTGCATCATTCTTATTGGTTTTAACGTACGGGCGAACGTAGAGCGGATGGATTAACTTGACGGTATGTCCAAACTCGGAGAATTGCCTTGCCCAGTAATTGGAAGTTGCACAGGCTTCCAGGATGATCTCGCAGGGAGATTGTTGGGCAATGAACGGCAGTAGATCAGGCCGTTTTAGCCTGTTACTTAAGCAAATTCCGTCGTTCGAGGTGCCATCTCGAAGACTTTAGCGGAAGGGGCAGTGGTTCCTTTCCGCAGCCTTAAGGCCGGGCCGCGTTCGGATGGCGCCGAACGCGCGGAGAAAGGGGGCTGCCATCGGACCCCTTGGGGCTTTCGACCAAGTGAGGGAAGCTCGGAGAGCCGCAAGCCGCGTAGGAAAGGAACCACTGCACCTTCCGCGAAACAACCCGGTTCAATATTAAGTAAGTGCCATTCGGGTCGGGGTAAAATTTAGATGTTTGGGGTCGGGGTAAAAATCGGGATATTTGGGGTCGGGGTAATCTCAGAATCAGGCAAAGTCCACGGGAAAGCCGCTCGATTCAAATCAGGCCTGACAGATACGGCGGTCTGAATCCTTTCCCTGCCAAATTTGCTAACATACGATCCTTTTTTAGCCAGCTGACCCGAAATGAATCTTAAAGACCATCTTGATGCCAGAATACTGGTGGCCATGCACGCTGCAGGGATCTCCGACGCGCCAGCAGTGGTGAAACCATCAAGTCGTACCGGATTCGGGCACTATCAGGCTAACGGCATGATGGGCGCTGCAAAATCACTCAAAACCAATCCGAGAGCGCTCGCAGAGAAAGTCACTGCTGTGCTCTGCAACGATGAAGACTTCAACCTTGAAATCGCCGGCCCAGGCTTTATCAACATCACGCTCTCTGACACTTTTCTATCCAACAAACTATCCGAGGTGCGCGGCAGTCCCAGGCTAGGGGTTGAAGAGCACGCAACCCGCAAGTTCGTGATCGACTATTCAGCACCCAATCTGGCCAAGGAAATGCATATTGGCCATCTGCGGCCAACAACGATTGGCGATGCTGCGGTACGAATCCTCGAATTCCTGGGCCAGGATGTGATTCGTGCCAACCATGTAGGTGACTGGGGCGCGCAGTTTGGCAGTCTGCTGGCCTACATGGAACAGATCGCCACTGATGAGGAAGCCCTCGGTGCAGAACTCAAGGATTTAGAACGGTTTTACCAATCGGCAAGTGCACTTTTCCGGGAGGACGAGGCTTTCGCGACGAAAGCGCGAGGCTACGTCGTCAAACTGCAAAGCGGGGATGAACGATGCATGGCGTTATGGCGGCGGTTTATTAACGAATCCGTCACCCATTGCCAGGCCGTATACGACAAGCTGAATATTACCCTGACACCTGCCGATATCATGGCGGAAAGTGCCTACAACGATGATCTTCCGGTGGTTGTCAAGGAACTCCATCAAAACGGTCTGCTGGTCACCTCAGATGGTGCAAAATGTGTATTCCTCGACGAGTTTAAAGGTAAGGATGGCAAACCCCTGCCCGCCATAATTCAAAAGTCAGATGGCGGCTACCCTTACATGGCCAGCGACCTGGCTGCGGTCCGCTACCGTGCACAATTGTTGGAAACGGACGAAGCGCTCTACTTCGTTGGCGCGCCTCAACAGCTTCATCTGAGGCAGGTATTCGCGGTGGCAACCGCCGCAGGCTATATCGGTGTGCAACAAAAATTTCGACATTTACCTTTTGGCTCGATCATGAAATCTGATGGCACACCCTTCAAGACTCGCGATGGCGCAGCAGTAAAACTTGCCAGTGTGCTGGATGAGGCAATCGATCGTGCCTATAAAATTGTTTCGGACAAAAATCCGGATCTCGCGGAGGAAGACAAACGCAACGTCGCCCGGGTGGTTGGCATCGGCGCCGTTAAGTACGCTGAACTCTCGAAAAACAGAATAACCGACTATATTTTCAGTTGGGATACCATGCTCTCGTTTGAAGGTAACACCGCCCCATACCTTCAGTACGCCTACACCAGAATTCGAAGCATTTTCAGACGCGAAAAAATAGATACCGAAACCCTGTCGGGTGACCTTAGCCTGACGGAGGACGCAGAACGCCTGTTGGCGGTAAAACTACTGCAGTTCAGTGAAATCCTCGATAACGTCATCGAGGACTACCAGGCTAATATCCTCTGCAATTACCTGTTTGAACTGGCCGGGATGTTTATGAGTTTCTATGAATCCTGCCCGGTGCTCAAAGCACAACCGGAACTCAAGGCGTCTCGCCTGCTCCTGGTTGATCTAACCGCCCGAACATTGCACCAGGGACTGGATCTGCTTGGCATAGAAACCGTTGAGCAGATGTAGATGAAGTTAAGCCTGATTGCCGCACGCGCGTTGAACAATGTTATCGGTAATGATGCTGAAATTCCCTGGCACGCGCGCGGTGAACAAAAACTGTTTAAGACCATCACCATGGACGGCGTGCTGCTGATGGGGAGAAAGACCTTTGATTCCATTGGTCGTGCCCTGCCGGGTCGCGTCACCGTGGTGATCACACGAGACAAGACCTATCAACCCGAAGGCGCAGCTACAGCCAGCTCAATCGAAACGGCGCTCGCATTGGGACAGACCTTCGGTAAACCGATTTTTATCGCCGGTGGTGCCGAAATTTATCGACAAACCCTGCCAATGGCAGATGTGGTTCACCTGACCACAGTCGACTGCGAACCCCAGGGCAATATATTCTTTCCTGAGTTCCCAACACCCGCATTCGCGCTGATCGAAGAAAAACATTACGAATCAAACATTAACTACACCTACCAGCTATATAAACGAATTAACAACGAGGCAAGCTTATGAAATTCCAGAATCGCGTAACCGAGATGCTCGGTGTCAGGTTACCTATTGTGCAGGCACCCATGGGCTGGATTGCTCGTTCCCAGCTGGCATCAGCGGTTTCGAACGCGGGAGGGATGGGAATCATTGAAACATCTTCCGGTGAACTGGACGTCATCAAGGACGAGATCAGGAAGATGCGAGACCTGACTGATAAACCCTTCGGAGTGAACATCGCCCAGGCATTTGTTCGTGACCCCAAGATTGCAGAATTTGTCATTGAGCAGGGTGTCAAATTCGTCACCACATCGGCCGGCAGCCCCACCAAATACACCGCTCAACTTAAGGCAGCCGGGCTAATCGTATTTCACGTAGTGCCGACACTACACGCAGCCCTTAAGGCAGTCGATGCCGGTGTCGACGGATTGATTGTTGAGGGTGGCGAAGGCGGAGGCTTTAAAAGCCCCAACGAGGTCGCCTCCATGGTGCTGTTACCCCTGGTTCGCTCGCGCGTCGACGTTCCTATAATCGCCGCCGGTGGATTTGTCGATGGCAAGTCCATGGCGGCGGCATTCGCGCTCGGTGCAGAAGGTGTGCAAATGGGAACCCGGATGGTGTCCGCGCTGGAATCACCGGTGCACGATAACTGGAAAAATTCAATCGTCGCAACCCAGGAAACCGGCACGGTGTTTCTTAACAAGTTCCACTCTCCGGCGCTGCGGGCACTAAGAACTGAGCGAACCAGTCGGCTGGAAAAGATGATAGATGACAATATCATGCCGGAATTCGGGACCGCCAAAGACCTCTATTTCGGTGGTGACATGGAAGCGGCCATCCCGCTGTCCGGCCAGGTAGCGGGGCGCATTGATGAGATCAAGTCTGTGGTGGATATTCTAGATGAGACTGAACGGGAATTTTTCGAAACCATCACTTCCTTATCAAAGCAATATGGTTAAGGGTCCACCATCACAATGGTGTGCGGCTGACAGGATTCACCCGCCTTACTAACAGCTGCACACATGTCAACGACCGGAACCGTACCGATATTGTTAGTTGCGGTCGAACGCAGATGAACGCGAATCTGCTCTCCTGATAAGGTTGGCTGTCGCTCTTTCATCAACGCCGCAATGCCAGTGATGTAGGCAGTTGACATTGAGCTACCGGACCGAAACGCGTAGGTTGCACCTGGCGTGGTAGTTAATACGTCCGTTCCAGGCGCGATAATACTGAGGCCGTTACCTGAGTTAGCACGACCCAGTGAAGTCCCTACTGCGATCACTTCTTTCATCACGGCTGGGAAGGACGTTGCGTTACCTGGTGCGACAGCCGCCACAATGACAATTCCCCTGTCGCTCGCGGCCTTCAGCAGCTTCCTGATCAACTGGTCTTCCGGGCCGGACAAGCTAAGATTGATAATGTCCGGTTGTTGATCAATCACATCCACCAATGCCTTTAGCAATGACAGCGAATCACATTTAGCACGTCGCGTTATGCGATCCTGCCAACAGGCTTTGAACGCCATCAACTTAACATCGGGTGCAACCCCTACAATACCGAGTTCGTTATTAGCCGCGGAACCTATGACACCTGCAACAGAGGTCCCATGCTCATCCTGATCAAATCGCGTCTGATCATGGCTGACGAAGTTTTTTGAATAAATGATTCGGTCCATCAATTCCGGATGATTTCGATCCATGCCCGTATCGACCACGCCTATGATGACATCCTTACCGGTCGCCAGGCGGTGAATCTGCTCAATGTCATCACTCTGTACGGAGTTCTGTAATTGGAAGTACGGATCATTGTAGGTGAGCAGCTGATACGATTTCACGGACTCAACAGTGTCGACGCGATCATCCGCTTCAAGCTCCGCGATTACCTTGGACAGTACCTTCTTGCTGCCGAATTCTGCGACGACTGTCTCCAGACCTAGCGATTTAACGGACCACTGGGATACTTTCCTTAAATGATGGAAACGCAACACCCCATCAATGATCGATTGTGATTTTTCCCGGACAAGTGCAGGTTCAATATCAGTGAAGGAAGCATGAGAATAGGAGGTTAAAACTGACGGATCAGCAGCAAGTTCGTTGGAGACAGTGAACACCACCTGCCTGGCCATGCGTTCTTCAATCGGCCGCGTATCTGATGTAACGCAACCAGTCAGCAGGATGCCTAACAGCACCAGTAACGGATAAACACCCGCGTTTCCATATCGTGAATACGGCAGGGACTTCATTCACTGAGCCTCGCATATTGAACCCCCTCAATTTCGCGAATGGACCGCAGATATTCCTCAACGCTGGTATTGAAAGGCACCTGCACTTCGACCAGATAGGTACCGTCTGCGTCCGGGCCACTAACAATGTTGGAGTGGGTTTCAATCAGCGCCTTACGCATGGTGGCAGCCTGAATCGGTTGCTGGAATGTTAACGCGACACGCTGTGCCGTTCCTTCAATGGACACAGGTCCTGTTGTCAACGTGGTGAACTCCGGATTGGTGACAGGTGCATTCCCGGAGGGGACGACCAGGCCAACAAATGCAAGCACCAGTGCGATGCTCGCGGCGATACCCACAACCGGGAAAAAATTGCTGCCGCGATGGTTTGTCGATTGAACAGGCAGCGCGAGACCTTCTGTGCTCGCCCTGTTTTGTTCTGCCGTTTCGATTCGCGCCTGTAATTTTGTATAGGCGAAACGATGATCAGGAATGGCTACATCGGAATCTCTTACAAAATGTTCAAAATTCTGTAAACGATCGCGCTCCAATCGGCATTCCTGGCAGTCTCTGAGATGGCCCAGCACAAGGTCTCGTTCCTTCTCACCCAGGGTTTCATTGATAAACCAGGGTAGTAGTTCAAGAATTGCTTCGTGTCCTGCTTTTTTCCCCATCTTTTTTCAATTACCCCAATGATAAACCCGTCTTACCGGGTCGGTTAACGAACAATATCGTCTGGTTGACTGGATTGCTGAAGTAAGTCCTCGACTCTCACAGGGTTGTGTTCCGCCAGCAGCGGTAATAGTTTTGCCAACCTTCTCCGCGCATGAAACATTCTGGTTTTCACTGTATTCACCGGACAATGCATAATCTCTGAAATTTCCTGGTAGGAATAGCCGGAGAAGTAGGTGAGTTCTATCACCGACCGCTGATCTACAGATATCAGGTCCAGGCCGCTGGACAGCCATTGATCCAGACCCAGCTTGCTGATCAGGTTACGGGTTTCTTCGATGTCATCCACTTCCGCCAGGCTCTCGGCCTGCTGTTCCGGCATCATTCTCAATCGATCAAGCGCTTTGATACCTTTTAAATAGGCAATCCCTGTAACCCATGTGGAAACCTTGGACCGCCCCTGAAACTGATCGGCCTTCTCCCAGACCACAAACAGTGTATCGTTGACCACCTCTTCGACCATTTCCGGGCGCCGCATCAACCGGCTGAGGTAGCGTGTTAACTGCGGGAAAAACCGTCTATATAGTTTCTCAAACGCAACCTTGTCCTTTACGGCCACCCGCTGCAGCAGCTTGAGGTTTTCCTCATCCTCCGCTCCGCGCGAGCTCTTCAGCTCGTGTATGGACTTTCTCAATATCATCTCCGACCCCGGCGGATCCTGACTGCTAGTCTACTGTACCGGAAATCAACGAAAACGTTCAATCCCATACCTTATAGATAAGTGTACGGCGGCATTTTAGACTCGTACGACCTCATACTGAACCGGTGCTGGTCCGGTGCTGGTCCGGTGCCCGCAGTACCACCATTTTGTTATCATCCTCTCCTTGCGCATAACAGAGCTGGAAAATCTTCCCGCGATCTACAGCCGGTCGCCATAAAATATCATGAATAATCAACAGTTTAGCTACGATGACCACAAAGGAGACCGGGTTACAATTTTCCACCAGGGGCGCCCGGTTACAACGCTCAAGGGACGGGCTGCCATCAAGTTTATCAATCTCGTCGAAGGCGCAACCGTCGAGGCTCAGCAGCTCGCCATGGCGCGTGCCACGGGAAACTTCAAGCGAGGCAATGAACGTTGAGAGCCGCCATCTTTCTGGTTATATGTTTACTAACCTGGCCTGCACTCAGTGCTGACTTTGACTCCGCAGCCGACGCCTACCGTGCCAAAGACTATCGCACCGCGCTTACCGAATTCAGTGAGCTGGCAGCGATGGATGACGCCAGGGCCCAGACCGTAATTGCGCTGATGTACAAGTACGGCGAGGGAACTGCTCAGGACCTGGAAACTGCCTTCAACTGGTACGAAAAAGCGGCACTCCAGGGGTACGCACCTGCCCAGTACCACGCTGGCACCATGCTGGCGGACGGAATCGGCACAAAAAAGGACGTTGAACGCGCAATTCATTTGCTGGGGCTTGCCGCAACCGCCGGATTCGATCGCGCAAACGAAAAACTACTTGACCTGAACAGTACCCAGATCGCTATTGATTCACCGGCACCGGAATTTATCCCCTGGTCTCAAAACTGGGACTTCAATCTGCCCGCGGGAATCAGAATGGCGCTCCCGCCCGAGGAATCCACTGGCGGTTTCCGCGTCCAGCTGGGCGCCATGAGTTCTGCTGCTTCTGCAGAACTACTCTGGCGTTTGCTGAGCAGAGGCCACCCGGAACTTTTTGCGGATTACCCCCTGCTGGTGAAGGAATCCGTGCACAATTTGCGTACTTTGTATCGCGTGCAAACGGGACCTTTCGAAACCTTCGAGGCAGCATTTCAGTTCTGCCAGAGACTCACAGCCTCAGCACTGAACCAGGGTTGCCTGCCACTGCAGCCATCCCGTTAACAGCCCGGTGACGGTTATCGATAATCATTACCTTAAAGGTAATAGATATATTATCTGTGCCGGATACACTGACTGGTCAGCCTTGCAGTCCCTGCCAACAACCGGAGTCCACCTTGGTCAACACCGCATACCGAACGGCCTCGAGCACTAATGCACCCCCGGCTTTTCCGGACCTGTTACGTGGTTGGCGCAAAACCAGAAAAATCAGTCAGTGGGACCTTTCCCTGAACGCAGGCGTCTCCCAGCGACACTTGAGTTTCCTCGAATCGGGCAGATCCGCGCCCTCCCGGGACATGGTGTTACTACTCGCCAGGTCACTTGAGCTGCCCCTGCGCGAACAGAATGCGTTGCTCACGGCCGCAGGGTTTGCCCATGTTTATCGTGAAAGTGAGATAGGTCAGAAAGAAATGGCGCAGGCAAATCACGCGTTACAGGTAATGTTGAAACACCATGAACCCTACCCCGCGCTGGTGATCGACAGAAACTGGAATCTGCTGATGAGCAACGAGGCAAACACAAAACTGTTTTCTGTGTTTGTTGACGCCATCGACGTTTGGGAACGTGTTGGTCCAGGTGAGAAACCCAACTTGATTCGATTGACGTTGCACGAACAGGGACTGAGACCCTATATCCGTAACTGGAAGGAATTCTCGCTATATTTCATTCGCAGCCTGAAGCTTGAATTGAATTCCAACCCCTACAATGCCGGTGCGAGTAGATTACTTAACGAAATACTCGGTTATCCCGGCATCACTGATACCGACCTCATCGCCACGGATTCAATCACCCCCTACCTCAGCCTGGAGATGGTCAGGCAGGATGTTGAGTTAAAACTATTCTCCATGGTTTCAACCTTCGGCACCCCCCACGATGTCACCCTACAGGAGTTGCGAATCGAAACCTTTTTCCCGGCAGACGAGATAACGGAGGGGCATATCCGGCGCATCTGCGGTAGCCGCTGATTTTGCTGCGCGGTGTCGATAGCGCGGTCGTCATCGAAGGGGTTCAGGCTTACCGGTTCAACCTGATCGGATTTAGCCTGATGGGATTCTTCTAAACGGGTTCTTCCAACTGGATTCTTCCAACCGGGTTCTTCCAACTGGGTTCTTCCAACGGGATTCTTCCAACCGGGTTCTTCCAACCGGGACATGTTGTAATGGCGATTGCTGGAACTTATGATGATCGCGACGAGATAACGAAGAATGCACAATGGATATTGAGTTTAGCGCCGAAGACCTGACCTTTCAGGAAGATGTTCGCACTTTCATCAAGGAAAACTTACCCGCCGGCATGGAGATGTGGACAAAACGAGGCGAATGGTTCGAAGCCCTGCGTAAGAAAGGCGGCTGGGATGTCGCGAAATGGCCGGTCGAATTTGGCGGGCCGGGGTTTACGCCGACACAGAGATATATTTTCGACATGGAGATGGGGCGAAACAGCACGCCACCACAATTACCCTTCGGCGTTGGCATGCTCGCGCCCATTCTGATGAACTACGGCTCCAAAGAACAACAGGATCGGTTCCTGCCGGGTATTCGAGACGGTAGCGTTAACTGGTGCCAGGGGTACTCGGAACCAGGTGCGGGCTCAGACCTTGCTAACCTGCGTACCCGTGCTGAACTCACAGAAGACGGCAAGCACTACATCGTCAATGGCCAGAAAATCTGGACAACGCTTGCTCATATTGCGCATTGGATTTTCTGCCTGACACGAACTTCCAGCGATGGACCCAAGCAGGAAGGTATTACTTTTCTATTGATTCCCATGGATGATCCCGGCGTTGAAGTGAAACCCATCATTACCCTCGGTGGCTCACACTCGGTCAATGAAGTTTACTTCACCGACGTAAAGGTACCTGTTGAGAACCGTGTTGGTGAGGAAGGCAAAGGCTGGACTTACGCCAAGGGCCTCTTGATTCACGAGCGAACCGGTCTCGCCGGTATCCAGAATTCTGTATTTGCGCTGGAGAAAGCCAAGGCCAATGCTGGAACCGTCAAGGTCGGCGACGGTACCCTGATGGATTTACCCAGATTTAAAAACAAGATCGGCGAACTGGAAGCAGAACTGATGGCACTCGAATTTACAGAACTGCGATCACTGGCCTCAGTAAGTGCCGGCAGTGACCCCGGTCCCGAATCTTCGATCATGAAACTCAAGGGCACCGAAATCCAGCAACGGATTTCACTGTTGAACCTGGAGGCTGCAGGTATCTATGCCGCTGCCTGGGGTAATGAGCCTATCGGACCGGGATTCGCCAAAGCTGCAACCGGTGGCTATCTGGGCGGCCGCGCCACCACCATTTTTGGCGGTGCCAGTGAGGTCCAGAAGGACGTTATTGCCAAAAACGTGCTCGACCTTGGATCCTGAATATTTATAAGTTCCGCAGTCAACAGACCGGTCCGAAATAGACCTGGACTGGAAGTCGAAAAAAATTATTTAACTTTAAGGACCAAAGCACAGATGGACCTCTCCTATACCGACGAACAATTGCTCCTGCGGGACAGTATCCAGAAATTTATTTCGGACAAATACGACATCAGTGAACGCATCAGGATCACTGCGTCCGATGAAGGATTCAGTCGTGAAAACTGGAGTGCCTTTGCAGAACTCGGATGGCTGGCGCTGCCCTTCGCGGAGGAGGACGGCGGTATAGGCGGGACCAGTGTGGACACCATGTTGCTGATGGAAGAATTCGGCAAGGGTCTGGTGGTCGAACCCTTCCTGCCGAGTGTTGTTATGGTCGGAACCGCCATTTCCGAGGCGGGTACAACAGCTCAAAAAGCAGAGATTATTGGTGGGACGATTGACGGAAGCCTGATTTCAACTTTCGCATACGCCGAGGAGCAAGGCCGTTACGATCTCAACAACGTCGTTACCAATGCTCGCTCCGATGGAGATTTTTATTTTCTGAGCGGCGCCAAGTCCCTGGTATTGAACGCCCAGTCCGCTGACAAGATCCTGGTATCTGCGAGAACCAGTGGCGACTCTACCGATGCCGAAGGCATCACACTTTTTCTGGTGGACGCGCCAGCCGAGGGCTTGAAACTAAAAAACTACCCCACGATTGATGGTCTGCGCGCATCAGAAGTCAGCTTCGACAATGTTAAGGTTGGCAAGGCCGACATCGTCGGTCCTCTCGGCGGGGCGGCGCCGATTATCGAAAAAATCACCCAACGCGCGATTCTCGCACTTTCGGCCGAAGCGATTGGCGCCATGGAAGTGCTCTACCAGGACACTATAAGCTACACCAAACAACGCGAACAGTTTGGCCACCCGCTCAGTGATTTCCAGGTTCTGAAACACCGCATGACGGAAATGTTCATGGAGCACAGTCTGGCGAAGTCCTTATGCATGAAGGCAACCATGCTTGAAGTACAAAATGCCGAAGATGCGAAACGCACCATCCATGCATTGAAATTTCTGATCGGTAAGGCTGGCCGATTCGTGGGTGAGAATGCCGTACAACTTCATGGCGGAATGGGTATGACCGAAGAGTTGCGGGTCGCCCACTATTTCAAGCGCCTGATGGTGATTGACTCCCAGTTTGGGAACGCTGACCACCACCTTTCCGAATTCATATCCTGAAGGCGATAAATGCTTCTCAAAAGGGCTGCCAGGCGACTGGGATATTGTGGCTGAGAACCTGGGGTTAACGGAACTCTGCCCGAACTGCGGCCAGTCGTTGCAGGGCCAGTATTGTGCGGTCTGCGGGCAGAACCAACGGGGTATCGACCGGTTCTTTGCCAGCATATTGAACGAGGCATTTGAAAACCTCTTCAGCCGAGATTCGCGGCCAGGCAAAACCCTTTTCGCGCTGTTCTTCAAGCCGGGCTTTCTCAGCGTCGAGTATTTCGCCGGTCGCAGGGCACGTTATGTGCCGCCCGTTCGGCTTTACCTGATCAGCAGTCTGTTATTTTTCTTCATTCTTTCAGTGCAGAACCTTGGCCATTCAGACGAGGCTGTTCTCATTAACAGCGACGAGACAGCCACCGCAGGGGATGATAGCTGGAAATCAGATCTGCAATCATCCATCGCAGACATAGAATTTGATTTCCTGTCGGCGCAGACCAATCAGAAACTCTCAAGCGCACTGGCTTCCCAGGCAAACAAGGCAGTCGCCTTGCTGGAGTCTGACCCTGCGCAGCTTTCTGCGCAGTTCCAGGAACTCATCCCACAGATCATGTTTTTTTTGCTGCCAGTGTTTGCGCTGGTATTAAAGGGCGTTTACGTCTTCAGGCGACACTATTACACAGAACATCTGATCCTCTGCCTGCACAATCACAGCTTTCTGTTTATCGCCTTGCTGCTCGGCACACTGTTGGAGTCAATGGAGTTAGTCAGCATCGAGATAATCGCCACTCTGGCTGAACTCACAGGCTATGTCCTTGTTGTTTGGATAGTCCTTTACATGTATCTGGCAATGCGCGTTTATTATCGTCAGGGACATATGCTGACTTTTTCAAAATTTGTTGTTCTGATCATGTCTTACTTCACCCTGTTTGCCGTGGGATCCCTCATCGCCTTCCTCTGGGGAGTCATGACGTTGTGAGCGAACTTAAAACCCTGTGGAAGAATCTCGGTATCAGGCAGTCTGTTATTGATCAGTGCCGGATGCCGCTATGTACAGAGCCCGACGAGGTGACTCCGATCGGCGAAGATGTGTTTGGCCGGCCACAATTTGCGACCAGCCTCACATCGGTGCGCTGGCAGCTCATGCGGACTGCGGCTGAGACAGCGGGTATCAACCTGCAGGTTGTTTCTGCCTATCGCACGATCGAGTACCAGTGCACCTTGTGGCAGGCCAAGCTCGATCGCGGTGACAGCATCGAAGAAATTCTGAAGGTCAACGCTGTCCCCGGATTCTCGGAGCACCATACCGGCAGGGCGCTCGACCTCACGACACCCGAATTCGAGCCACTGTCCGAGCACTTCGAGGAGAGTGCCGCGTTTGCCTGGTTATCGCAGCATGCCCGGGAATATGATTTTGTGATGAGCTATTCACGCGACAATCCTTACGGACTCATTTACGAACCGTGGCATTGGTGTTGTCAGTCTGGATAGAGGTTGGTGAGTAATTAAAGCGATTCACTTCTCGCGCGTCACTGGCGATACTTTTTCATTTTTTCCGCAATCAGCTTTTTCTGTGCATCGGTAAGCGCTGGCTTGTCCATCTTTTTTACATCGCGGGCGAAGACATATTTCTCTCGAGTCACCTGCTTTGCTTTGAAACCGGAAGCCTTCAGCAGAGCAAAACAATCATCCACCATCGCCGGATTGCCGCACAACAATACATGATCTGTTCCCGGGTCAGGTTGGTATGAACCCAGTAGCCGGGTTACATAACCCTGATGCTCGTGGGGGGCCGGATCGCTCAATGTTTCCTGCGAATAGCAGATGACCGGCTTAAATCCCACCGCGCGCTCCGACAGTGCCATGATCGCTTCCCGGTACAGGAATTCATTGCGATCGCGAATACCGAACAACAAAATCACTTCGAGGCGACCTTCGTTCAGCGCCATCATCAATTCCCGGTTAAATAACATGGGCATAAAAGGCGCAATGCCGACACTGGTCGCCACCAGGAACAACCTTTTGGGCAGCCGATCTGGTATCACCAATCGTCCAAATGGTCCCGTGACCCTTGCCGCAAGACCTGGCTCTGCACTGAACAACAACCGGGTTGCACGTCCATTTTCGACTTCAGAGATCACCAGGTCCAGTCCGCTATCATCCGTCTCCTTCCCCGCTCGCTCCATGCTGTCCACACTATCAACGTGGTTACACAAACTGTAACTACGTTCAAACCCACCCTCACTATCCTCGAAGCGAAACCGAAAAAACTGTCCGGGTAGAAACTCGACCACACCGCCATCATCCCGCTGGAAACGAAAATCCAGCGTGGTCGCACTCAGTCGGCGAACCCGTTTGAGTGTTGCATCAAAACTATCCACACCACCCCCTGTCTATAGGTGTACCAATGTTGACGCCAGAACGGCGCGCACCATTTACATCAATGCAGCGCATGTTACGCCGCTTCGGCTTTTTTTTCGACTAACACCCCGGTAGCCTATGGAGCCGGAGGCAATCGAGGAGTCTGCATAATGTAGTGGTGCACTCCTCAACATCCGAAAAAAACATAAGGTTGCATGTTACAGTTTCGCTTCGTCGCACAGACTGTGATGATTAACGACCGCCGCATCAATTGAAGGAATCACAAAATGAAAGTCGCTGTCATTGGCGCAGGTGCTGCCGGTCTGGTGACAGCCAGAGAACTGTTGCGTGAAAATCATGAGGTCTGCCTGCTTGAGCAATCATCACAGGTGGGAGGCACCTGGGTTCATGAGGCGAAAACAGAAAATGACCCGTTGGGTGCAAACCCGGATCGCAGGATTCACTCTTCCATGTACGATAGTCTTAGAACCAATCTGCCCCGCGACCTGATGGCCTTCCTTAACTACCCCTTTGACTCAAGCGGTGGTGGCAAGGATTACTGGCAACGCTATCCACACCACACTAAAGTTCTCGCTTACCTTGAGGCATTTAGCCGCGACTTCAGCCTCACCGACCTGATTCGATTTAATGAACAGGTCGTGGATGTGCGTCGCGACGATCATGGCTGGCGTGTTCAGAGTTCATCGGTGCAATACTATGATGCGGTCGCGGTATGCAACGGTCACTACTCAGTGCCCCGGGGGCCTTCACTTGCAGGAGCCGATTTTTTTAAAGGTGTTGTGCTGCACAGCCACAACTACCGGAATCCGCTGCCGTTTAAAGATCAGATTGTCGCCGTCCTCGGTGCCGCGGCATCAGGTACGGATATCGCACGGGAACTGGCCACCACCGCAAGCAAGGTCATCTGGTGCGGTGGTGCCGAGAACGCGTCTGCAAAATTCGCGTTACCCAGACACCCTTTCCCACGCGGTTTTAACAATGATGGTGAGCTGATGATTGACGGATATCCACCCGTGGCAATTGATGCGCTGGTGTTTTGCACCGGCTACCATTATGAATTTCCATTTCTCGATAGTGATATCGTCACTGCGACCGATAATTGTGTGCATCCACTTTATCTCGACATCCTGCCGCCCGAGTATCCCACCCTGGCGTTTATTGGCTTACCTTACCTGGTGATCCCATTTCCATTATTTGAGATGCAGGCCAGGTGGTTTGCCCGACTGTTATCCAGCAGTCACACACTGCCATCTACAGACGATATGCTACAGAGCATTGAGACCAGGATCGAGGCAGTGGAGCACGGCACGGTTAAACGCCGTCATTTCCACAAACTGGGTGAAGGACAGATCCCCTATATTAATTCGTTGGCGGCACAATGTGGCGCAGAACCGCTACCCGACTGGTACGAGCACCTTGCCCGCGAGGCGCAGCAGGCAAGGCTCAGCAACCCGGAGCTGTTCCGTGAGACTGCACTTCGTCACGCAGGGGATACGGTTATCCTGCACTCCGAATAGGTACGCCCGAGGCAAGGCATATTCGTCCGAAACTCAACGATGGCCGGCCCTCGATGGGCAGGTAGGCAGGATTGATCCTTTTGTTTACAGTATGAATCTGCTCATACCGGAGCCGCATATGCGCCTCACTTTTATCTTGATCGTCACCATCATCGCAGGGGCCGCAAGTGGGCTGCATTTTCTGGGTCATCAGCGCATCCTGAATCCGCCGACCTTCACCGTAGCGCAGATTCCGAGCCTCACTACACCTTCGGCGCTCGCTCGCGGCGCCCATCTCGCACAAGCCGTGGCCGGGTGTGCCGATTGCCACGGGCAGAATCTTGCTGGCGGTGCCCAGGCGGATGCGCCGCCGGGCGCTGAACTTTATGCCCCCAACCTGACCACGGGCGACGGCAGCGCGGTGGGCGGATACACCGATTCCGATTGGGTGCGCGCGATTGCCCATGGCGTCGGTGGTGACGGAAGAGCTCTCGTCATCATGCCGTCACAACACTACGCGACAATGTCGGCCTACGATCTCGGCGCGCTGATCGGATATCTGAAGACGCTCCCCGACGTCGACAACAAGCTACCGGCCACCAAGATCGGATTTCCGTCGACAATATTGATTGCGGTACTTGATGAGTTAGCTGTGCGAGTGATCGACCACGCGGCAGTGGCAACGGCGATCGCAGATACTTCCTCCGCAATCTATCTCACGACCGTGTCCGGTTGCGTATCATGTCACGGTGCACGACTAGCAGGCCGTACTGGCCCGCCGGGGCCTCCGGGAGGTCCAAACCTCACCAGCCTCGACTGGTCGGTCGAGGAGTTCATCGAGGCGATGGTTTCCGGCCTGCGGCCGGATGGGACCGAAATGGCGGCAACCATGCCGTGGCGCACCCTGGGACAGATGGAACGGGGGGAACTCGAAGTGATCTGGCAATACGTGCTCGGTTTACCGGATCGCGTCGATCATGACAACGATTGACCGGAGTGAGAGATCGCTGCTGGTCATGATTGGCGATTTAGCTTAACAGGCGCAGAACCCGAACCGCGTTTGTACTCGCTGAAGCGCAATGAGGAACGACATTAACCCCGGTTAAGACATCATCTCCCCAGGCCTTTTAGTTTAACGGTTGGCCATTCCTGTTCACCTAATCCTTATCTTGCTTCACTGTGCCGGACAAACTATGTGTAGATCACGGGATCGAATCATGAAGGTACCCGGAGCATTGCTATGAAACGTGTAAAACTGGGGGGCAAGACGGCCTGGAAGTTTCTAAATGCGGCATGGCGTGATGAGTATCACAGCCTTTTATGGCGACCCGATTCCAGACAAAGACGCCATTGAATTGATCGCGCAGGCAGTAGCGTCAGGCTGCACCTTCTTCGACACTGCGCAGGCCTATGTCGCTGAAGATCCCGTGTCAGGAAAGTTGCTCTGGAATGAGGAAGTTCTGGGAAGGGCGGTGGCCACAATCGGCCGGGACAAGTGTAAGCCTCCCCTAAAATAGTCCCATTTCGATCTAGAGTTCTCCCGCGTAAACTGCCACACAAGGAGAACGACAATGAAGAAATCCCGATACACCGAGACGCAGATCATCAAGGTGCTTAAGGAAGTTGAAGAAGGCCGATTGGTTAAAGAAGTCTGTCGAGAATACGAAATCTCAGATGCGACCTATTACAACTGGAAGAGCAAGTATGGTGGTATGGAGGCGTCAGACGTGAAGAAACTGAAGGAGTTGGAAGATGAGAATCGGCGTCTCAA
>JAJFKA010000135.1 GCA_021773555.1 Gammaproteobacteria bacterium
TCGGAATCCGTGAATGCGGTGGAATGTTTTCGGTTTCTCAATTCCTTTTTCGAAGTTGCTGAGCCTGTCATTCGTGAGCATGAAGGTTTTGTGTACCAGTATATTGGGGATGAGATCGTGGCACTCTTCCCGATGGTATCAAATCAGTCTGATGGAGCGCTTAAAGCCGCTGTCCAGATCCAGCGAATTGTGTCAGACCCGTTACATGTTCTTATGAGGACGCAACCGGAGTTCAGAATCGGAGTTGGCCTGAACACAGGGCCTGTTGCTATAGGTATCGCAGGGACAAGTTTCCGTTTAGGGGCCTGTGCGTTTGGCAATACGGTCAACATCGCTTCACGATGTGAGAGCCTGACAAAGTCCATGAACGAGAAGATCATTCTCACCGAATCCACCTGGTCGGTTGTTAATAATCAGGGCGATTTTGAGGTTCGCAGTCTGGGTGATGTAGAGATTCGGGGATTGGATGAATCGATGGTGTTGTACGGGATGGACATCTAGGGAAGCACTTAATCAGAGATTTTCTGGTAGTCGAAAGTACGGGCCAGTTGGTCGAAGTCGTAGTTATTTGCGAGGTGCTCCAGTGCATCTGCAGTTGCCGGATCACTTTCTCTTACCTTTGCAATCGTCAGAAGAATTGCATCTAAATCACATTGATCAATTTCGTTTATCAACCCTGCCCGAAGCCCTGGCTCAATTGACTGTACACGCACTCGAAGCGTTTCTGCATCTATATCCTGCGATACCGGGCCGGCATGTCGATCCTCGTATCGAAATTCTATTCCCAGACGCCGCGCCATGACTTCATAGATCTCCCGTTCGTCAAAGGGTTTCAGGACCAGGTCGCTGCAGCCATTATCGAGAGCACGTTGCCCCAGGCCATCGTAGGTGTGTGCCGTGATGGCAGCAATTACGGGAGTTTTATCGCCGTATAATTTTTTCAGGCGTGCCGCGACTTCGTCGCCCTGTATATCCGGCAGGCGCAAATCAAGCCAGATAAAATGAGGCTGCCAGCTTTCAGTGCTCGTTATTGCTTCAGTGCCATTGCCGGCGGTTCTGACATCAAATCCCACGTTTTTCAACAGCAATGATAACAGCAGCTGACTGTTCTCATCATCGTCAACAACAAGGACGCGGGGTGGGAGTCCCTGATAGCTTTCAGGCGTCTGTTTTAATCCAACAACTATCTGCTGGCGTGCCACCGGCTCCTGCCCGTTTGCAGCGTCATGTTCAGAGGTAGTCAGATCAAAGTAGAATCGACTGCCTTCACCCGGGTGGCTCTCGACCTTCAGTTCACTCCCCATCAGCTGAATGAAATCAAAACTGATAGCGAGCCCGAGACCGGTGCCCTCTTTGTTGCTCTCGGCTCTGGCGAACGGGTCAAACAAGGTCTGTAGAAATTCTTCAGACATACCAGGACCCGTATCTTCCACGCTGAATCGGATGACTATGGAAGGAGAGTCAGTGCCCGATAATCTAGTGACTTTGAGCGAGACGCTTCCTTCGTCCGTAAATTTGATGGCGTTACCCATGAGGTTGATCAATACCTGATGCAACTTGTTGTGGTCACCTGCAATATATTGTGGGACGCGCCCGTCTACGTCGTGAGTCAGTTGCAGGCTCTTCTCTTTGGCGCGCATGGTCATCATGCTGATTAAAAGATCAAGTTGCTGCGCCAGATCAAAATTAGATATAGCCAGGGTGGCGCGACCTGCCTCGATGCGAGATAGTTCCAGGATGTCATTGATCATTCCAAGAAGATATCGGCCGCTCTCGTTGACGATACTGAGATGTCGCCGGTCCTCAACGTTCACGTCCGAGGTAGATTCCATGAGCTGGGTGAATCCGATAATGGCGTTAAGCGGCGTCCTCAGTTCATGGCTCATATTGGCAAGGAATGTGCTCTTGGCACGGTTGGCAGCCTCTGCCTTTTCCTTTTCTGTGGCTAGTTCTTCGGTCCGGAGCTGAAGCTGATTAGTCCGTAACTGCACCTGTTTTTCAAGTTGTTCTGCTCTCAGGCGCAACTGCCTGAGCCGCAGGCTATTGCTGGCAAAGCCTATGGAGAACAGCATTGTGGCTATCAGCAGATAAAACCAGAGAGTCTGGTAGAAAGCCGGCTCAACCGAAAAGCTATAGGTTGCGGGCTCGCCGAATTCCCCGTCACGATACGCTACCCTCACGTAGAAGGTGTATTCAGCAGGTGGCAGGTTTGTATAGGTGGCCTGGCGTTCGGCGGTAGCGGACGACCAGTCATCGAAGCCTTCAAGCCGCGTGATATAGACCAGTTGTTCAGGCAGATCGAAGGCCGGTGCCTGGAACTCGAATCTCAAAGAGCCCATGCCGGTTTGGAAGTTTTCTTCTGCCATCGCGGGTTTGCCGTTGATCGTCACCTGGTCGATGTAAACCGTGGGCGGTGCAAGGGTTGTAAAAACGGTTGCCGGGTCGAGGACAGCGACACCTTTTTGTAGCGGTATCCAAAAACGCTTGTTGGATTCATTCAGTGCACGACCCAGTGCTGTCGTGGCATTTCCTGGCAGCCCGCGCCTTTGTAACAGTGACCGAAAATGTAAATCGGCAGATCCCCTCTCGATTGCGGCATTGACGGCGGTCAGCTCGAGACGGAAGACGCCGGATCCTGTTGTCAGCCAGAGTCCGCCTTCAGCCGCCCAGGCGTGAAATATGCCTGTTCTCGGGAAAGTGTGCGTCAGGTCGACAGCCTTAACCACGCCGTTGCGGATTCTGAGTACACCACCCTGGTATCCTCCCCATATATCGCCCGTTGCAGTCTGGGACAGATGGAATATTGTCTGTTTTTGCAGCAACTCGCTTCCCTCTGGCGTGTGGAAGCCGTTCCCGTCCCAAAGAGCAAGGCCACCGGAACCACCACTCATCCAGAGGCGTTCATGATCATCGTGGAATATAGAAAATATCAGGTTTGAATTTAGCCCTTCACGGGTGGTGAAAATGTCGAAGCGACCATTGAGGTACCTTGCCACACCACCAAGCGTCCCGAACCAGACACCGCCTTCAGCATCGGATGCCATTTTATAAATAGTATCTGAAGGCAGACCGTTGGAGAGGCCATACTGAGTGAGTTGACCCCGTTTGTAGTGGAAGGCACCTTGCCCCATGGATGATACCCAGTAGTCATCTTTATCTATGGGCAGCACGTCGGATGTATGTATACCGTCGAATCGGCCATTCAGAAAGGGTTTTATCTGATTGTTCTGGATCCTGGCAACTCCTGCGTTAGTAGCCACCACTATGGAATCCTTGTCTTCGACGATACTGTTTACGATAGCGCCAGGTAGGCCATTTCGAATGGAGAAAATTCGGAACTCGCTTTCATTGAGCTGTTTAAGACCATCGTTGAACGTGCCAAAAAACAGCGTACCGTCTGTTGCCTGGGCGACGGAGTAAACCTGATCCACGGGATCGCTGCCCACCGGTTCCAGGCGTTCATGGCGATTGTTCAGAAAGCGGAACAGGCCTGCATCGGTGCCGATCCACAATGTCCCGGATTCCTCACGGTAGGTGCTCCAGATCTTGGAAATTGCTGGGAAATCCTGGTTGGTTGTGACCATCCACTTCCCGTTAACGAATTCTGCAATACCACCATCAATCAGGGTCACAGTGACATCACTGTGTCCGTTCTGGCTGACAAAGCTGGCTGTATAGTCGGACAGGTGTGACACTTTTTCGCCGTCCAGATACTGCGTGACACTGCCATCAATACCGACAATCCAGAGTGAACCATCGTCTGCAAACAGAGCATGCTGGACTTCAAAAGACTCCGGCGGAATTAGATCTACGGCCGTCAGTTGTTCATTTTCGATACGAAAGAAGGTCTGCTTGCCGCGTATGACAACATTTCCTGACCAATCTCTGAACAACATAAAGTCCTGCAGGTCTACAATGTTACCTACCGGCCACCGGGTGAACTTTCCACCCGAGAACCTCACCAGGTGTCGGGTGTTGGCATCAAACAGCCATAGATTATCCTCACTGTCTGCCACGAGATCCCAGACTCCGCCAATCAACGCATCAGAATCGTTGTGATTCCAGACCCTGAAGGTCAGACCGTCAAATCGAGCCAACCCTTCATAGGTGGCGAGCCAGACATAGCCGTCGCTTGTCGTGGCAACCCGGTTTATCTGGTTCATTGGAAGGCCGTCTCGAGTCGTCCATTGCCGTATCAACATTTCCTCAAGCGGTTTGTCGGCTGACAGCGAGGCAGCGTTGGAGTGCAGGCTGACGGTCACCAGCGACAGGTATGCGGCGAGCAGAATTCGAACTCCGGGGCTTGGTGAAAAGGTATTCATGCGGGTTAATATACCATTCCAGCGTCCAGGCCGATTTAATATCAAGGGGTAACGTATGTGGAAAATCAATTCTCTGACGATCAACAGTAATCCAGTCAGGCAGGCTTACTACACAGACGGCCAGCCGCTGTCTGCAACCCGCAATACCGATTCGGTGAGCCTGATGGTGAATAGTATCGGTTATCTTACCTTCCAGGAACTTTCTTCAGGGGATGGACGTTACAAACTGATCGTGAATGGCGGTGGAGAGTATGCCTACTACGGCACTGCGTCACTGGATATCACTGTCAATTTGGAAGGCGTTTCTGGCAAGGCTACTGGTACGATAAGTGGCGACTTTGCCAATGGCGGTAGCAGCCAGCCTCTTAATTTTCCGTTGATACCAGCTGTGTATCCACAGGCGGGCGATTCAGACAACCTGAACTCTATGATCAGGGACGGGATACTGCCTTATCGTTCACCGCCCGCACCGGCCGTGCCAAAATCCCAGACGGAACTGCAGGCCCTGGCGGATCAGTATCTGCCGAATGTGCCGAACAACCTGGATATGGCTTACGCCATTTATGACTGGACAACTTCTGATTTTTTCCGTTTCCTGATGTTCTCTGAAATGGTGTACACAGGTATTAATGGTCATCCAATCGACTATCCGGGTATTTGTCAGATGATCTGGGACCACTACTACGCACCGTCATACTCAGCCGAAAACGCCGACTTTATGAATATGTTTATGCTGCGTCCGGCGCAGAGTGTTGCAGATATCCAGAACCAATGGAGCGTCGGTGCGGCCATGAAGTTAAAAGCCCGCGTTAACTCAGAGGCAAGAATCATGGCACAGGCGGTACTAAGCCTGCCAAAGATCAGTACCGCCGACCATCCGGTATTGTACCGGGGTGCCATGCCGTTGAACTGTCGTGCGGGTGTGTCATCTGTCAGCCGATTCGGAGCTTCACTGATGCAATTCTGGGGGAATGCAGGTCCTGCCGATCAACCGCTGGAAGCTGACCTGAAGACCGTCCTGGAACGACTCCTGGCCGATGGTGCTCAAATAGCGCCAAAGGCCTGCTGGAGTTTTACCAACAGCTATGACGAAGCGCTGCAATACCAAAATGGCATCGTCATTACAGCGCACCCCCCGGCCGGCTATGCCTACTGGCCAAGCGGTGGGGATATCAAGCCGTTTTCTGTTAATCCTGATGCAGTCGAATTCAACTTTCCGCAGGAGACGTTCTACCAGGTTAATCACGCAGAGTTTCAAACCATTCAAAACCAGGAACTGCTTGCCATTGATATCACGATTCTGGGTCTGAGAAATCAGCTGTGACAGGGCGCGGCTGAGTTGTATTTGAGGATCGATAGCACGCTATCCGGTTCGGATCATTTTGAACTCTGTTTTTAGGCTTGCTTTTGGCTGCTCCAGGATCAGCTTCCTTATGTGGTTACGGAAAGTGACTAACTAGCCGTATACTTGCAACCTGATCTCATCTCGAATCGCTCCTATGACGCGGCTAAAATGCTTTTTTTCTTTTCGGTCACCCTTCGCGGCGATCGCTCTCTACCGACTACGGCGAGCAAAGGAGTTCGCTGATATTGACATCGAACTGATGCCGCTATGGCCTGAGGTGGTGTTTGGCGGTCACATGGATAATCCTTCAGACAGTCTATTCAAAATGGCCTATATTTTTACCGATGCCGCAAGGCAGGCAGAGTTGGCAGGTCTAAATCGAGACACTTTTGATGCGTTGGCGAAACATTTTTCTCTGCCAAAAGGCGCTGACTATCGGCAAGCGAAAACCGGTGTACCCATGGGTGAAGAA
>JAJFKA010000136.1 GCA_021773555.1 Gammaproteobacteria bacterium
ACTGTTTGTGGCTGAATTCGAAGAGACACCTTGCGGGCTGGTGTCTGGACATGCCGATGACAAGGGCATTGGTCACATCGGAGCCATGTGGGTATCACCTGAGTTTAGAGGAAAGGGTATCGGCAGAGCGCTTTTGAAGCAGGTGCTCGATTATCTACTTGATCTGGGATGTCAACAGGTCTTGCTGACGGTCACTGAAACAAACCAGATTGCGATCAAACTGTATCGGAATCTGGGTTTCAGGATGACCGGGTCTTACAAGCCGCTTCGCAAGGGATCAGAACTCAAAAATCTGGAGATGGTGTCGGAGTAAAGTGCCGGAGTAAACAAATAAACATCTCCGCCTGGAAAGCGGATAATGACTTTTCCACAAGCACCTGATGGACCACCGCACCGAAAATCCCCCCGTCGGCCGTGAGATAACACGAAAGACTAGTTGCTGGTATGGACCACCAGGTCAATCTCGTCACGACCATTATGTAACTCAGCCTGGAGCTGTCCGGATTCTGGAAAAGCCGCTGCCTATGATGATATTCGGTACTAACAGCCTGGCAGGACACCAAAAATTGCCACTTGTTATCGTTATCGTATTCCGATAACATCGGAACATGATTGAGTCGTTCGGAAACCAACTTACCGAAGATCTGTTCGACGACAAGATCAGTCGAGCAACACGGAAGTTTCCGAGCGAACTAAGGCGGGCGGCAAGAAGGAAGCTATTGTACCTGCATGAATCAGTCGAGCTTAGAGACCTGAGAGTTCCACCCGGCAACAGGCTGGAATCATTGAAAGGCGACCATTTAGGATTTCATTCGATCCGAATCAATGATCAATGGCGAGTTGTATTCATGTGGAGTAGCGGTTCACCAAGTGAAGTGCAGATAGTGGACTACCATCGTTAGGAGCTAAATATGGCAAGACAACCAAAGAACCCATTCCATCCAGGCGAAATATTACTCGAAGAATTTCTCAAACCCATGGGCTTGACCCAGGCTGAATTTGCACGGCAACTTGGCTGGACCAAAGCAAGACTGAATGAATTGATTCGAGGTAAGCGTGGCATTACCGCAGAATCTGCATTGGACCTCGCAGAAGCTCTTGGAACATCACCAAAGATCTGGATGAATCTGCAGGCAACCTATGATCTTGATCGGGCAATTTCCGCAAGAAACGCAGCATAAGGCAATGCAGACTGCCGCGGAAAAAGCGAACCAGCAGTTGTAACTCTCGACAGAGCCACAAACCACCATTCGTCAGGCCCCATCTTAAGCGCGCTCTGTGGCGGCTATTAATCCCACAACGTACAATTTTTGACGCTAAATTTGTACGCCAGTAACAGCTCTATTCTTTGCGCTTCCACCGCTTGGCCTGATGTTGATGTCTGCCTATACTGGCGGTTCAACTGTAGACGCGATAAGGGGAACAACCAGGGATGCACTATGACGTTCTAGTTGTCGGCGGCGGATTTGCTGGAATGTATTCGGTATACCGATTACGAAATCAGGGCCTGACCGTTAAATGTCTGGAGGCAGGTTCGGATGTCGGGGGAACCTGGTACTGGAACCGTTACCCAGGCGCCAGGTGCGATGTCCCAAGTCTTGAATATTCCTTTGGGTTTTCGGAGGAACTACAACAGGAATGGGACTGGCCGGAGGTTTTCTCTGCGCAGGCTGATATTCTTGCCTACGCCAATCACGTCGCCGATCGTTTCGATTTACGCCGCCATATACAATTTAACACCCGGGTCACCGCAACCGAGTACCAGGAAGATGGAAATCTCTGGTGCCTTACGACGGACGGGGGCGAGAAATTTACCGCTCGTTTTTGTATTATGGCGACCGGATGTCTTTCCGTACCAAACAAACCCGAGTTGCCAGGAGCAGAGAGCTTTAGCGGACAGGTTCTGCACACCGGGCTCTGGCCGAAGGATACTGTCGATCTGCAGGGCAAGCGGGTTGGCGTTATCGGTACTGGCTCATCCGGCGTGCAAACCATCCCTGAACTGGCCCGCCAGGCTGAACACCTGACAGTATTCCAGCGCACCCCGGTCTACACAGTTCCTGCAAACCGCAAGGCCATGCGGGCTGCTGTGCAGCAGGAGTTTCGTGAAAATTACTCACAGATTCGGGAAGGGCAGCAACACAATTTTGGTGGCACCTCCCAATTCAGTCCGGTAAAGAGTGTTAAGCGAAAATCTCCCGATGCCACTAAAAAGATTCCCGCCAATATCCTTGAATTGACCCCAGACGAGCGAAACGAAATTGTGGCCAGCCGTGGGCTAGGAGTTCTGCTTTCCTTTAGGGATGTTTATTCGGACCTTGAGGCTAACAGCGCAGCTAACGCGGCTTATCGTGAGGGTGTAAGGAAAATGATCGACAACCCGGATGTCGCCGAAAAGTTGTTGCCAAAAACCTACGGGCTTGGCTGTAAACGCCAGGTGCTGGATCGTGATTACTACGCCACATTCAATCGCACCGATGTCACTTTGATCGATCTTCAGCACGATCCTTTGATATCAATTACACCAACCGGTGTACAAACCGAGGCGGGACTAACGGAATTGGATGTACTGGTCTACGCAACCGGCTTCGACGCTATGACGGGTGCACTTTTACGCGCAGGAATTCGTGGCAGGGCTGGTCTGTCCCTCAATGACAAATGGCGTGATGGACCCGTTGCCTATATGGGACTGCAAGCTAACGGATTCCCCAACCTGTTCACGGTTACGGGACCAGGCAGCCCTTCTGTTCTTTGTAACATGCTCGTTGCAATTGAGCAGCATGTTAACTGGATAGGCGACTGCATCACTTACCTGGACGATAACCAGTTGACCACGATTGAAGCGACAGCCGCTGCCGAAGTGTCCTGGGTCAGTCATGTCAATGAGGTTGCCAGGGGCACAATGTTCACCGCACCCACATGCAACTCCTGGTACCTGGGCGCGAACATTGAGGGTAAGCCACGTATTTTCATGCCCTATGTCGGCGGCTTCCCGCGCTATCGCCAGTACTGTGAGGAGGTCGTGGCAGATGGCTACAAAGGCTTTGAATGCAGCGCATAGGAATTTTGGATACCCCTCGCCCACGCCCGACAACGACACCGGGGGGAAGCATGAATAATTTGGAAGCATCAGCGTGAGACTGATCAGTTGGAATGTTAATGGTCTTCGTGCCTGCGTTAAAAAAGGGTTTCTGGAAATTCTCGAAGGAAGTGAGGCTGATGTATTTTGCCTGCAAGAGGTTCGCGCATTCCCTGCGCAGCTCGACTCAAGCGTTAGATCTCCGGCGGGTTGGCATGTTAATTTTTTCCCGGCTGAACGACCGGGATACAGCGGCGTTGCAATCTATAGCCGCGAGCCACCCACCAGGGTTGACACCAGCCTGGGCGAAGCACAATTCGACCTTGAAGGAAGGTTCATCATGGCTCACTTCGGCCGCATGGCAATCGCATCTGTCTACTTTCCAAAGGGTAACGGCAAAAATCGCGATAACAGCCGGGTTCCCTATAAGCTTGGGTTTTATGCCGCCGTTAAGAAAAAAATAGAGCAGGCGAGAAAACGCGGCCCCGTTTTTGTCGTGGGTGACTACAATACGGCACACACGGAAATCGATCTTGCCAGACCCAACACCAATAAAAAGTCCAGCGGATTTCTGCCCGAGGAGAGACAGACCCTGACGGACTGGATAGAAGACGGCTGGGTCGATGTATTCCGACAACAACACCCGGGTGAGCCCGGCCACTATAGCTGGTGGCGGCAGTGGGGAAATGCGCGGGCAGACAATGTCGGTTGGCGAATCGACTACGTTCTGGCTTCCCAAAGTGCTGCAGGAAAAGTTAGTGCTGCGTACATTCTTGATCAGGTGACGGGATCAGATCACTGTCCTGTGGGGGTGGACTTTGACTAATCTAGCTTCTCAATAACGACAGCGCCGCAATTGCCTCGTCACCAATCGCAGTCGTCGGTTCAAGCGTCAAGCATTTTTCGAGCGCACGCTGTGCATTTGCCTCCTCGTCCAACGCCGCATAGACGAGTCCAAGATGACAGAGCGCATCTGCACTCGATGGAAGCAGTCGAACAACATCTTGCAGTGTTTCCTTGGCCTTCTCGTGATCTCCGTTCAAATGCATCGCCCAGCCATAAGTTTCCATCACCATCGCAGATTGGGGCGCGAGTTCATGTGCCCTGCTGGCGTATTCAAACGCCTGTTCCGGCTTGCGCAGACTGGCTTTGATGACCGCCAGATTGTTCAGGACATCGACACGACCGGGCAGGCTCACGACCAGATCCTGATAAATAGCTTCCGCTTCTGCCAGTTGCCCCTGTGTTTGATGGATAGCCGCCGCTGATAATTGCAGGGACAGATCCCGGGGATTGTTCGAGAGCCCGCGCCTGAGGGTGACAAGCGCTCCTGCACTATTGCCGGACGCATTTTGAAAGGATGCATACATAAGGAATCCAGGCGCGTGCTGCGGATACTGGCGCGTCAATTGTTCTGCAGTTTTTAGTGCCAGCTCGCGATCCCCGCGTTTTGCATACATCGTGGCGAGAAACTGGTCGACAGCGGGGTCTTTGAACAGCTTTGAGGTTTCTTCCAGGTTCCCGATGCCGCGTTCCAGTTGCCCGGAGAGAATCAACGCGCGTCCAATCTCCAGTCTTGCGGCAAGGGCAACCTCTGAATTTTTAACCGCCATTTCGAACTCTTCGATGGCGCGGTCATATTTCTCTGCCCGGGTCAGCGTCAGGCCGAGTTGATACCGTACCTGTGCAATATCACCCCCACTGCTCAGCATCTCTCGAAAAATTGCCTCTGAGGTCCTGTAATCTCCTTCGCTTCGACTCACCATCCCTTGCAAAACTGTCAGACCTTTGTGGCTCGGATCGAGCGCTTCGAGACGGTCTAACATTCGGCGTGCCTCATGGACATTCTCGAGGCCCACGTACGCACTGCCCATCGAATAGACATAGGAAGGAATGCCGTTGCCGCGCTCAGCGAACGGACGCAGAAGTTCGACAACCTGGCTATGCTGATTCAAGTGCAGCAGGAGCTCAGCGTGATCCAGATGTATCTGTGCCAGGTCAGGGACTTGTGCGGACGCGGCAACGTAATGCAATCGTGCAGAATCGTCATCGCCTTCGGCTTTGTCCAAGCGAGCAAGTTGGCTGTGCGCTGCTAAATTTGAAGGTTCCAGTCCAAGCACATCCTGGAAGTAGCGTCTCGCTTCCTCACTGTTCCCCTGGGTCAGCTTAATAATCCCGATTTTGATCAAAGGGCTCGTTGCACCCGGCGACAAGGCCGCAGACTTTTGCAGTGACACTACCGCATCGTCAAGGTTGCCTTGAAGGGACCTCAGGATGGCGTCCATTTCCCAGGCGAGGGAATTGTTTGATGTATTCGACAGAAACGTATCGAGAAGACTTCTTGCCTTAACAATATCGTCAGCGTTCAATGCCTGTTCTACCTCCATGAGCGCCTTGGGCGCCGGTCCCGGGCGGTCTAATGCTCCCGCGAGCTTCAGCGGAGTCGCCTGGCTCGAGATTATCGTTAAGGAGAACAACACCGCGATCCACGATTTACCCAGAATCATCGGTGCGATCCGAATCGTTCCCTGAGCCGCTGGGTGAACGCTTGTTTGTGGGCCATATTATGGCCCGGATGATACGGACCGAACTCGTCAAGGTCCAAACCCAGTGCGGTGAGACCGTTGTAAGCCGTGGCGTTGGTTTCAGCGGAGGTGTGATCCAGACCCCATATCAAGGTCCGTACCACGTTATCGCGGTTCGGTGCGGGAGAATCCCGATGTGCGATAAAATACGCAGCAGCGAGTTGTCGACGCGGACTGCTCGAGTGGATCGCTGTTTCCGGGTCTGCCGCCGCCGTTGCAATATCGTCGAGCAGGTCAGGAGTGTTCCAGATCAACCCGCCGCTGGTAGGTCCCTGCCACAACTCGGCAACACCTGATGTTACCAGTACGGCAAATACGACAACCGGTGTTCCAGGCGCGTCCAGAAACGGGAAATTACTGGTTCCTTGCAGGACTAACCGTTTTCCGGTCACGTGACCTTTGACAACCTCGAGGACCTCGACCGTTGCACCTTCGTCGGGATGAAAATCTCTGATACTCGCGCTCAATATAAGCGGTGCCGCGATATAGGCGGCCTCGAAGGGTAGGATGTTGGCAGCGTCAACCTGGCTTGCGAGCAAGTCAGGAGTCACAAGGAAGAAGAACCAGCAGACCGGGCCAAGGGCGGTAGTGATTCCTCGCGCCACGGTACTACGAATTCTGAGCTTGTGAATTCAGAGCTTGTGAATTCAGTGCTTGAGAATTCAGAGCTTGCGGCGACGCAGGATAAGACCGGCGAGGCCAAGAATCACAAGAGCAACACTGGAGGGTTCTGGTACACCGACGACATCCCAGCCCATGGCGTCAAAGGCTAGCACATCCAGCCCTGTTATGACGCCGAACTCCTGGGGTGCAAATGTCGGGTCCATAATGCCCTGGCCGAGATTGTCTCTCCAGTGACTCGCCTGTCGTCCGGTGCCATTAAAGCTGCCGGTCTCGAATGTGCCCAGCGAAGTCGCGCCCCCATCGAGGGAGAAAAACACATCACCAGCATGCGAACCGGTCGCAAAGTCGAAGACACCTGCGCCTAGCGCCAGGCTTTCTGCGGAATAACGATAGAGATCGAGCACCGAGAAGACGCGGAATGGATCAAGGTTGACCGGGGCAAAGAGTCCGGCGCCATGCGTCAGATCAACGATGTCGACACCGCTGACAAAACCCAGCGCATGTCCAATCTCATGGGCAGCAACACCAACGAAGTCAAATAGGCCGGCACCGATACCGTCGCCCGCATCAAAGTCGAATCCGAATGTGCTGCTGAAGGTGATAGTCGCGTCTGTACCCGCGTCATTACCTGCGAGCAGTCCCAGCGCTTTGGCGTTTGCCCTGTTGATGTCCAAAAAAGCATTATTACCGGTGCCATTGTTATCCAAAAAGATTGCGCTCGTTACGGCGTCATTGGTCCGAAAGTCGATCGTAGGGTTTGCCGGTAGATTGGCGACAGCCACTGCATCGGCGGCTGAAGTAGCGTCGGCGGCCAAGGCCGCTACCGTATTTGAGACGGTTGCGCCAATAGTGTTAGACCCGGTGCCACCGAGGATGCCAGCTCCGAGTGGTGCAAAATCAAAATCGATATTGACGGACACCGGATCGGTAAAGACGGATTCCCAGAGTCCTGCTGCCTGGTTGAAAGCAGCGAGCGCGGTCGCATCTGCGCCGCCAGCGGTAATATCATTGACGTTGATAGTCAGGGCCTTTGCCGGTGATGCCGCCAGCATGGGCAGCAACAATGGCAGGAAGAACCCAATGCGTTTGATGGACATGTATCCTCTCCGTTTTTTTTAGTTCGCCAACATAGCGCGCACTGCTAATTCACGATGCACCTGTGCTCACCGGTTCACATGCAAAATACGATCCATCGTTTCTCAACGGTAATGAAATCAATGGCTTAATTACAGGCGGTGAAGCGGGTACCGTACTGCCAGGTAGAAACTGTAAAAAAGCTCGACAATTCACTACGGATTTATTTCGTATGAGTTCGATGAAATTCATCAACTGAAGTATTTTACTGAATAATATCAGTAACCTACGCCCTCAGGTGTCTGTAAGAAATATCGACGCGTTCCATAACCTCGCCACCCGTATTGCGTAGGAAATTCGCGGAAATTGTTGTTATCCTCAAACCCTCTTCACGTGTTGCGGGATAAGGTATGAGCACTTCCGAAATTTCATCTTTTGACGACCCTTACGCCATTCCTCTGGACAAGATTGATATGAGCCAGCCGGAGTTGTATCAAAACAATCTTCACTGGGCTTTATTCGAACGGCTCCGGAAAGAAGATCCGGTGCATTATTGTGCAGACAGCCCGTTTGGACCTTACTGGTCGATCACAAAGTTTGATGACATCCTGCACGTCGACAAACATCACGAAATATTCTCATCAGAACCTGCCATCACCATTGGTGATTTTGCTGAAGATTTTGAAACGCCTAACTTTATCGTCATGGACCCACCCGAACATGACGTGCGCCGCGCCACGGTGACGCCGGTAGTTTCACCCAGATCACTGGCTGAACTCGAACCAGTCATTCGCGAACGGGCGTCAAAGATACTTGATGATCTGCCGATAGGCGAGACGTTCAACTGGGTGGACCGGGTATCTATAGAGCTGACCACTCAAATGCTCGCAACCCTGTTCGATTTTCCCTTTGAAGACCGTCACCTGTTGCCCTACTGGTCCGACGTGATGATGACCAGCGAAGACCTGACCGGATCTGAGCAGATCGATGAAGAGCAAAGACGCGCCATCATGATCGATTGTGTCAGTTACTTCGAACGCCTGTGGCAGGAGCGCGCAGCACAACCACCAAAAAATGACTTTATTTCACTGCTGGCGCATGGCGAGCACACCCGCAACATGGACCGCATGGAGTTCCTCGGAACGCTGTTCCTGCTGATTGTTGGGGGGAATGACACAACCCGCAATTCCATCAGCGGTGGCGTCCTGGCGCTGAATCAGTTTCCGGATCAGTATCAGAAGCTGCGGGACGACCACTCTCTGATTCCCCACATGGTTTCAGAGATTATTAGATTCCAGACACCGCTGACTCACATGCGTCGAACCGCAAAACAGGACACAGTCCTGCGCGGCAAGAAGATCAATAAGGGTGACAAGGTAGTGATGTGGTACGCCTCGGGTAACCGTGACGAGGAAGTGATCGACGAGCCCAACCAGTTCAATATTGAGCGCAACAACCCACGACACCATGTCTCGTTCGGATTTGGCGTTCACCGGTGTATGGGCAACAGGCTGGCAGAAATGCAACTGAGAATGGTCTGGGAGGAAATTATGAAGCGCTTTCACACCGTCGAGGTAATGGGTGAACCTGTTCAGGTACATTCAAATTTTGTCAAAGGCATTGCAGAACTGCCCGTTCGACTCCACGCGGTTTAGGTAAGGAAACAGATAATGTCCGGTTTCAAAGAATATGATCAGTACGATGCACTGGGCCTTGCGGCCCTTGTCAGGAATGGTGAGTTAAGTGCAACGGAACTGCTGGAAGAAGCGATAAACCGAACCGAGAAAGTGAATCCACAGATCAACGCGGTTGTGCAAAAACACTATGATGACGCAGCCGTCTCCATTAAAGCGGGATTGCCTGACGGACCATTCAAAGGGGTGCCTTTCCTGCTGAAAGATCTCGGCATGCTGCTGACGGGAACGGTAACCTCAATGGGTAGCGGGATGTTTCGAGACTTCGTGCCGCAGTTTAACAGCACCCTGGTAAACCGTTATGTTGAAAGCGGTGTTGTCATCTTCGGCAAGACGAACTCTCCGGAGTTTGGTGCACTGCCCGTAACCGAGCCCAAACTGTTTGGGCCTACACGCAACCCCTGGAATCTTGACCGTACTCCGGGCGGCTCCAGTGGAGGAGCCTCTGCCGCTGTTGCTGCTGGCATCCTGCCCATGGCCAACGCGTCTGATGGTGGTGGTTCAATCCGCATCCCCGCATCGTGTGCAGGCCTTGTTGGATTAAAACCGACACGGGGCCGAACGCCAGCCGGACCAATCGGCGGTGAAGGCTGGGCCGGGCAATCCATCAGCCATGTTGTTAGCAAAACCGTTCGCGACTCAGCAACTATGTTGGACGCAACCACCGGGCCAGAACCGGGAAATCCATATGAACCTCCTCATTTTTCAGGTAAGTTCGCCGATGAAGTTGGCAAGGATCCCGGGAAACTGCGTGTTGCGCTTTTTACACAAAAAATAGGCTCAGGTGAATTCACAGACGAGGTGAAAAGCGCGCTCGCGGCAACTGCGACGCTGATGGGGGACCTTGGTCATGAGGTTGTAGAGGCCGCGCCTGACTACGATGCAATGGCACTCGACCACGCTATTATGGTGATTGTTGCCGCCAATACTTCGTCGATGGTCAAACAGCGCGAACACGTCCTCGGCCGCAAGGCAACGGAGGACGACATCGAGCCGTTCACCCGTGCGTTGATGGATATGGCCGGTAACTTCAGTGCAGAGGACTACGCGCGAGCTGTTCAGGTCAACCAGGGAACTGGTCGCATTCTTGGTCGATTTCATGAACAGTATGATGTCATTCTGGCACCAACGCTGAGCATGCCACCCGTACCCATTGGATTTATGGATGAAGACCCTGCGACAGGGCTACCGCAGTTTATGGGTAACACCGGGCTTTTTAATCAGACCGGTCAACCTTCAATCTCACTGCCGCTTTGTTTCAGCAGCGACAAGCTGCCGATTGGCATGATGTTCAGCGCAGCATTTGGTAACGATGCACTGTTGATCCGACTGGCGTCGCAACTGGAAGCAGCATACCCATGGAAGGATCACAGGCCGCCGGTATATTCTTCGGTCGACTAGTTCGTTCGAGCGAAACAAGTACTCGAACTTCTAACTGGATACACTTAACTGGGCACCCTTAACAAGGCACCCTGTCCCGCGGTCCGTCCACACCAAAGCCGAACCTCCGTTGGCGTTATCGCTGGATCTTTTACTTCCAAACTCCTGGCCGTGGAAAATAGGTAAACTGTCTCCCGAATTTCGGTTCAGGAGAACGCAAATGGATCATCAGGGGTCATGCCTGTGTGGGAAAGTAAAGTGGCAAACCAGTGGACCGATTATTCGGCTTAACCTATGTCACTGCGATATGTGCCAGAAGGCCCACGGCGCGGCGTTTGCACCGTACGCCAGGGTCAGGAAAGCCGACTTTCGCTTCGTTGCTGGCAAGGAGTGTGTGCGACTGTATAAATCAAGTCAGGAGGTGACCAGAACTTTTTGTGACGAGTGTGGCAGTACCCTGCAGTGGTACCGAGACGACGCCGAAGGACTGGGTATTGCAGCCGGAACTTTCGATACTGCGTTTACGGAGCACCCGTCTGCTCAGTTTTTTTGTGTGGATAGTCAGCCATGGCATATGCTGCGGGATGATGTACCGAAGTTTGAAACAGTTCCTGAACCCTGAACACTTTTATGAACGGACGGATGATTGCAAGGGAAGCCCCTTCATGGCTCACCGATCATGTTATATTGACATCTAAATTCTGTTAGAGCTCCCATGTCACCAACCGAATCTTTGTCTGCATATCGTGGTGATGACAAGTATCTTTTTGTCAGTTATTCCCATGCTGATTCGGATCGGGTGTTGTCTGAACTTGGTCGCCTGAGCGCCGCCGGCTTTAACATCTGGTATGACGAAGGAATCAGCCCCGGGCACAACTGGCGGAACGAACTCGCACTGAAAATCGAAGGTGCCAGCGTATTTGTTGTTTTTATAACCCCCAACTCCATCAAGTCTAAAAACTGCTTGCGCGAAGTGAGTTATGCGGTAGCCCACGACGTTGAAACTATCGCCATTCATCTCGACCAGACCACCCTGCCACCCGGTCTGGAACTGGAAATCAGCGATCGTCAGGCAATCCTGGCCCACAACCTTTCTACTGACCAATACCACCAAAAACTGTTTCACGCGCTGAATGAATTGTCGGGTACCGACATCTCCAGTCGAGCGCCTGACTCAACATCACAACCATCGAGACGAGATCGCAAAGGCTTAATCCTGGCCGGAGTTGCCGTTGTCGCTTTTTTCATCTTCTTGACTGTTTATCAACAACTGACATCGGAGCCTGGCGTTGACGAGGCTACAGCCATCCCGGTCACCATTGAACGGCCTCGTGACATCGAAGCCGAAATCGACGCGCTGCTGGCAAACGATCAAACCATTGATGCCTATCTGCTTGCACAGGAATTTGACTCGACACATAAGGACCAACTCGCCTCTTTTTGGGACGAATTTACGGTGCAGACTTCGATTGCCTCCAATCCCGAGGGTGCGGATGTCTGGATAAAACCGTACAAGAGTCCGGAATCAGAATGGGTATCTCTTGGCAGGACGCCAGTGAATCAGGCGCGAGTTCCGAAGGGTGCACTCAGGCTCCGCATCAAAAAGGAGGGATACCAGACCCTGCTTATCGCAACATTTAATCCTCACTTCATCTTCGGCAACGCGTTTAACAACCCACGCGCTGTGCCATTCGAGCTCATACCGGGAGAAGATATCGGCGAAATGCTCGTCCCGGCCAGCAACGCGCCAGTTGCGCTCGGTGGTTTCAACCCGGGGCGTTCAGGCTTTATCGAGATTCCAACATTTCAAATTGATCAATATGAAGTCACCAATGCAGAGTATATCGAATTTGTTGCAGATGGCGGATATGAGAACGCCGCCTACTGGCAGGATGATGTCAGTAGCGACGAGGCAGGAAAGCAATTTGTCGATCAGACGGGTCGCGCAGGGCCTGCCACCTGGGAACTGGGCAAGTTCCCAAGCGGACATGAAAATTACCCGGTGACCGGTATCAGTTGGTTCGAGGCAAGTGCCTATGCCAGATATCGTGGTAAATCGCTGCCTACAGCCTTTCACTGGGCTCGAGCAGCATTCTCCCTATTCGAAGTCGCGCTGCCGTTAGCCCCTTCACTTGTGCCCATGGCCAATTTCTCCGGGAAGCTAGCGCCTGTTGGAAAGTACCCTAGCCTGGGTCCGGTGGGTACTTATGACCTGATTGGCAATGCACGGGAATGGCTGTATACGCCATCCGGGAATAATCGATGGATATTGGGCGGGTCTTACGCAGACCCAAGCTATATGGCCACCTTACAGTATGTGGAAGACCCGTTTGACCGATCGTTCGTCAATGGCGTCAGGCTAATGCGCTATGTCGAGGATTCACCAGCCAACGCTGAGTTGTTAGTGCCGAGCACATTCAGTACACAAGATTACACAAAAATTGACCCTGTTGGTGATGCCGCCTTTGCAGCGCTCGCAACTCAGTTTTCCTATGTATCAACAGACGTCACCGGCACATCAGCAGACTTCAAGAGAACGGAAGACTGGACGCGAGAAAAGTTAGAAGTCTCCTCCCGTTATTACGATGAGCCACTCATCGTGTACATCTTCAAACCGACGACACCTGGTCCGCACCAACCTGTTATCTACTTTCCTGGTATTGGACAATTCCAGGGACGGCCCGATGAAGGTCCATCTGATCCGACCTTGTTAGGCAATGGCGGATTTTCACTTGATAGTTACGAGTTTATCGTTCGTAGCGGTCGTGCACTTATATGGCCGGTCTACTACGGTTCTTACCAACGTTATGACAACTATTTTCAGGCTTCACCCAAAGAACGCGACTTTCTATCTATCCGGCAAATGTCCAACTGGCGGATCGACCTTGGCACAACTATCGATTTTTTAGAAACCCGAGATGACTTAGCCTCAGACAAGATCGCTTATTTTGGTTTCAGTTATGGAGTGAGCGCTGCTTCACCATTGGTTGCGCTGGAAGACAGGTTAACGACAGCAGTCTTTGTTAGCGGCGGTTTTATGCCACGCGAAATTGTCTCGCAGTCACCAATAGTTGACAGTCGTAACTACGTCGAAAGGATAAAAATACCAGTCCTCGCCATTAACGGAAATTTTGACTACATATTTCCACTGGAAAAAAACGCCAAACCCTTCTTTGAACATCTCGGTACGCTGCCAGAACATAAGCGCCACGTTATTTACCAGGGAGGACACTCACCCCCTGCCAGGAACATTACCATGCGCGAGATCGCTAACTGGCTGGACAAGTATCTTGGCGTGGTGAACTAACAATATTGTTATTTAAAACCAACATGATCAGCCCAGAGGTACTACTAACCATCTGTGCGCACGAGCGAAAAGAAAACCAGGTGCTGAATGAACAACGAAGAAGTTGACCTTGTAGTTGACGGGCTAAACATCACTGCAAGGATTGCCGAGATTGAAGACAAGGGTTTTACGGTGGTCCCCGGCTTCATCCCGGCGAAGGAAGCCGCGGCAATCAAGGAAACTTTTAACCGTGAAGTGCTCATTACCCAAATGCGGGCGATTGGCACTGACACTGGCCGAACCTGGCGCGCGCACAATCTGCTCGCCAAGACACGCGCCGTCGATCACCTGTTTCCTCTCGGGCTGGGTCTT
>JAJFKA010000137.1 GCA_021773555.1 Gammaproteobacteria bacterium
GGTGTCTGCCAGCGAATAATTTCCGGCACCATGTTCGTAATCAGGCTGTGGTCATCACGAAGTTTTTGATACTGTTCTGGATTCTGATTCAGTGCCAGCACACCACCTGATATGGAATTTCGTGTGGTGTCATTGCCGCCAATAATCAACAACATAAGATTTCCAAGAAATTCAAACGGCTGCATATTTCTGGTTGCTTCACCGTGGGCCAACATTGAAATCAAATCACCACGAGGCGGCTCATTGACACGCTCATTCCACAATTTTGTGAATGCGGCAAGGCACTCCATGAGAACCTCTCGCCTTTCCTCTACAGAACCAACCAGCCCGTCTGGACCCGGCTGCGTTGTTGCCACATCAGACCAATAGGTCAGCTTACGCCGCTCTTCAAACGGAAAATCGAACAGTGTGGCTAGCATTTGTGTGGTCAATTCGATTGAAACCTTGTCCACCCAGTTAAATGTTTCACCTATAGGCAACGAGTCCAGTATTGTCCCGACTCTTTCTCTGATCATAGGCTCCAGTTCCGCGAGATTACTCGGCGCAACCACACCCTGTACCGTCTTTCGCTGCTCTCCATGAGTAGGTGCGTCCATGGCAATGAACATTGCTATGGGCATATCCCCGGTATTAAAAGGTGAGATACTGATGCCTTCGGCGGAAGAATAAACCTTCGGATTACCCTCGACTTCCATGATGTCATTGAACTTGGTGACCGACCAATAGGGGCCAAACTGGGACTCCTTGCAATAGTGCACAGGATCTTCTTTACGCAACCGGTCAAAGAAAGGCCAATAGGCATCCGCCTCAAACAAGGCAGGCTGAGCCACATCCATCTCATCAAGTGGAATTGTTGCAGGATCTACACCCAGCATCGAATCTCGTAAGTCCATCACCGCAATACCAGCTTCGTTAGTCCCTGATTCGCTCACCGCTTCACTCATCGTAATTTCCTCCGGATAACCATATTCTTCGATAACGCATCTGACTCACTATAACCAATTAGTAAGCGTATTTACATCTTTTCAGCCTGTCGAACGACCGGTTCATGGGAATACTGTAGCTTATTATGAGGGCTAAGCCGCCGTTACGCCTCCATCCACGGCCAGTTCTGCTCCGGTGATAAAAGCTGCATCATCCGAGGCGAGGAAGACGATACTCGCTGCTATGTCTACGGGCTCTCCGATGCGACCGAGGGGATGCGCTTTCGCCATCGCCACGCGAACTTCATTACTGCCCTGCTCGCCCCTGGAATTAAGCACCATGCCCCCCATGGGGGTGTCCACTAACCCGGGATGGACAGAGTTACAGCGAATCCCTTTGCGGGCAAATTCCAATGCTGTGGACTTTGTCAGCAGGCGTACTCCACCTTTAGTCATCGAGTACACCGGCGCAATGCGGGAACCAATCAATCCTGCAGCAGAAGAAAGATTGACAATAGCACTGCCGACAGGGGCACTTTGCGCCCTGCGCATCATCTCCGGGGCACAATATTTTGTGCCAAGAAATACGCCTTCCAGATTAACGGAGACTAATTTTGCAAAGTCCTCCTGGCTCGTTTCCATAATCGGCCTGGAAATGTAGACACCGGCATTGTTGACCAATATGTCAATTCCGCCAAATTCCGAAATGGCAGCTGCAACCACGTTCTCCCAGCTTTTACTATCCGTGACATCCAGATTCACATATATCGATTCACCACCCCCGGTGCAAATCGCCTGAGCATTTTCACTGCCTTCCTTTTCCAGCAGATCGGCGACAATAACCTGCGCACCATGTGCCGCCAGGCGCCGCGCGGTCTCACCGCCAATACCCCGTGCACCACCAGTGACAATTGCGATCTTTCCATCGACTCTATTCATACTCTCATCCAGATTATTTATGGTCGTTTGACACCCGCGTAGCTAGAAAGTGATGACCTGACGTGCTACTTCACCTGTCTTCAATGCCTCCATACCCTCGTTGATTTCGGATAGTGGAATGCGATGAGAAATGAGCGGATCAAGCTTCAGCTTGCCCGATAGATAAAAGTCGACATACCTCGGCATATCGATGCGGAACCGATTTGAACCCATCATTGAGCCCTGGAGCTTCTTCTCCTGAAGTAGATCCATACCCGGAATTTCGATCTTTTGATCAGCAGGAACCATGCCGATTACAGTGGCGACACCACCGGTTGCCAACATATTCCACGCATCCTCACAGGTCTGTTTAAGCCCAATGGCTTCAAACGAGTAATCCACGCCACGATGAGTCAGCTCTTTGACCTGTTCCACGGAATCTCCATCACTGGCATTGACGACATCGGTCGCGCCGAACTCCTTGGCAAGTTCAAGTTTTGAGTCAAGGCGATCGATGGCAATAATTCTCCCTGCACCTGCAATTGCGGCCCCGTTAATTGCACTGAGACCGATTCCACCACAACCGATAACCGCGACTGTCGAGCCCGCTTCAACGTTTGCCGTACGCAGTACGGCACCTACTCCTGTGGTTACGCCACAGCCAATTAATGCGGCACGATCGAGGGGCATATCTTCGCGAATTTTGACAACAGCATTCTCATGCACCAGCAATTCCTCAGCATAAGAGGAAAGTTGTGCAAACTGTGCAACGGGTTCACCGTTCATTGACAGTCGTGATTTTTCTCCCTTTTTGCGCGCGGTTGCACGTCCACCGCATCGGTTTGGAAAGCCAGACAGGCAATGGTTGCAGTGACCACAGAATACCGATAAACAGGTAATCACGTGATCGCCTGGTTTAACGTGCTCAACTTCGGAACCAACTTCCGCTACGATTCCAGCTGACTCATGCCCCAGAACTGCCGGTGCCCGGAAAGGGAACTTTCCCTCCACGAAATGCAGATCACTGTGACAAATCCCTGCAAATTCTGTTTTAACTCGTATTTCCCTGGATTTAAGACCATCCAATTCCACATCTTCTATCGTCATAGGTACATTTGGGCCGTGAAAAACTGCTGCTTTCATAACATATCCTCTCTATTTCCAATTCGGGAAAAGGTATGCCAACTCCAAAGTATTCAAATACAACACACTATCTTGGTAAGCATACTTACAATTTCAAACAATAAGAACTAACTTCTCTCCTGTCAACTCCAGGCGCTAACACCGCTTCTAGTTTCATAGATTATAGAACGTCATCCGGGTTCGAGCTTCATAAAGTCAACAAGTTGCATCAAGCACGCTACACCTGAAATCGATAAAATCCTTCTTCGTTAACAATGCGGCCTCCGGTTGGGGCAGCGAAATGAGTCCCCAGCACCAGCGTATCGTTGCTAAATTGCGACATGAATTCGTTCCGGCTGACCTGCGCCACTTCTGATTGGACGTCAGCAACGTCCTTCCACCCAGGTTTTGCAAACTGCACGGGATGATGAAAAAGATCTCCCGTAATAACCGCCTGCTGGCCTTGTGATTGTATCTTCACGCTGACATGACCGGGTGTGTGACCTGGGGTCGGGATCAGGCATACCTCTGTCGTTAATCTGTGATCAGACGAAACAAAATCAACCAGCCCGGATTCAATAACCGGTAAAATTGAATCCTGCTTGGCTTCCTTGCCAAAGGGATCTTCCTCGTCTTTCCAGTACTGCCACTCCTTATCACCGATCAGATACCTGGCGTTGGTAAATGTCGGCACCCAGCGATCATTTTCGAGGATAGTATTCCAGCCGACATGATCCACATGCAGATGCGTACACAAGACAATATCAACCGAACCCCGATCCGCTCCGGCTTGCCCAAGATGTTCGAGGAACTGACCCTGACGTAAGTTCCAATCAGGAAGTGCACGGGGCTTATCATTGCCGATGCAGGTATCAATCAGAATCTTCACACCATCTGACTCCACTAGGAAAGTATGAATACTCAACGGGATAGTGCCATTGTCATTGAGAAAGTGTGGCTTAAGCCAACTTGTCATCGGGTCCAGATTGTCCGGCGTTGCTTCAGGTATTAATATTGTCAGATCAATATCCATCATCACATCAACTACCCGGGTAATGGTTACATTGCCAACTTTCCAGATTTCCATTTTTCCATCCTAATATTCCAGTGACTAAAGTTCGTGAAATTTCTTGTGGTTCAATATTCTCATGGCCGTATTTGTCAGGTAGCATACAATAATTCACCACTATGTCGATAACCCTATGAATTGCACGAATCAAGCAGAACATAAATTCTGGCAGGTAAAAGAAGACATACAAATTGCTGGCTTTGAGTGGCGCAATGACAAGCCTCTGGCGTTGCTATCACATGCCAACGGATTTTGTGCAGCCACCTGGTCTCCGGTTGTACGCCATCTACTGCCTTACTACCATGTCATCGCATTTGATTTTCGTGGACATGGCCAATCATCCGCCCCACCGGTTCCGGATGCGTATCAATGGCAGCATCTGATTGATGATATGTTGACGTTGGTAGAACAAATCCTGTCGGAAAAAGGCGAGCTACAGATCGCCCTTGCAGCAGGCAGTTCACTGGGGGGAGTCATCACTGCAGCCGCAGCGTCGGAAAAACCACAATTATTCAGACGGGTCGTCATGCTCGACCCGCCGGTCTTACCCAATGCTGCAACCATCGATCGACTTGGTCTGGAAATACCAAGCTTTGCAGCAAATTCTGGCCCCAATCTTGGTGATATGGCAAGGCGTCGTCGTGCAATTTGGCCGTCAAGAAAAAGTGCCGATGACAAGTGGCGAGGAAAGCCGACGTTTGCAGGGTGGGACCCAGAGGCGTTCGACCTCTACCTTGAATATGGCTTCAGAGATCTCCCGGACGGGACCGTCGAGCTTGCCTGCCTCCCCGAGGTGGAGGCAACTATCTTCGAACAGACCGTTGGAATTAATATATTTGATTGCGCTAGCCGCATCAGTTGCCCGATTCAGGTGGTACATGCCTCCGGCGGACATTTTCCCATTGCGTTGTACCAGGAATTGGCAAGATTGTGCCCCCAGGGAGAGTTCGCGTCAGTTGTTGGAGGACACCTGCTTCCAATGGAAGTCCCAGGACAAACCGCAGAATTGCTGTTAAACCCAGGCACATAACTGAATGAGAGTAGGCTTGGAAAACAGGTTACGATCATAGTGCTAGAATCTACCCAAACGGGGGAGACAATGACTGTCCCTCGCAAATATTAATACCCCTTGGCGCTATTGCGTTTCAAGCACTTCCTGATTAGTGTTTGGCGATGTTGTTTTTCATACAAATATATCGCAATTGGATCATCCGGAAATTCGATATTGTCGCGTATTTGACCGCTGAGAATCTTGCACTTCGCCAACAGATAATTGTATTGAAGAGAAATCAGAATCGACCTTACATCAGAGAACGTGACAGGATGTTCTGGAGGGTGCTATCCAATATTTGGCCAAGTTGGAGAGATTCATTAGTCATTGTTCAACCTGAAACGGTGATCAGTTGGCATAGAAGAGCTTTCAGGCTTTATTGGCGACATAAGTCCAGGGGAGGTGGCCGAGGAAGACCAAGATTGGATGCGGAAGTAGAGTCTCTCGTGTTGAAATTATCTTCAGCCAATCCATTGTGGGGCGCGCCGAGGATACATGGCGAGTTGTTGAAATTGGGGGTTGAGATATCAGAGCGATCAGTGTCGGGGATCATTCGCCGAAATAGTCCAAAACCACCATCTCAAACCTGGAAGACGTTTATCAAGAATCACATGCCGGATATGGTCGCTGTGGATTTCCTAGTGGTGCCGACGATTCGTTTCAAGATGTTATTCGTGTTTGTGGTTTTGAGTCATGATCGTCGGCGTGTTGTTCACTTCAATGTCACCGCAAATCCCACAGCACAATGGACCGCACAACAGATTACTGAAGCATTTTCGTGGGACACTGTGCCGAGGTATCTACTTAGAGATCGAGACAAGATCTTTGGGGATCTGTTTCGAAAACGTGTCTGCGCCATGGGGATTGAGGAAGTATTAACAGCTTACCGGAGTCCTTGGCAAAATGCCTATGTCGAAAGACTCAATGGTAGTATTCGAAGAGAATGCACTGACCATATCATCGTCTGGAATGAACGGCATCTGAAACGGATCTTGCGCGGATATTTTGAATACCATAATAATGATCGTACGCACCTGGGGCTGGCTAAAGAACCACCCGTGGAGAGACCAATATCCAAAATGACCTTAGTCACGGATCAATTACTCGAAATGCCAAGAGTAGGTGGGCTTCACCATCGATATGAATGGCGTCAAGCTGCTTGAATTTTATCCGGATCATTATTTGCTAGGGACAGCGTTATCGTGTAATCGGCTGACGCCTTATCGAACCCGTATTAGTAGAAAATAAGTAGAAAATAGGTAGAAAGTTCTTGAGGCCAATTTGAAGAGATCATCGTAAGGTGTTGGGAACTCAAAAAAAGAATTGGTCGGGACGACAGGATTTGAACCTGTGACCACCACACCCCCAGTGTGGTGCGCTACCAGACTGCGCTACGCCCCGAAAAGGCTCGGCATTCTACAAGAAAAAAACCCGTAGATCGACTAACCAATGTCAAACATGTCATCCAGTTCCTGCTGCATGGAATATTCGGGATACCACCCCGTATGCCTTGTTGTGCCGGTTACATCCAGCTCGAGATCACCGAATAATTTTGACGCGCGTCTGGGGCCCAGTACCAGCATACCCACCACCTCCACCATAAAGCGCGGCAGCCAAAATGATCTGGACGGGCGACCTGACGCCATGCCAATACTCCTGACCAGGCCAGCCAGCGACACCGGGGCACCATCAGAAACATGAAACACCTTGCAGGGCAAGGTCGGCCAGGTCACGCACGCCTGGATAAAATCACATAGATTTCTGACACCCAGATAGCTTCGTTTGTTTTGGATCGACAGCACCGGCATGGGAATGCCGCGGCTTGCCATCCAGACCAGTTGCCGCAAATTTCCCTTCACACCCGGACCATAGACCAGCGGTACCCTCAGAATTGCAGTTTCCAGCGCGCCCGAATTCACCAGTAACCTCTCTGCACCAAGTTTCGATCTTCCATAGTCATCCTCAGGTGCAGGCGCAATATTAGTCGTCAGCGGTACCCTGGATCGCTCTGCAATGGATTTAATGGAACTGAGATAGATGAGTCGTTTAACCTCGGATTCATAACAGCACGCCATCACGTGTTGCGTGCCTTCTACATTAATCCGGTAGTATTCGGATTTGTCAGCCTGGTAATCATGAGCGATTCCAGCCAGGTGAATCACGGTATCTATCGATTGAAAATCTGCTCCCCTGAGGTCTAAAAGATCTTTTACCAGAATTGTTCTGGTTGCGGCCGTCGTTGCTTTTTCCGACCTGACGACAGCAGCAACCTCGTGACCCTCGGATGTAAGATGCTGGCACAGATGCTGGCCAATAAAGCCAGTCGCGCCGGTCACAAGAATTTTCATGAAGAGTAGATCGAACGGTCGTAGAAAATCAGGCGCATTTTCTGGCCTGCCTGCCCAGGGAATTCAGGATTTCAGGACTTCCAGCACTTCCTCAAGTTCCGAAATCATCTGGTGAATCAACTGTTTATACTGTGTGTTGTCTTCTTTCTGATCCTCGCCGGAAAGCCGCTGGCGAGCACCACCGATGGTAAAGCCCTGATCGTATAATAACGACCTGATCTGGCGAATCATCAACACATCCTGACGCTGGTAGTAACGTCGATTGCCACGTCGCTTCACCGGTTTGAGCTGCGGAAATTCCTGTTCCCAGTATCTCAGCACATGAGGCTTGACCGCGCACAATCCGCTGACCTCACCGATAGTGAAGTATCGCTTCCCGGGTATCGGGGGTAACTCGGCGTTATGATCTGGGTCCAGCATATGCCTCTACTCTCGCCTTTAACTTCTGCCCGGGACGAAAGGTAACGACACGTCGTGCCGTAATGGGAATTTCTTCTCCGGTTTTGGGATTACGTCCGGGCCGCTGGCTTTTATCGCGAAGATCAAAATTTCCGAATCCAGACAACTTGACCTGCTCGTTTCCTTCCAATGACGCACGGACTTCTTCAAAGAAAAGCTCAACCACCTCTTTGGCTTCTCTTTTATTTAAACCCAGCTCCTCAAACAGCTTTTCGGCCATCTCCGCTTTGGTTAACGCGCTCATGTTTCAATTCCTTAAGCTGGCCCCAAACGCTGCTTCTAACGAAGCAACAATCTCGTCCATCGAGGAGCTAATTTCCTCATCCGTAAGAGTGCGGGAAGGATGTTGGAACGTCAACCCCAAAGCAAGACTTTTTCTATTGGTTTCAATGCCTTTGCCCTGATATACGTCAAACAACTTTAGGTTCTGGAGGCTCGATCCAGCGTGTGCCTCGACGCAAGCTCTGATTTCTCCTGCATTTACGGCCTGATCGACGATGATAGCGATATCCCGTCTTACTTCAGGAAAGCGCGAGAGCACCTGCGCTTGAGGTAGTGATTTTGTTATAAGTTCGGACACTTTAAGCTCAAACAGATATATAGGGTGCTTAACATCCAGGCTGGTTTGCACGCGAGGATCCAACAAACCCAGGTATCCCACGTGCGCACCCTGGCGTCGGATTTCCGCACTCTGCCCTCGCTGTAAGCCGGAATGATCAGCAGGAACAAATTCAAATTCTGAAAGCGCGCCCGTGAGCGATAGAATACTTTCCAGGTCCCCTTTCACGTCAAAAAAATCCAGATCGACGGCGACATCGGCCCAGTTTTCCGGCGCTTTTTTTCCGGTCGCCACACCAGCGATCACTTTTTCCTGAATAATGTTATCCATCAACAGCGCCTCCTGGTTCGGAAGCTGGCGAAATCGAAGCCCGGTTTCAAACAATCTCACCCGGTCCTGTTGACGATTGATGTTGTAGATCAGCGCCTTTAGCAATCCCGTCCAAAGGGTCGTACGCATGACGGACATCTCGCTCGACAAGGGATTTTCAAGACCGACAGGCTCAAATTCGGGATCAATTAATGCCTGCAGCCGGGGATCGACAAAACTGTAGGTGATCGCCTCCTGGTAACCCCGGGCTACCAGCTGATCGCAAATCCGCTCGAGGCCCATCTCGGACTCAGGCGCCGGTCGCATTTCAAGGCTGGTAACCGGCGTCCGGATCGGCAGGTTGTTGTAACCGTAGACGCGGCTGATTTCTTCAATTAAGTCGGCTTCGATATCGATATCAAACCGATGCGATGGCGCCGTGACCTGCCACCCCGGTGCACTGTCAAAGTTTTGTGCCCGATGAGGAAAACCAAGCCGTGTCAGCATGTTTTCGATATCATCATCGGCGATCTCAACACCCAACAGCTTCTTGATCCGTCCGGCACGCAGCATGACATCCCGGGTACCAGGCAACTCGTCTTTTAGATGAGTGTCAATAACCGGCCCTGCTTGTCCACCGGCAATTTCCAGCAGCAGCCCGGTGGCGCGCTCAACGGCGTCAACCTGACCCTGCCAATCCACGCCTCGCTCAAATCTGTGCGCGGCGTCAGTATTCATTCCATAGGACCGGGCTTTGCCCGAAATGGCGGTCGGCGCAAAAAACGCGCATTCAAGAAATATGTTTGTGCTGTCCTCAGCCACGGCCGTTGACGCGCCGCCCATAATGCCAGCCAGTCCAATTGGGCCAGAGCCATCGGTTATCAGCACACTGCCCGCCTGGGTTTCAATTTCCGAATCATCCAGCAGCTTGAGTGTCTCACCGGCGTTGGCATAACGAACAATAATCCGCTCCTGCAGTTTTGTCAGATCGTAGGCATGCATCGGATGATTCAGTTCCATCATGATGTAGTTGGTCACATCAACGACAGGATCAATACTGCGCAATCCCGAGCGCCTGAGTTTTTCTTTCATCCAGCCAGGTGTTTCGGCATTCAGATCAATGTTCCTGATCACCCTGCCGACAAATCTTGGGCAAGCCGCACCGGCATCAAGTTCAACAGGAAAGGTATCTTCGATGGTCGGAGTTACCGCTGTGATCACCGGATAGCTGACATCAATTGAGTTAATCAGACCCGTTTCCCGGGCAAGTCCGGTCATACCCAGACAATCACTACGGTTGGGTGTCAGGTCCAGCTCAAATATCACATCGTCCAGATCCAGATAGGTCCTGACGTCCTCGCCAACCGGCGCATCGTGAGCCAACTCCATCAGCCCATCGTGACTGTCACTGATGCCTAGTTCTCGCTCTGAACAGAGCATGCCGAATGACTCTACCCCTCTGAGTTTGGCTTTCTTGATTTTGAAATCTTCCAGCCGTGCACCAACCATCGCGAAGGGCACTTTAATTCCTGCCCTGGCATTCGGTGCACCGCAAACTACCTGATGGTACCCATCCCCGGAACTGACTTTACAGACGACCAGCTTGTCTGCATCCGGATGGGGACTCACCTCGATGATTGCACCAACAACTACTTTTGAGAACGTAGAAGCGACAGGCGTTATTCCATCGACTTCGAGGCCAGCCATTGTCAGCTGTTCAACCAGTTCCTGGGTTGTAAGATCCGGATTGACAAATTCTCTGAGCCAACTTTCACTGAATTTCATTGTTTACCCTCATTTACTAAATACCCAACAAGGCAAGTGAGGCGACTCAATAAACCTTGACCGGCAGGATTAGTGAAACTGCCTCAAGAATCGGAGATCGTTATCCAGATAGTGACGAAGATCATCGACACCATAACGGAGCATCGCCAGACGATCAGGTCCCATACCAAAGGCAAATCCTGTGAACTCTTCCGGATCAATGTTTGATGCTTCCAGCACCCGTGGATGAACCATGCCCGACCCCATGACTTCAAGCCAGCCGGTACTCGAACATACCCGGCAGCCACTACCGGGCCCGGAACAGTGAACACATTGAACATCTACTTCTGCAGACGGTTCTGTAAAGGGGAAATAGGATGGTCTGAAGCGAACTTGCAGGTCTTCTCGCTCGAAGAACACTCTAAGAAATTCAACGATGGTTCCTTTCAAGTCCGCGAAGCTGCTTGCCCGGTCAATCAGAAGTCCTTCTACCTGATGAAACATTGGCAGGTGAGAAGGGTCCGGTTGATCAACCCGATAGACGCGTCCGGGGCAAATAATGCGAAAAGGTGGTTTTCGCTCCTCCATTACCCGCACCTGTACAGGAGACGTGTGCGTCCTTAACAGAATGTTGGGATTAAAATAGAAGGTGTCGTGCATCGCTCTGGCCGGATGGTGAGCCGGCAGGTTTAGCGCTTCAAAATTGTGATAGTCGTCCTCAATTTCAGGACCCTCTACCACCTCATAACCAACGCCGCGAAAAAAAGCCTCGATTCGCCGTAAGACAATCGTTACTGGATGCAGCCCGCCTATTTCGGCAGCGCGCCCTGGTAAGGAAACATCAATCGACTGGGCGCTGAGTCGTGCATCCATTTCCGCCTGTTCCAGCTGTTGCTTGCGCAGCGAAATGGCTTCCTGGACAGCATCCTTGACAACATTAATCTCCGCGCCCGCAGCCGGTCGCTCGGTTGCCAGTAACTGCCCAAGACCTTTCAGCAACGAGGTTAAATCGCCTTTCTTGCCAAGATACCTGACTCGCACGAGGTCAAGGGCTTCCGGGCTGGAAGCCTCTTCAACCGCTTTCAGGGCTGCTATCTGGATTTGCGCTAGTTCAGACATTTGCGGTGTTGCCGGGGTGACTTTGCTTCACGAGACAACAACCCTCAGGCTGCTATGGATAGCTTCGCTTTCTCCGCCAATGCTGCAAATGCTTCTTTCTCATTAACAGCCAGATCCGCCAATACGCGCCGATCTATTTCCACGTTTTGCTTTTTTAAGCCGTCAATCAGGCGGCTATAAGACAACCCATGTTCCCTGGCGGCAGCATTAATACGCTGAATCCACAAACCACGAAACACGCGTTTGCGTACTTTTCGGTCACGGTAAGCATACTGACCCGCCTTGGTAACGGCCTGCTTGGCAACTCGAAATACGCGACTGCGTGCTCCGTAATAACCTTTGGCTGCTTTTAATACTTTCTTATGACGACGATGGGCGGTAACGCCTCTTTTCACTCTTGGCATTTCATTCTCCTGACAAAACTATAGTTCACGCACTACCAGGATTTCTGGTAAGAACGTGGGTTCTATTCGCCTAACAAACGACGAATCAAAGGTACGTCTGCGGGCGCAATATCTTTCAGTTTGCGCAGGTGTCGCTTCCGCTTGGTACTCTTCTTCGTCAGGATATGATTTCGGAAGGATTGGCGATGTTTGTAGCCTTTGGCGGTTTTCTTGAACCGCTTGGCCGCACCGCTACTAGTCTTTAATTTCGGCATGTTGTGTACTCCGCATTGGTACTTGTCAATGTTTAAGGCGAACCATCTCACTCGTCGTCTCTGACCAGTGGGGTTCTGCCACGTTTTTGTTTCGGGTGGTGCGCGACGTAAATCGCTGGTTAGCGCAAACTACGCGCTGACCTGACCTCCCTTTTTCTTGCTGTGGGGTGCTAACACCATGGTCAGTTGCCTGCCTTCCATTTTTGGAAACATTTCAACTGCGCCCAGCTCGGCGAGATCAACTTCGATCCGCTTTAACAACTCCATACCGAGTTCCTGGTGCGCCATTTCGCGACCTCGAAAACGCAAGGTCACTTTGGCTTTATCCCCATCATTTAGGAAACGAGTCAGGTTGCGTAGTTTTACCTGATAGTCCCCTTCTTCCGTTCCTGGGCGAAACTTCATTTCTTTTACGTGAGTGCGACGTTGTTTTTTCTTTGCTGCCGCTTTCTCTTTTTTAGCCTCGAATATATGTTTGCCATAGTCCATCAATTTGCAAACAACCGGTTTCGCATCCGGCGCTATTTCAACTAGATCCAGTTTGGCCTCTTCTGCTGCGCGTATAGCCTCAGCGATTGTCACCACTCCGATTTGTTCTCCATCTGCGCCGATTAATCGCACAGAGGTTGCGTCTATATCATCATTTATTCGTGACTTTTTCGAATCTTCTTTCTTAATTCCCTTGCTCCTTTAGGCGTTGGGACGCGGATTATAGCAAAATCAAGCCGTACGTCCCTTTTTTTCTACCGCTATTGTCAATAAAGACGAAAATTCATCAATTGACATCACACCGAGGTCTTCACCGCTCCGCGCCCTGACTGCCACCTGGCCGCTTTCCATCTCTCGGTCACCTACTACCAGCAGGAAGGGAACCTTCTGGATGGTATGCTCCCTGATCTTAAAACCAACCTTTTCGTTGCGGACATCGACCTCTACCCTGAAACCTTTATTTTTCAATAGCTTACAGGTTTCCAGGCAGTAATCAGCCTGGTTGTCCGTGATATTCACCACCACGGCCTGTACCGGCGCGAGCCACGGCGGCATTTCACCGGCATAATTCTCGATCAGAATGCCGATAAACCGCTCAAAGGATCCCAGCATCGCGCGGTGTAACATCACCGGCACCTGGCGGCTTCCGTCTTCGGCAACAAATTGTGCATCGAGTCGACCCGGCATGGAAAAATCCACCTGCATAGTCCCGCATTGCCAAACGCGTCCCAGACAATCTTTCAGCGAAAATTCGATCTTGGGGCCATAAAATGCACCTTCACCGGGCAAAATCGTCCAATCCAGGCCCTTGGCATCCATGGCATCGGCCAGCGCTTTCTCAGCACGGTCCCAGTCAGCATCCGAGCCAACACGGTTTTCCGGGCGAGTGGACAATTTGATAATGATTTCATCAAAACCAAATTGGCGGTAAACCTCTGTGAGTACATCAATGAAGGTAATGACCTCTGATTGAATCTGCTCTTCCGTGCAAAAAATGTGCGCATCGTCCTGAACAAACGCGCGTACCCGCATAATGCCCTGTAGCGTGCCTGATGGTTCATCCCGGTGACAGGATCCAAATTCTGCCAGTCGTATGGGCAACTCCCGATAACTTTTCAAACCCTGGTTAAACACCTGCACGTGACATGGGCAATTCATGGGTTTGATGGCATAGAGCCGATTGTCAGTACTCACGGAAAACATATCATCGCCAAACTTATCAGCATGGCCGGATCGCTCCCAGAGGGACATGTCCACCAACTGGGGGGTCTTTATCTCCTGGTAGCCATTTTCGTTTTGCACATCGCGAATATACTGCTCGATGATCTGCCAGATCTGCCAGCCCTTGGGATGCCAGAAAACCATGCCGGGCGCCTCTTCCTGGGTGTGGAACAGGTCATATTTTTTACCTAGCTTGCGATGATCTCGTTTCTCGGCTTCCTCGAGACGATGCAAATACGCTTTTAGGGATTTCTTATCGGCCCAGGCAGTGCCATAGATCCGTTGCAACATTTCATTCTTGGAGTCACCTCGCCAATAAGCACCTGCAACCTTGGTCAGCTTAAACGCCTGCAATTTACCCGTTGAGGGAACATGTGGACCACGACAGAGATCGATAAACTCACCTTGTTGGTAAAAGGACAGGTCCTCAGCTGATGGAATGCTCTCCAGTATCTGGACCTTGTAGTTTTCGTTCTTCCCGGAAAACAGCTCGACTGCTTCGTTGCGCGACATCACTGATCGTTCAACCGTCAGGTTAGCGCGGACGATTTCTTCCATCCTTTTCTCAATTTCGGTCAGATCTTCGGGAGTGAAGGCGCGTTCGTAGGCAAAGTCGTAGAAAAAACCGTCTTCGATCACCGGGCCGATGGTAACCTGCGCAGAGGGAAAGAGTTGCTGTACAGCCTGAGCCATCAGGTGCGCGCAGGAATGACGCAGTACCTCAAGACCCTCCTCATCTTTCCCCGTAATGATGGCAAGCTGTGCGTCCTCTCTGAGCAGGGACGATGTATCAACTAACTGACCGTTTATCTGGCCGGCCAATGCGGCTTTGGCAAGCCCTGGGCCAATGGATTCCGCAACCTGGTGAACGGTTACAGGTGAATCAAACTGTTTTTGACTCCCGTCAGGCAAAGTAATTACCGGCATATCATCCTCTCTTCAGTGGAGACCCGTACTAGAGGTCCCTTGTTAGTACAGCTGCTCACAGGAATACTGCAAACGATACTGTCATTATCAAATCCGCCAAGCGGACCTGGGATAGGCAATCGAGTCAGCGATTCGTCGAGCTCGTTACCAAAAAATACCCCAACAGTTCGCCCGAACGGCGATTGAAGGGGGTGCTTTATGTGTGGGAGGAGTTTGAGTGTCGTTTACTTTCGCGCTTTCGCGATTTCGCTACGCGAAGCCGCTTTCGCTGGCCACGTTTGCGCTTGCGCGCAAGCCGTGTCTTTGGCTTTCGCGATTTCGCTACGCGAAGCCGCTTTCGCTGGCCACGTTTGCGCTTGCGCGCAAGCCGTGTCTTTGGTGGGAACGCTCGGATTCGAACCGAGGACCCTCGCCTTGTCGAGGCGATGCTCTAACCAACTGAGCTACGCTCCCCCAGAGAACAAACACTTCAAATACTCTCAACCACGATCTACTTCATCCTCGGTTCACCAAGTCGTTCCTACCATGAACGGAAATTAGCCAACCCCAGAGGGCGCGTAATTTATCAAGAAACAGGCATTTGTTCCAGCGAGAATCATTGGGACACCCAACATCCTGGAAAGAATCATTGGGACACCCAACATCCTGGAAAAATCAGAATCATTGGGACACCCAACATCCTGAGATCGACTGGAATAATTAGGACATCCAGGGTTTCATGGATTACCTACACTATTCTTCAACTTTAACGTACAGGCATTTGCGTTAGTCGCCGTTTGGCCGGTTTCTACAATCATCTACCATACATGGATGACCTACCCAAGAGCTCATCTGATCGACCCTAACGGCGGTGCCTATCACCTCTCCACACGCTGCGTGCGTCGCGCCTTCCTCTGCGGGACTGATGCCCAGACCGGCGCCAGCTTTGATCACCGCAAGCAATGGCTCGAGGACAGAGTCCTCGCTCTCGCTGACCTGTTTCCCGTCGATATCTATGGATTTGCGGTGATGAGCAATCACTATCATCTCGTGCTGCGTATTCACCCGGAGCGCGTGGATCACTGGTCCGATGCCGAAGTCGCCGAAAAGTGGATT
>JAJFKA010000138.1 GCA_021773555.1 Gammaproteobacteria bacterium
CTACAGCCCCTGTTTTCGAAGCGAGGCTGGAAACTATGGAAAGGACACCCGGGGAATGATCCGACAGCATCAGTTCGAAAAGATCGAGCTGGTGCAAATGGTCCGACCCCAGGACTCCCATGATGCCCACGAGACCCTTACCGGCCATGCTGAAGCAATCCTGCAAAAGCTGGGGTTGCCTTATCGCGTCGTGAATCTCTGTGGCGGAGACCTGGGGTTCGCTGCAGCTCGCACCTACGATCTGGAGGTCTGGCTACCGGGTCAAGGTAAGTACCGGGAGATCTCTTCCTGTAGCAATTTTCAGGATTTTCAGGCTCGCAGGATGCAGGCAAGGTGGCGCAACCCGGATACCGGGCGCCCGGAGCTGTTGCACACATTGAACGGCTCCGCACTGGCAGTCGGGAGAACACTGGTCGCGGTACTGGAAAACTATCAGCGTGCCGATGGCAGCGTCGCAGTACCGCAGATATTGCAATCCTACATGGGCGGAATTACGGAGATTAATCCTCCGCGAACCTAAGCGGTATTTTTTAGCCGGCCCTAGTCACAGTTTGCAGGTTTTGGTAGCCCCGAGACTTTGCTCACAAGACCGGCGGGTTTTCCTCCAAAGAGCTTCATCAGGTAGATACTGTTTCCCTTATCGCGGCCAAGACGCTCGCCAATGTGCCGGACTAACACTCGCGTGATAGGTGCGATCTGATATTCTTCGTAATAGTCTCGTACCAGATAGATAATTTCCCAGTGACCTGTGGTCAGGCGGATTGTTTCGTTGGCAGCCAGTTGTTCTGCGACTTCAGGGGTCCAATCAGACAGGTTGAGTAGATAACCCTGTTTGTCGAGACTGAGATCGCTTTTCATAGTCTTGCCGGTCCTAGTCTTGCCTGTCATAGTCTTGCCTGTCATAGTCCTGCCCGTCATCAAAACCAGCTGCTTACTGACCTGGCCTCGCAACACAGTCTGACAAATTCGTTATGTGATACAAGTTCAATACCGCTATCGATTCTTGTTGTCAGCCCGCGGGCTTCAACGTCGCTGTGCAAGGCATAGACCCGGTCAGTCGGGTGTTTCGCCGCTCGGTTGAGCAGGCAGTAAACCCCATCTTCCAGAAACAATAGCGCATCTTCGTCGGCAATCAATTTGAGAATCCCGGACAACGCTGCTTCCTTGTTAACAGTGTGCAGGATCATTAAAAGTTCAAAATCGAATCTGCCCGCGCCAGGACCTGCCGGATTTCAGCGTCACTAACAGGCTTCACTTTGATCACCAGATCAGCGAGCCCAAGCCCACGCGCGCTCAGCTGTGACTGGGAGCAGTAAATATTGTCAACGCCGTAATCGCCCAGGACCGCAAAGGTTTTAGAGAAATTTTTCTGCCCGGACCCGGTCGTATCCTGCCGATCCAGCAATTGTAAAATGCCGTCACCTATAAACAGGCCCGTACACTCGGCAAATGCAGAACCCATCAACATAGCGTCCAGACCTTCCTGGGCGTTGATGCTGCCATGGGGCGCTTTGCTGTGTATAAACAGGAGTTGTTTCAATTAAGCCCTCAATCCCACAAATGTAGATTAATTACCAAAGGTCACCAGGCGATCGGCATTAATTCCGGCATCGATCAGCTGCCCCAATCCGGAGATCGTAAAAGCCGGGTCCAGCGTGGTGGAAGATTTTTCATAGCGGTCAGCCTCAGTCTCATCCAGCATGCCTCGGCGGAGCGCTGAGGCCACACAAACAATCATTTCTACACCGGACTCAAGCGCGAACTCGGACCACATCCCGCGAATATCCGGTTCATCCTGGGGTGGTGCGGCATTGGCGTTACCGTTATAAACACCATCGTGATAGAAAAAGATGCGCAGTAACTCATGACCCTCGGCCAATACCGCCCTGGCGAAAGCCAGTGCAGACAGCGGCGCCTGGTGTGAGAAAGGTGCGCCGTAAACTGCAATTGCAAACTTCATTTCACTCCCTAAAAAAAGCCCCGGTATGAAATTCATACCAGGGCATCGTTAATGCCACATTCAGACGAGATATCAGTCGTCGCCGCCAAATGCGCCGGTCAGGTGCAACAATGCGGTGAAGAGGTTGTAGATGTCGAGATAAAGAGAAACAGTTGCCATCAGATAATTGGTTTCACCACCATGGATGATTCGACTGGTGTCAAACAGGATAAATCCTGACATCAGGATCACGATGGCTGCTGACAAAGCCAGATGTAAGCCGGATATATAGAATCCGAATACACCAGCCAGTAGCATCAGTAACATGGACCCAATGACCACCCAGAGTCCGGTCATCAGAAATCCGGCCATGTACGAGAAGTCTTTCTGGGAGACCAGTGTGTAGCCGGAGAGCGACAGAAACACGATACCTGTCAGTCCCAGTGCAGTCATCACTGTCTGCGGTCCGCTAACCAGATACATGTTAACGATCGGGCCGAGGGCGAATCCCATGAATCCGGTAAAAACGAATACCATGGCGATGCCCCAGGGACTGTTTTTCAGTTTATGTACGCCGTAGAGCAAGCCAATCATAACGAACAACGAGATCAATCCCATGTAAGGAGCATCCACTGCGATGGCAACTCCAGTCATCATTGCACTGAATAGCAAGGTCATGGACAACAGCATGTAGGTGTTGCGTAGTACCTTGTTGGTCGAAACGACCGCCTGTGGGCGGCCTGTTACAAATTGTGCGTCAGCCATTTTGAAGGTGTCTCCTGAAAAATCGTAAAAACCTGTGTACCCGCTGGTTGAAAATCTATCTGTCGCAAACTCTCGCCAGCGGGATTAAGCGTAAAAGTTTACGGTATGCCGGTTCAATTGCAACCAGAATTGCTGTGAGCTGGTTGCTGGTATGTTTGAAAAACCTCAATTATAACAGGGACATATTCGCTATCTTCCCCGCTATTCGACAACGCTGTTGTCGAATAATTCCACAAACGGGCTACTCAAAATACCAGCCGTTCCACATAAATGGGGGAAGGTATTCGGTTTTCAAGGTCTTTCAGTCCGCGACGAATTCACGCACAATTCCGGGACCAGGAGGCTCATCATGAAAAAATACATAGTTACGGTCCTGATACTTTGCTGGACGATGCAGGTCTTTCCGGCTGACCTTGAAATCAGGGCAGCAGAAATCGTTGGGTACGGCATTTTTGATGCAGCCACGACATCTGCTCGACGTGGTTTTAGCGGATCGTCCATGGCGAGGGATGACGTACGTGGCGTACGGTTTCTCGATTACACAACCGACATTCCCGGAGAGCTCGGCTTAAATTTTGGATTCCAGTATGTGATCAACAGCTCACCGAAAGGCAGACCAATTCGCGTTACCAGTGTTATCAAATTTCCCGAGCAAGGCATGCAGCGACCAAAGGGCAGGCTATACACAGAGTCCCGGGATAACCACGAGGTTGTGATCGGAGAAAAAGCATTGCATGGCTACGGGTTCGACGAAGAATGGGAGATTGTTCCCGGTACCTGGGTGTTCGAACTCTGGCACAAAGAAGCGAGGCTCATCAAAAAGACTTTTCAGGTGCTTGGGCCGGACCCTTTAGATGATCTGCCAACGGAAAGTTCTGAGTAGTAGCACTTAACTTTCCCGAAGCAATCAAGTATATTTCGCGCCTTCGGAGGGGTGGCAGAGCGGCCGAATGCACCGGTCTTGAAAACCGGCAAGGGGCGACCCTTCGAGAGTTCGAATCTCTCCCCCTCCGCCAATTCCCTGGACCTTCCCCCCATTTGCCACACATAGCAGATGATTTCAACGGCTAATTTCGAATCGTTCATTGCTCTGCGAGTTTACAGTGAAGCGTAGACCGCGTCTGTCAACGCAATATTGCGTGGATCACGCCAGGCATAACCCTGATGGTTCATGTGATAGGCAAAGCCGATGTTCGCGTCAGGGTCGGCAAATCCAAGATGACCACCATTGCCGTAGTGACCGAAGCTGCCCGGGTTCGGCCCGAGAGGTCGATCCGGTTGGGTGAGTTGAAAGCCCAGGCCGAATCTTGTCGGGCGTTGAATGTTCAGATCTTGTCCGTCGCTTTCGATCTGGATAGCCCTCGTGAGCATTTCTCTCGATACGATGCCATCCGCTTTACCGGCAATTATCGCGGCGAGTTCGCCGAAAATCTTCGCGACACCTCGAGCATTGCACTGCGGGCTTGTTGAGGGAAACTCGGCAGTTCGCCAATTGGAACTGTTGAACTCGTATTCACCGAGATCTGGATTGTTATAGGTTCGGTAGCGCATTCGTACTAAAGGATCTTCCAGATCAGGATTCTCAGGCAGGGTTTGTCTTGCCGTGGCCGGTCTTGGCGGATTGATCAGATCTGCGCATCTGAACAGTTCACTGGTCGGTACACCCATAAAGAAGTCCGTGTTAAGCGGGCGAGCAATTTCATCCTGGAAAAACGTGGCCATACGTTTACCCGTCACCCGGCGGACCGGCTCTCCCAGCAGAAAACCGAACGTGTTGGTATGGTAACCATGGGCACTGCCAGGCTCCCACCAGGGTTTCTGGGAGGCGAGGGCTTTCGTCATCACATCCCAATGATAAAAGGCATCGTCCGGCAGCGGTGCCTCGATTGCACATAGTCCTGCCTGATGGGACATCAACATCGCGAAATTGATATCTCCTTTGTCAGCAGTCGCAAACTCGGGCCAGATATCACAGACCCTGGTCTCCGGCCGGTAAACACCCGACTCCATTAACTTGATAGTAGCCAGTGCGCTCATGGCTTTTCCCAAAGACCACCCGTTCACCAGAGTCTCTTGCTGCCACGCTTTTGTGCGCGCCGCATCTATATGCCCGCCCCACAAATCAACGACAACCTTCCCCTCATAGATGACGCAGGTTGACGCGCCGATATCCTCCCGCGATGTAAAATTAGAAGTGAAAGCATCGCGGACTGCGCGAAACTTTTGATCGCAATGACCCTGAATCTGAATGTCATTCAACGGCGTCATCACGATTCGGCAACTTAATGAGAAGTGTCACAATTCCGGCAAGCGTAAATCCGATCGCCCACACTTTGAACGCCGTCGTGTAGGTGCCGGTCGAATCGGCAATGAATCCAGTGGCAAGTACCCAGAAAGTGGCCGGTGCAAGGAGGAGCGAAAACAAACCGTTAACACGTGAAAACTTGGCAATGCCGAAGATGCGTGACAGGAGCACCGAGCGAACTGGTACCATGCCCCCGAATCCCAGTCCAAACAGACCTGCAGCGAACAACAGAAACAGGTAGCTGTTGACGTTAATGAACATGATCGTCGATAGAAAATAGCAAATTACGGCGAGTAGTACAGTACCTTTCGCATCGATGTGGTCCATCATCCAACCGAACAGGATTTTCCCTGCGATAGCAAAACCCCCAGAGACACCGAGAACGTACGAGGCATCATAGAGGTCAAACCCAAGTTCGGTCGTCAGGTACGCTGGTAAATGCGTCATCAGGGCACTGTAGACGCCGTTCATTAACGTAAATGTGATGACCACACTCCAGAATGCCTTCGACGTCAGAAACTCCTTGTATACCGCAACTGTAGATTGCGCAGCAGGAGGCTCGGCCATCGGCCGGGTCACAACAGGCGCTGGATCGCCATCAGAAAACTGGCCCATTGAAAGGGGGTCCTGTTTGACGAACAGCAACGTCAATGGCAGAAATAGCAGGATCAAAATTCCTGCGTAAAGGCTGTACGCACCGCGCCATCCATAAGTCTCCGCCAGGAACGTTGCCACCGTCGGCATGACAATACCGGCAACTGAGATACCCATGATGGAAATGCCAAGAGCAAGCCCGCGATTGCGGGAAAACCAGTTGACCATCAATTTGGTATGAACCAGGGGGCCGATACAAACCCAGCCGACGCTCTGAAAAATCAGCAGACAGGCAAAAAAAGCCATATAGCTTTCGACAACCTGGAGTGTGAAGTAGCCAATGGCGAGCCATATCGAACCAAGCGTCGTGATCAGTCGAAGCGGATATTTGTCGATTAAGAATCCAATAAAAGGGGCGAGGCAGCTTCCGGTGAACAGAGTGAAACTGACGACTGAAGATATCTCGGTGCGACTGACATCAAATTCTTTCATCCAGAGTGGGAAAAAGATACCGCGTGAATGGAGGAAGAAACTCGACCCGAAGAACAGGATCAGGAACGAATAGCCCAACAACAAATAGCCGTAAAAGAAAACCGGGCGGGTCAATTTTGCCTGATCGGTGATGTCCGTCATGCCGTCATAGTACGTGAATTCCGGGTCAATCACATCGACTCACACACGCACCGGATCCAGACGTGGACCGCGCAAGTAGATCACCGTAAGATGCCTTATGTCTGAACTTCTGATCATTTTAATTATCGGTATCGCCGTGCTTTATTGGCAGTCGGCGGTACGCTGTAAGGAACTCGCGGTCATTGCCGCGCGCAAAGAGTGCAAAATATGTGACGTGCAACTGCTTGATCAAACGGTACATCAGATCAAGGTTTCCATGAGCCGGGACGTGACCGATCAATGGCGAGTGTGGCGTGAGTATCAGTTTGAGTACAGTCATGATGGCGATGATCGATATAGCGGGCAGCTGGTGCTGCTTGGCCAACGTGTTATCAGAGTCGCACTTGAGACCTTCAACCCTGTCATCCACTAGCATTAAGCAATCAGCCCTGGCAATGCTACTGTTAATGTCGGGGTGCCAGTCACCCGACTCCCACGTGTGCCCTGGCAATGCTTTTTCCATCACAAGATCACAACTTTCCGAACAGGATTTTGATCGTCTTCGCACCGCACCTTATCTTAATCGTGAGAGAGAAGTGCAGGTTGCTGAGTACTTTAGCGGTTGTCCTGAGCTGAAGCGGCAGGCTGTGAGTTCACGTCACGGCAATAACATTCTGTGCCGCATCCAGGGAACTTCTCAGGACACCATTGTGGTCGGCGCACATTTTGACCGAATCGGCCCGGGTCCGGGAATCGCTGACAACTGGTCGGGCATAGTTCTGCTCAGTCGATTGTTAGACGAGATACGAGCGAGTACGCCTGGACATACCTGGTTGCTAATTGCGTTTGCCGGTGAAGAATCTATGCTCGCGGGCTCACTACGATTCGTTAAGGACAATAATCTGGATGATGTCACCGCGATGCTCAATGTAGATACACTTGGCCTCGGTTATACCAGAATTGACAACCGTTCTGATCCACAGTTGCGATGTACCGCACTGGCGCTGGCGAGTAGTCTTGGGATTGATGTCAGGCGATCATCATTGCCACAAACCACCGGGGACTGGGAGCCGTTCAGGTCCAGAGGGATTCCGGTTCTTAATCTTCACTCGCTGGTCAGGCAGGATCTAAAAATCGTGCATACCAGGAAAGACACCTTTAAGCGGATGGACCATGAGAGGTTTGCAGATGCCTGGCAACTGGTGCTGAATCTGCAGCAAACACTGGATGATCAAATCCCAGAGCAGCGCAGCCCCCGCTAGGCCGTTGCGTCGCCGCCGAACAGGGATTCAAACTGCGTCACCCAGGCATTGAGGTCGGTGCCTTCTTCTGTCAACAGGAGAACTCCCATGTAGTATTCTCCATCCTCGCTTTTGACCCAACGCACCTGGCCACGAAGCAGGTACATGGCAAACGGCTGGCCGATACCGATGGTGATATTCAGCAGCGTCTTCGGTGCCAGTTCCTGGTCTGCATGAAGCTGCAGACCGTGGCTGGAAAAATCGAGCGCCTCGCAGGCTATGGACACGCCAACCATGTCAGGATCTTCATCACACTCATGAACATGAACGAAAAACCTGATCTTGTGTTCTACTCGCGGTTCCCGTCTTTTATCCATCACGACCTCAAATCTGTTATGGCGATGCTGATCATAGTGATGCGCTGCCTTTTCTTCAACTGATGTACATCCGAGATTCAGGGATCAATCAGGTTGCGGTAAGCCTTCAGGTGTTTGAGCGCCTGACTATGCTCTCCAACCAGTTCGTAAAGCCGGGAGAGATTGTAATGCGCATCTGCAAATGAAGAAGCCTTTTTATAGGCAAGAATGGCATCCTGGATGCGCCCCATATCCTCAAGGAGAGTGCCGAGATTGAATGCCGCCAGAACATTATCGGGTTCAGCCTCCATGGCTTTATGATAGTGCTCTTCGGCAGCATCATACTCGCCTGATTCCTGCATAAGTCGTCCGATATTGACATGGGCGTCGGAATGGCGGGGGTCGAGCTCGAGCGCTCGCAGGTAGGCTGCGGGAGCATCCTCGGGGCTGACTGCCTCAAGATCAACGCCCAGGTCAAACCAGTCGTCGCTGGTTAACTGATCACTGGATTGCGCATCCCGCGCTGCCTGCCGAGCCAGTGGGGCGACGGTTCCGGCAAGATCTGCAATGGCGAAGTTGAAGTGTATCTGTCCAGTTTCAGGATTGTAGACCTTGTCCTCATCCTGGACGACAACCTGTCCGGCATCGCCAAGTATACGAAGCGAGGAGAGCGTTCGGCTCGACGGCAGCCGGTTCTTCAGCTGAAACAGTGAATTGTTGATGCGGCTTTTACTGACCCCGGAACGGAGCAGTTCCTTGGCGGTACGCAGTATAATGATATCCTGAAAACTAAACCGGTAATGCTGGCCGGTTGTGCGCTCAGGATCAAGAATGCCGGAGCGGGCAATTTGGCGAATAGTCTCCTGGGGTAGTTCCAGCAACTCAGCGACATCTCGAGTTGAATATCCCTTCATGAGCGTTTGGTTTGCCGTTTCCGAAAACCTAAGGCTACAGGTAACGGCCCCTCATTTGCCAGTCGCTTTTTATTTCCGCGTAGACTTTTTCGCGGACGGTTTTTTTACTGCGCTTCGATGAGTTCCTGCATTCTTTGCACTGGCAGCTTTCTTTGCACTCGCTGCTTTCTTTTTCGGTGCGGGCTTCGGTTTATTGGTCTTGCCACTCTTGTTACGCAAGCTGGCTTTCAGTGCTTCCATAATATCGATAATTTTGGTTTCTTCCTGCTCTTCCGCGACCACCACAATTTCCTGGCCATTGATCTTCCTGTCGATCACTTCCTGCATATGGTGGCGGACCTCGTCAGAATAGTTTTCAGGTTCAAATTTTTCGTTTGAAACCTGTTCCACCAACTGAATAGCCAGATCCAGTTCATCTTTTCTGATTTCTGCGTCAGGAATCTCCACTTCACTGAAGCGACGCATTTCTTCCTGATGACGTAACTGAATCATGATCAGGCCATCATCTAGCGGGTGAATCATCACCAGGTAGCATTTTCCTCGCGCCGCGTATTTTGCCAACGCAGATTTGCCGGTCCTGCGCATTGCTTCCGCCAACAGGTGATAAGAACGTGCAGCACCTTTGTCCGGACCGAGATAGTTCACTTTCTCCACGTATACCGCGTTTACTTCATCGGCCGGGACAAACTCAGCAATCTCGATTTCGTTGGTGGACCGGGCATCCATCGCCTTCATCTCTTCATCGGTAAAAAGTACGTACTGTCCCCTGGCAAATTCATAGCCCTTTACCCGATCCTCTTTTTCAACCAGTTTCCCGTCACTGGCAGAAATGTACTGCTGTTTCAGGCGCGAGCCATCCTTGCGTAACATATTGAAGTGGATAGCCCTGGTAGTATCAACGGTTGAATAGAGTTTGACGGGAATCGAAACCATCCCGAATGAGATAACGCCAGATCCTGTTGCTCGTGCGGCCATATCGAGGCACCTTCCTTTTGTTTTGTTTGTCAGGTCACCGCAATAGCGGCGCCAAATTCGTCATCGAGAAGTTTTCTGCGTTCAGGTTCCGCATCGCCGTTACGAAAATATCTCGTCTGGTCAAAAGCTCTGTCGTGTATTTTGTTCACGATAACTTATGCGCCCGTGAACCATGCAACAGCCACCCAAATCTGTCAACCTGCGGTATAGCATAGAACATAAATCATAAAAAACAAAGAGATAGCTACCTTATTTAAGGTACATTGGCATTAACAAACCGCTAGCCGTTTTTGATCATATCCCTGGCAATGACGGTTTGCTGAATCTGCGACGTGCCTTCATAGATTCGGAATAGCCGGACATCACGATAGAATCGCTCGATGCCATAATCCTCAACATACCCGGCGCCACCAAATATCTGCACTGCCCGGTCCGCGACACGGCCGACCATTTCCGTGGCGAACAACTTACAACTGGCGGCCAGTACCGCTACATCCTCGCCTTCATCCCGCCGCCTGGCAGTATCGGCAATCATGCACTCTGCCGCATAGGCTTCTGTCTTACTGTCAGCGAGCATCGCCTGAATCAACTGAAACTCTGCAATTGGCTGCCCAAATTGCTTGCGCTCCCGCGCGTAGTTCAGGCAATCCTTAATCAGTCGTTCGGCGATCCCGAGACTCAAGGCGCTGATATGCAGACGCCCCTTATCCAGGACCTTCATGGCCGTCTTGAAGCCGACATTTTCCTTACCACCTATCAGGTTCTCTGCGGGTACGCGCACATCGGCGAAAAATACGTCACAGACGTAGGTGCCCTGCTGTCCCATTTTTTTATAAGCCGGTCCCAGTTCGATCCCGTCGCTGGCAGCATCGACCAGAAATGCGGATACCCCGCGGGCGCCTTTAACCGCGGTATTAGTTCTGGCAAATACACTGAACAACTGGGCTTTAGGCGCATTGGTAATAAATCGCTTGGTACCATTCAGCACGTAGCTGTCAGCGTCTTTTTTTGCTGTCATGCGGACAGACGCTGCATCGGAACCCGCATCCGGTTCTGTGAGGCAAAACGAACCGATGATCTCACCCGTTGCCATACGGGGGAGATAGTGCTTTTTTTGTGCCTGGGTGCCGTCGATCACCAGGGATTGGGAGCCGATGCCGACATTGGTGCCAAACGCAGATCGGAATGCCGGGGACGTGTGCCCAAATACCCTGGCCACGGCAACTTCTTCGGACATGTTCAGTCCCAGTCCACCGTATTGCTCCGGAATGGTCAAACCGAACAGACCTAAAGTCTTCATTTCCTCGAAAACGTCATCTGGAATTCGATCTTCAGAACCAACCTGGGACTCCAGTGGTCGGAGTCGCTGCTCGACAAATCTTTCCAGGGTATCGAGGAACTGCTTCAGGGTTTCTTTATCAAGCGCCATGATCTTACCTTTTCGTTTTTTTTCGTTCGGAACAACCTATAATGGCGCGCTTAAAAATAATGACCTATTCAAAGCGGCGCGGTGTGGGATTGTAAGCATCCAGACGCCGCGGCGCCAATCGGAACACGAGGACACAATGGCTGAATTTAAATGGGACGATCCCTTTTTTCTTGATGAGCAACTCAGTGATGATGAGCGATTAATCCGGGACACCGCGCAGGACTACGCTCAGGAAAAACTTCAGACTCGCGTCAAACAGGCCTATCGCGATGAATTTTTCCATCGGGAAATCATGACAGAGATGGGCGCGCTGGGTTTGCTTGGATCGACGTTACCGGAGAAGTACGGGTGTGCTAACGTCAACTACGTTTCCTACGGCCTGGTTGCGCGTGAAGTGGAACGCGTTGACAGTGGTTACCGGTCAGCCATGAGTGTCCAGTCATCTCTCGTGATGCACCCGATTTACAGCTACGGTTCAGAACCGCAACGAGAGAAGTACCTGCCAAAACTGGCAACCGGGGAGTGGGTTGGTTGTTTTGGACTGACAGAACCCGACCATGGTTCTGATCCGGGCAGTATGATCACCCGGGCGCAGAAAACTTCCGCAGGTTATTTACTCAACGGCGCCAAGATGTGGATTACCAATTCACCGATCGCGGATGTCGCGGTCGTCTGGGCAAAATTGGATGGGGTTATTCGTGGGTTCATTGTTGAACGTGGCATGAAAGGTTTTGAGACACCAAAAATAGAGGGGAAATTCAGCCTGCGGGCATCTGTCACAGGCGAGATTGTACTCAGCGACGTCGAGGTACCCGAGGAAAATCTGCTGCCTAATGCCAGTGGACTGGGCGGACCTTTTGGCTGTCTGAACAAGGCGCGCTACGGCATTTCCTGGGGCGCCATGGGTGCTGCAGAGTTTTGCTGGCACGCTGCACGGACCTATACGCTGGAACGTAAGCAGTTCGGCCGACCACTCGCGGCGAATCAACTGATACAGAAAAAACTCGCTGACATGCAGACTGAAATTACCCTCGGTCTGCAGGGCTGCATCCGTCTCGGTCGCCTGATGGACGGTGACAATTGTCCGGTAGAGAACATCTCGCTATTGAAGCGCAATAACTGCGGCAAAGCGCTGGACATTGCACGGATGGCGAGAGACATGCACGGTGGAAATGGTATCTCGGATGAGTACCACGTGATCCGACACCTGATGAATCTGGAAACCGTGAATACCTACGAAGGTACCCACGATGTGCATGCGCTGATTCTCGGCCGCGCACAAACAGGCATCCAGGCGTTTACCGGCGCTTAGTTACCAATCGCAGGCCACACCAAACACCTCCAGCGGCCGTTTCCTGGTGTTGGCCAGGCGCCGCGCGATAAGTATTGGCGGCGCCTGGCCCCACCATCCTATCGCTCTGTGGAAGTAAGAAATATCCGCCGATTGCTACGCAATAAGCGTCATTCGCCATGGTGTATGACGGGTGATTTCCTGCGCGGTTACCCGCATTAATTCTTTTTTTAGAAGCGTACTTTCTATATCTTCACTTTTATGTCTAAATATAGAAATATTGGCCAGGGGATGGCCGAGTGAATCCATACTTCGGAACCTAAACGCACGCGGTAAATGGAGGAAACTTTGATTCGAATACTCATTGTTGATGATCACCAACTGGTGAGAGTGGGGACCTCAAGGCTGTTGGCGGATGTTGAGGGCTTGCAGGTCGTTGGCCAGGCCGAGACTGGAGAGCGAGCGATAGATATGGTTAAGGACCTTAAACCTGATGTTGCCTTGATGGACATCCATATGCCTGGAATCGGCGGTCTGGAGGCGACTCGACGTTGTCTCCGCATTGACCCTGACCTCAAGGTAATTGCCCTGACTATTTATACGCGAGAGCCGTATCCCTCCAAGTTACTCAGCGTCGGGGCGGTCGGTTATCTGACTAAAAATTCAGACATTACGGAGCTGGTTAAGGCAATCAGGAAGGTGATAGTCGGGCAGCGCTACATTTCGGGAGATGTTGCCCAGCACCTCGCGCTTCGTCCATTCTGCGACGAGATGGTGTCACCGTTCGAAGTGCTCTCCAGCAGGGAGATGCAAATCACTCTGATGGTCATCAAAGGCCACGCAGCCCCCGAAATATCGCAACGCCTGTGCCTGAGCCCAAAAACTGTGAACAGTTACCGGTATCGAATTTTCGAAAAGATGCATGTACGCAATGATGTTGGATTGACAAAGATGGCGATCAAACACGGCATCATCGATAGTGAAGCAGTTGCTTAAAGCCAGGAAATGCCGTTTCACAAAAGCATTGTGAGCGGATAATCCGCGCTGGTTCGACCCGGTCCAGGCGCGGGCCAAACCAACAATCAGGATATTACGTAATCGCTCGCGCGGGATCATAGTAGAATCTCCTGCGATGGATAAACTTGACCTCACCGTTCTGGCAAAATGTCATCGCTGCCCGCGAATACAAAAACAATTTCGCACGCTGCGCGTGAATCACGCCGATTACTGGAACCGGCCGGTTGCGCCGCACGGCGATTCGGAATCCAGCATACTCATCATCGGACTGGCACCTGGTCTACACGGCGCTAACAAAACCGGTATTCCCTTTACGGGTGATGCCTCCGGATACCTGTTGAATAAAGTACTGGCAGCGCTTGGCCTGGTTGATCGAGTTCGCATCACCAATGCGGTCAAGTGTCTGCCGATCAGTAACCTGCCGAGTGCGCAGGAAAGTACTAATTGTCACCGTTTCCTGCGTAGCGAAATTAATGAACACAGCGACAGGGCGACATCCACTTCACCGCGCGTTCTTTTTGTATTGGGAGGCGCCGCGCATCGCAATGTTATCAAGGTGTCAGGACTGAGGCAGCGGGACTATACGTTTGGGCATGGCCGGGTCCATCCGCTGAAAGATAATGTCTGGATCGTTGATTCCTATCACTGCAGCCGATATAACACCCAGACAGGACGCCTTACCGAGGAAATGTTTCAGAACGCAATGAACAAAGCGCTGCAATTGTCAAACCATGGCGCCCGTGCCCGAGCTCACCGTCATCGTGGTTGAATTTGATACCAACTCGTTCCTGAAGAACCTGACCCATCGTCCCGGCGTGTATCGAATGTACGATGAGAAGGCCGAAATACTGTACGTGGGCAAGGCGAAAAATCTCAAAAATCGCGTCTCGAACTATTTCCGTTCCAATGCGCTCGATAACAAAACGCTGGCGCTGGTTTCCCGTATCAGGCAGGTCGAAGTAACCGTTACCGCCAGTGAAACTGAAGCCCTGCTGCTTGAGCAGTCCCTGATCAAGGAACACAAGCCACCGTACAACATTGTTTTCCGGGATGACAAATCTTATCCCTACATATTTCTGACGACAGCAGACAAATTTCCGCGGCTGGCGTTTCACCGCGGAGCGCAAAAAAAGTCGGGCAAATACTTTGGACCCTTTCCAAGTGCCTACTCTGTACGCGACAGTTTGAACATCCTGCAGAAGGTCTTTCGGGTAAGACAGTGCGAAGATGCTTTCTTCAAGAATCGCTCACGTCCGTGTCTGCAATACCAGATCAAACGATGCTCCGGGCCTTGTTGTGATCTCGTCAGTCAGGCGGATTACGCAGACGATGTGCAACACGCGGTGATGTTTCTTGAAGGCAAGAGTCGCGCAGTGTTGGAAGACTATGCCAATAAGATGGAAGCCGCCTCGGCCAATTTGGAGTTTGAGCGAGCCGCCCAGTACCGGGACCAGATCACTCATCTGCGCAAAATCCAGGAACAACAATATGTGGTCGGTAACCAGGGCGATATTGATGTCATGGTAGCGGTCAAGAGTCCCGGTGGCGTGTGTGTGCTGGTGATGTTTATCCGGGGAGGGCGCATGCTGGGAAATAAGACATATTTCCCCACCACCCGACTGAATGAAGATGAGACGCAGATTCTCGGCGCATTCATTCCTCAGTTTTACCTCTCTGGCGCGAGCGGGCGATTGATCCCCAAGCAGATAGTGGTGAATGCCAGGCTCGAAGACAAGGCACTGTTGGAAGAAGCGCTAACGATACGCGGCCACCGAAAGGTCGTGCTCGGCGACAATGTCCGGGGCCATCGAGCCCGCTGGATTAAGATTGCGGTAACCAGTGCCGAACAGGCGCTGGGTAGTCATATGGCCAATCGAAATAACATCAACCAGCGATTCGAAGCCTTGCAGGAAGCCCTTTCACTCGACGCTATACCGCAGCGACTGGAATGTTTCGATATTTCCCACTCGTCAGGTGAAGCGACCGTGGCATCCTGCGTGGTGTTCGATACCAATGGCCCACTTAAATCGGATTATCGGCGTTTCAATATCGACGGCATTACACCCGGGGATGATTACGCGGCCATGGCGCAGGCCTTAAGACGCCGTTATATACGGATTAAAAAAGGCGAAGGCCTGCTGCCGGATATCCTGTTCATCGATGGCGGGAAGGGTCAGCTACGAGAAGCGGAGATGATTTTTGAGGAACTGCAGATTGCAGGTGTGCTGTTAATCGGGGTCGCCAAGGGCCCAACTCGCAAAGCCGGAATGGAGAGTCTATTCATGTCCGGTTCTCCTGAAATTGTCCTGTCTCCCGACAATCCCGGACTGCACCTGATTCAGCACATCCGCGACGAGAGTCATCGCTTCGCGATCACTGCGCACCGTCAGCGCCGCGGTAAGAAAAGGACTGAATCTGTGCTCGAACAAATCGAAGGTGTAGGTCCGAAGCGCAGGCGAGCGCTACTTCGCCACTTCGGTGGATCAGCCCAGGTGCAAAGCGCCAGCACTGAGGAATTGGAAAAAGTAGACGGAATCAACCGAAAAATTGCGGAACACATTTATGCAACTTTGCACAACGGGTAGAATGTAGGCTCTCTGTCTTATCTTGATTCCATGAACCTGCCCATCAGCATACCTAACCTACTGACCAGCCTTCGAATTCTGCTGATTCCTATTCTGGTGATCGTCTTTTATCTGTTCCCCCTGGAATGGCGATATTTCGGTTCTGCTGTTGTCTTCGCGCTGGCAAGTCTCACAGACTGGCTGGATGGATACCTGGCGCGAAAACTCGGTCAGATGACACCCTTTGGCGCGTTTCTGGACCCGGTGGCTGACAAGCTGGTGGTTGCGGTTGCGCTTGTACTGCTGGTGGAAGTCCACGCCAGCGCCATACTGGCGGTCCCCGCCATTGTCATCGTCGGCCGGGAAATCGTGGTTTCCTCGCTACGCGAATGGATGGCAAAGTACAGTGACAAACGCAGTGTTGCCGTGTCCTTTCTCGGTAAAGTAAAGACGACATTCCAGATGTTTGCAGTGATCTTTCTCCTTGCCGGCGGCCCGAACCTGGGAAACCCCGTGGTCATCACCGGATATGTGTTGCTCTATGCTGCAGCGATCCTGACATTGTGGTCGATGGTGCAGTATTTGAAACTCGCGTGGCCGGAGCTCGCTTCTGGAATGAAGAATAGTTAGGGCCATGTGTGCATAACCGTGCGTCGGGACCGTGTACACGAGGCCTGTACACCGCAATGTGCGAGTTCGAGAGACGGCACTTGACCCAGCAGTGATCTGGAGGGAGATTCCAGCCGAGTAGTGGTAGAAAATACAACCAACTGAATTCAGAACCACGATACACTAGGGCAATCTCATATTTTCCGGAGCAGAACATGCGGCTACAGGATAAGGCCAGAATCAAGTTCTTCGAAGCCTACTTCCATGGAATGTCCATGGTTGAGCGTCTGGTTCATGGTGCCTCACTCAACGTTTTTGATCGCGACATGATCGAAAACCCTTACCCTTTTTACAACAAGATGCGTGACCAGCGACCCATACATTACTCACTCGCCTTGCGTGGTTGGTGGGTGACCAGTTTTGACCTGGTCCAGGAAGCCTTGAAGGACAAACGCTTCGGTGCTGACGTCAGGGCCTACCCGCAGCGGGCCGATCGCATCCGCAAGCAAATTGCCCATGATCCGGAGCGGCTCAAGAATTTTGAGAATCCGAGTATGCTTGGCCTTGATCCACCGGATCATTCACGTATTCGACGTCTCGCCCAACAAGGCTTCCTGCACAAGTTTATTGCCTCGCTGGAACCCAGAATTGCGCTTATCGTCGATAACTGCTTAACCACCATTGACAATGATCCTGTATTCGATGTCGTCGAGGCGCTGGCAAAGCCATTACCTGCCACGGTGATCGCAGAAATGATGGGGCTCCCGGAATCTGATCATGCACAGTTTCAGCGTTGGTCTGAAGATCTTATCGATGGAACGGGTACCAACGATATCGGCAAGCTTGAAAAAAGCATGCTTGCCAGCCGCCAACTCACTAATTACTTTCGCAAGATCATCGCGCAAAAACGGGATGAGAAGGGTGATGACCTGATCATCCAGCTAATCCGCGCAGAGGAAGAAGGCGACAAGCTCACTGAACAGGAGCTCTACAATACTTGTCAGTTAGTGCTGGTTGCCGGACATGAAACTACCACGCGATTGATCAGCAACGGGCTCTACCTGCTACTCAAATCTCCCGATTGCTGGCAGCAACTGCGCGCCAACCCTGATCAAATTCCAGCCGCTGTTGAAGAGATGCTTCGCTTTGAGCCACCCGTGCAGGCTACCCAACGATTTGTTCGCGAGGAGCTGGATTTTCACGGACACAAGTTCAAAAAAGGTGACCTCGTATTTCTCAGCATCGCAGGTGGCAACCGCGACCCGGCGGTCAACGATCACCCTGAGGACTTTAATATTGAACGTGAAAAGATTAATCAGGTGTCGTTTGGGTATGGTATTCATCTCTGTATCGGTGCCTCGCTGGCCAGAATGGAAGCAAAGGTCGCCTTTGAGAAATTGTTAGAAAAATACCCTGACCTTAACCTTGTGGACCCCGATCCCCACTGGGGTGACAACCCTTTTTTCAGGGGGCATGAGGTGCTTCAGGTGCGAAAGGCGAGCAACAAAGGAGCTTAGGTTATCAGAGAACTAATTTTACTGTAATTGAACGTTGGATCATCTTCAGATCCGGGCGTTCCTGAAAACGACAAGGTGAAACGATGGATATATTTGATGTCAACTGGATAGCTGTTTTTGGTGCTGCGCTGATGGGTTTTGTGGTCGGTGGCATCTGGTATGGCCCGGTGATGGGAAAACGCTGGATGGGCGCGGTCGGGCTCAGTGAAGAGCAGGTCGCTGAAGGGAACATGCCAATCATCTTCGGAGGTGCTTTCGCATTCAGCCTGTTAGCCTCCTGGGCACTCGCCCATACGTTTGCGACTTACCCCGTGGAACTGTCAGCCCTCGTCAAGGTAGCAACGGCGATTGGTGTTGCCCTGGGATTCATCATCCCGGCGATCGGCACGAACTATTTGTTCTCTCAGAAAAGCAAAGCTCTTTTCTTTATCGACGCGGCGTACTGGTTGTTGTTTTACACAGCTATGGGAACGGTACACGCAGCCGCGGGGCACTACTTTAGCTGAATCGGACCCAGATCGAACCAATCGCTGTTCTTTCCTGACCTGGTCTATAACTTACAGGGGGTGCCAGTCGCAGCACAGCGGTGAGACAATCGGCGTGCCAGGAAACTGGAGGCTGGGGTCGGAATCGAACCGGCGTAAACGGTGTTGCAGACCGCTGCATGACCACTCTGCCACCCAGCCCATCAGAGCAGCGCGCAGTCTATAGGAAATCAGCCCAACATTCACGAATGTGGGGCATAAATTATCCAAATCTGCGGCAGGACAATTGGTGTTAACGCTGGTTGCTGGAGCTGGTTGATTCCGGCAGCAAAGAGGACAAAATCCGGTTGATTACGTTCTCGGCTTCACGAGCTGATAATTGCTGATCATTGCGCAGCTGATTCCACATATCAAAGCTTAGGATTGCCTCCAGGGCCTCGATAAAAACCGGATCGGAAATGATCTGGTCTGGTAGAACCGCCTCGAGCTTCTCACGTTCCGCGCGAACAATTTCAAGGTGGTGGGACAGCAACACCTCAGACTGGAATTTGAGCACCTGGGCCGCGAGCCTGTATGGCATGATTACTTCATAAACCCGCAGTCGTCGTTCCACGAGATGGGAAAAATTCCGCCACCAGTCGTCGAACCGAACCGCTTCATCGATGATCGGTGCGAGTTGCCGGGTGATCGCTACGGCCATCTCTGCATACAGGCTTTCCATATCCTTGAATCGCCTGAACACTGTCCGCAAGCCTACTTCTGCGCGTTGTGCCACCTCCTCGGCTGTCGGTGCGATTCTGCCTTCACGAACCAGATCGAGCATTGCAGCGACAATTCTGCGCTTGCTGTCTTCACTGCGCTGACGACGGCCATCGGTGCTATCAATCACGGGTTTTGCATGAGACATATGACATGCCAGTCGGTTGTTGTTGTGACACCAGCTGTGCCAAAAGTTATTATGGCGCTGAACCTGGCGGATGTCTATCCAGCCGGTCTTTGTTAGGCTCTGCCATCAACCAGGAGGAATATGTGCCGAGACTCGATAATAAAGTAGCGATAATCACCGGTGGCTCGGGCGGGATTGGTCGCGCGGCGGCGATTAAATTCGTCGGCGAGGGAGCCAAAGTTATGCTGGTGGATGTGGATGAGGCAGCACTATCCGCGCTGGTTAGCGAACTTGGTAATAATGTTGCGGGCTATTGCGTTGCTGATGTCACCAGGACAGTAGACACCCGGAAATACATCGCCGCCACTGTGGAACAATTTGGCGGCGCAGATATATTACTTGCTAACGCGGGTGTTGAAGGGGAGGTGGCCTCCATTGAGGATTACGATGAAGATACCTTCGATCGAGTGATCGCAGTGAACATAAAGGGAGTCTGGCTCGGTATCAAACACCTGTTTCCCGTCCTTAAAGAGCGTGGCGGAGGTAGCATCGTCATTACCAGTTCGACCATGGGGATTAAGGGTTCTCCGGGATTGTCTGCCTACAACACCAGCAAACATGCCGTCATCGGATTGATGCGCTCGACTGCGCTTGACGGGGCGGCACACAAGATCCGGGTTAATACAGTCAATCCTGCCCCGGTAGAAACGCGGATGATGCGCAGCCTGGAAGCCGGTATTGATGCGAGTGATATGGCGGGGACGCACGCCAGAATTGCGGCATCAATCCCATTGCAACGCTATGGGGAACCCGAAGACATCGCCAACATCATGCTGTTTCTCGCGTCGGATGAGGCCAGTTTCCTGACCGGTGGCGTCTATATGGCTGACGGGGGCAGCACCGCTTAAATGAGGGAAACTTCTCCGTTATCCGAGTTGCTTGAATTGCTCGACCTCGAGCCGATAGAGCATAACCTGTACCGCGGTTTTCATCCCGTGGGCAGAACTCGCAGACTGTTTGGTGGCCAGATCATTGCCCAGGCATTGATGGCAGCCTGTCGAACCGTTGACGAGGGACGTCTGCCGCATTCACTGCATGCCTATTTCCTTCGTCCGGGTGACCCGGCCATCCCGGCGTTATTTGAAGTTGAACGCATTCGGGAGGGTAAATCCTTTACCACGCGACGTATTGTGGTGATCCAGCACGGTAAAGCCATCTTCAACATGGATGTGTCATTTCAAGTGCCCGAGACTGGCCTTGAGCATCAGCTAGCAATGCCGGCGCTGGTGCCGCCAGATGAAGCAAAGTTACCTGACAGCCTCAGGCAACGCCCATTTTTGAGTTTTCGCGAAGATCACCGCAGACTGTCGTTTGAGCGTCCCCAGGCACCCATGCAACAGATCTGGCTGAAGGCGAACGGCACCGCGCCTGATGATGTTCGGCTCAACATGGCATTACTGGCCTACCAATCTGACGAAGCATTGCTGGGTACTGCGCGTATGCCTCATCGAGGCAGTTTCGAACGGGCCAATATGCAGGTTGCCAGTCTCGATCACTGTCTGTGGTTCCATCACCCGGTGAACGTCAACGACTGGTTGTTGTATTCTCTGGAGAGCCCTGCCGCCGCGGCCGCTCGCGGTTACACTCGCGGAACCATCCATTCCGCTGACGGCAAACTGGTGGCCAGTTGCATGCAGGAGGGATTGATTCGATTACGAACGCCTGATGGACAGGCCAGCGCGCGTTAACGTCTGGTGGAACGATCCATTGAGCAACCAGCAATGACTAGGTAAACTACGCGCCTTCTCACCTAGTCACCTCGCCCGGGTGGTGAAATTGGTAGACACGCGAGACTTAAAATCTCGTCGCCTTTGGGCGGTGCCGGTTCGACCCCGGCCCCGGGCACCAATCACATATCAGCGATAGAGACCATGACGCCGCAGTCACGTGCCTATTTGTTTGCCGCGATTACCGTATTATTCTGGTCGACCGTGGCAACGGCGTTCAAATTCGGACTGCGGTTTCTGGATATCTTCCAGCTTCTCTTTTACGCCTGCCTGACTTCAGCGGTCGTTCTGTCCACGGTGGTGGCCATGCAGGGGAAGGTGCACGCACTCTTTGGCGTCTTTAAGACCCATTGGAAACTGACTCTGATCGCGTCGGTATTGAATCCCTTTGCCTACTATCTCGTCTTGTTCGAAGCTTACGACCGACTTCCGGCACAGATTGCTCAGCCAATTAACTATACCTGGGCCATCACACTGGCATTTATGGCCACTGTCTTTCTCAAGCAGAAGTTGCTTAAGCGCGACCTCATTGCAGCCGGTGTCTGTTACGCGGGTGTCGTGCTCATCGTGACCGGAGGCAGGCCGGAGATAATCCAGGAAGTCGATTTGATTGGTGTCGGTCTGGCGCTCGGCTCGACCCTGATCTGGGCGAGCTACTGGATCATCAACGTGCGCGACCCTCGCGACCCGGTGATCGCCATGTGTCTGAATTTTTTGCTGGCGCTGGTTCCGACGGGGCTGGTCTGCGCGGTGTTCTCAGACTTCGCGGCACCGCTCCAGGGCCTGGCAGCCGCTGTTTATGCAGGTTTGTTTGAGATGAGTCTTGCCTTTCTTTGCTGGTCCTATGCGCTGCGGTTGTCAGAAAATACCGCGCGCGTCAGCAACCTGATATTTTTGTCGCCATTTCTGTCGTTGTTTTTCATTAATCAATTGCTTGGCGAGTCGATCTATGCGAGCACGTACATCGGGCTGGTGGTAATCATCGTCGGTCTGTTCATTCAGCAGCGGGGGCGGCCAACAGCAGCCTTGAATTAACCCGGCGAAACCCCCACCTTGACTAGTAACGAACCCGGTAGCCGCCAAATGGATGATAACGAAAGCAGTACAACGGAATTTATTCCCCACCACGCTGATCAACAACTGGCGAAACCGGATGAAATTCTACCGGACACCCTGCAACTGATCCCGTTACAGGGCCGACCCTATTTCCCTGTGATGGTGCAGCCCGTGGTGGTCGATCAGGATCCCTGGGGGCAGGGCATCAGGACCGTCGCTGAGAGCGCGCACAAACTGGTCGCGATGAGTTACGCGCCTGCTCACGGAAACGATATCCCCCGCCCGGACGATATTAGCAGGGTGGGGTGTGTTGCGCGTATTCATCGTTTACATGAAAGCAAAGGCAAGCTGCAGTTCATTGCCCAGGGCATCAAGCGATTTCGGATCAGAGAATGGATCAGGGATACACCTCCCTACGTCGTCAAAGTCGACTATTTTGACCCACCTGCCATCGAAGATGAAAGCCAGCTCCGCGCCTATGCGATGTCGATTATCAATATCATCAAGGAACTGATGACGCTGAATCCGCTCTACAACGAAGAGCTGAAACAGTACCTGAACTACTTCACCCCGAACGAGCCTTCTCCCCTGACGGACTTTGCCGCTGCCATCACCTCCGCTGATCCTGCGGAACTGCAGGATATCCTGGAAACCCTGCCGCTATTGGAACGAATGGAAAAGGTGCTCTTGTTGATCAGCAAGGAACTCGAGGTCGCCCGTTTGCAGGCGCAGATCACCGAACAGGTACAAAGCGAGGTCAGCCAACAGCAAAAGGAGTTTTTTCTCAGGCAGCAACTCAAAGTTATTCAAACCGAGCTTGGAATTTCGAAAGATGATCGGGAAGCAGATGCTGACAAGTTCAACGAGCGATTGGCCGAGCGCGTTGTACCGGTCCACGTCCAGACCCGGGTCGATGAAGAAATGCAGAAGCTAAAAGTGCTTGACCCGGCATCTGCGGAATACGGTGTCACGAGAAATTACCTTGACTGGATCACCTCGGTCCCCTGGGGTGTTATGTCTACAGACCAGTTGGATCTGGTCCATGCACGTAAAATCCTCGACCGGGATCATGATGGTCTGGACGACGTTAAGGAACGTATTATCGAGTTTCTCGCCGTTGGTGCCTACCGCGGTGAAATGGCAGGCTCGATACTGCTACTGACCGGTCCCCCCGGTGTTGGTAAAACCAGCATCGGAAAATCCGTCGCCAATGCGCTGGGGCGAAAGTTCTACCGCTTTAGCCTGGGCGGCATGCGTGATCAGGCAGAAATCAAAGGGCACAGGCGTACGTACATCGGCGCCATGCCTGGCAAACTTGTCCAGGCGCTGAAAGAAGTGGAAGTCTACAATCCGGTTATCATGCTCGATGAAATAGACAAGATTGGTGCTTCCTACCAGGGAGATCCTGCATCCGCATTGCTGGAGGTGCTCGACCCGGAGCAAAACAGCGAGTTTCTTGATCATTATCTTGATCTTCGCGTCGATCTGTCCAAGGTACTGTTTATCTGCACTGCAAACCAGCTGGATACCATACCGGGACCGTTACTGGATCGCATGGAGGTCATTCGCCTCGCGGGTTACCTCACTGAGGAGAAAATTGAAATCGCGAAACACCATTTATGGCGACGTCAGCTAAGCCGCGCAGGAGTCCCGGCGGGTCGCTTAAAAATTTCCGAGAGTGCGCTGCGCAAAGTCATTAATGGCTACGCCCGGGAATCAGGCGTTCGCGCACTTGAGAAACAGCTGGGACGTATTGTGCGCAAATCAGTTGTGCAATTATTGGCAGATCCGAAGGTTAAAATCTCCATTTCCGGTAAAAATGTCGAGGATTACCTCGGCGCACCAATTTTTAAAAAACAGCATCCGCACAGGGGCATCGGCGTCATTAACGGTCTTGCCTGGACTGCCATGGGTGGTACCACACTCGCCGTCGAGGCTTCTCGAATACATGATGGTAGCCGCGGTTTTAAGCAAACCGGTCAGCTCGGCGATGTCATGCGAGAGTCGGCGCAGATCGCTTACAGCTACGTTGCATCCCACCTTGCTTTGCTGGAAGCAGCCCCGGGATTCTTCGACGACGCGTTTATCCACCTGCATGTACCGGAAGGAGCAACTCCCAAGGATGGCCCAAGCGCTGGCGTCACCATGGCCACTGCATTGCTGTCCCTGGCCAAGGACAAGAAACTCAACCGCGATATTGCCATGACGGGGGAACTCACCCTCACAGGTCGTGTCCTGCCGGTGGGTGGGATCCGTGAGAAGGTGATTGCTGCGAAACGCGCGGGTGTCAGGGAGTTGATTCTGCCCGCTGAAAATGAACGGGATTTCAACGAAATTCCTGCCTATATACGAAAGGGTATCACGGCCCATTTCGCAGCGGATTACCCGGAAGTCGCCCGGATTTGCTTCCCCGCTCGGAGATAAGCGCTTCGGCATGACGCCATGATGCGAATCGGTTTATGATTGGCACATCAACGGAGGAAGCACATGTCGGAAATGTTGGATGAGCTCGAACAGATAGTCGGCGACAATGGCATGTTGCATGGAGACAGGTTAGAAGAGCGCGGATTTTCCGCTTCGGAACCATTTTCCACTCCCTCAGTTCACCCACTTGCCCTGTTGAGACCAAGATCAACTTCGGAAGTCTCAGAGTTGCTGAAACTTTGTCATCGGCTGAACCAACCCGTTGTACCCCACGGTGGTTTGACCGGGCTGGTTGAGGGCACGACGGCCAATCAGGGTGAAGTCGCAATTACTCTGGAACGCATGAACAAGATCGAGGAAATCGATATTGAAAGCCGTACCATGACCGTGCAGGCAGGGGTACCGCTGCAGGTCGTCCAGGAACAGGCTGATGCCGCCGGAATGCTGTTTCCACTGGATCTCGGCGCGCGCGGAACGGCCACAATTGGCGGCAATGTTTCCACCAATGCGGGCGGCAACCGTGTCATTCGTTACGGCATGATGCGCGATCAGATTCTTGGTATGGAAGTCGTGCTTGCCGACGGTACAATCATTTCTTCCATGAACAAAATTATCAAGAACAACACCGGATACGATCTCAAGCAGTTTTTCATCGGCGCGGAAGGCACGCTTGGAATCGTCACCCGGCTGGTGTTGCGGCTGCGGCCTAAACCGTTGAGCCAGGACATGGCATTTATTGCCGTTAACGACTTTACGCAGGTGACCAGTTTCCTGAATCATGTGGACAGTGCACTCGGAGGCACGCTCAGTGCGTTCGAAGTGTTATGGAATGACTACTACAAACTCGTCACCACGGAGCCTGCGACTTCAAAGCCGCCGTTATCGCATGACTATAACTACTACATTCTTGTTGAAGCCATGGGGGGAGACCCGGCAGGTGATGCAGAGCGATTCATAACAGTGCTGTCCTCGGCACTGGAAGCCGGGTTGATTAACGATGCGGTCATTGCCCAGAGTCAGGCGGACCGAAATGCAATGTGGGCAATTCGTGATGATGTGGGACAGGTATTTCGCAACGCGCCAATTTTCACCTTTGACGTTAGTGTCGCGCTGAACCAAATGGAATCTTATGTTGAGGACCTGCAGGTGTCGCTTAATCGTCACTGGCCGGAAAACTCCTGCATGATATTCGGACATCTCGGCGATGGTAATCTGCACGTAATTGTCGGCGTTGGTGATTCATCCAAAGAAACAAAGACGAGAGTGGAGCAGGTCGTTTATGAAGGATTGATTGAACGCAAGGGATCAGTTTCAGCAGAACACGGTATCGGCGTCCAGAAAAAGGATTACCTTTCGTGGTCGCGCAGTGAAGCGGAAATCTCGGTGATGCGAAGCATAAAGCAAGCCCTTGACCCTAAAGGCATCCTGAATCCCGGTAAGATTTTTTAAACTGCGACGGTTCCAGCCTTCAGGGAATTTCTCGGATCTGGATGGCGTCAATGCCTGACCCGGCGAGGATGTCAGAGATCACTACAACCTTGTCCCCCGCAACCAGACTCGTTCGAAGCTTCAATACGTCGAAGGCGGTTTGCAGAGTTTTTTCCGGGTCATTGCTGAAAGCGGTGCGAAAGGGCGACAGGTTTCGATTAAGCATCAGTCGCCTGCGGGTTTGTGAGTCATTGGTGAACGCAAAGATCCTGGTGTGCTGGGGATGGCAGTTGGTGACGTAATCTGCCATCAACCCTCGCCGGGTGATGACAACAATGCCTTTCGATTGCAATGACTCAGCCAGATGGACCGCAGTAATAGCGAGTTGCTGTTTGTCCTCGGTACGATCAAGTTTCTTCGAGAATTCCAGACCACGTACCGATTCAGTTGCCTCTGCAATTTCTACCAACTGCTCGACGCATCGGACAGGGAATTTTCCAATGGTTGTTTCTCCCGAAAGCATAATCGCATCAACTTCCTCGTATATGGCGTTAGCGACGTCGGTCACTTCAGCACGAGTCGGAATTGGATTTTCGATCATTGATTCCAGCAGGTGCGTCGCAACAATGACGCGTTTGCCTGATTCTGCACATAGCTGAACGATACGCCTTTGCAGATTCGGAAGCAGCGCAACATTAATTTCGACACCCAGGTCTCCACGAGCCACCATGATGCCGTCCGCTTCTTTCAGAATTTCTTCCAGATTCTCAACACCTGACTGATCTTCAATTTTCGCGATAATTTTGATCTTTCTGGATTTCTCACCCATTAGTTCTCTGAGCTCAACCACATCCGCAGCTTCACGAACGAACGAGAGGGCAATAAAGTCGACCTGTTGTTCCAGCGCAAACAGAATGTCTGCCCGATCCTTCTTGGTGATTGCCGGTAAATTGACCCGTATTCCAGGCAGGTTCACATGGCGCTTGCTTTTTAGTATGCCACCATCAATCACCCGACAGTCCATCATGCCATTCTCTCGCTTGTGCAGAACCTCGAGATTGATGATGCCGTTGTCGACTGTAATACGATCGCCAACGCTCACCGTATCAATAAGGTCGGCATAGTGGATATGAAAAGAAGACTGCTCAACATCAACGCTGTCGCGCACGCTGATCGAGATGATCGAGCCGTTTTTTAATTCCAACTCGTTGGTCAGGTCGCCGGTTCTGATTTCCGGTCCCTGGGTATCCATGAGGATAGCAACCGGGTAGGTGACTTTACGATTAAGCGTTTTGATTGACCTGATTACATTGGCCGCGGACTCATGGTCCCCATGGGACATATTCAGCCGTACGATATCCATCCCTGCTGCGGTCATTTTCTCAAGCATCGGGTAGGAACTGGTTGCAGGACCAATTGTGCAAATAATCTTTGTTTTGCGCATGGAGGTAATCGTCGGACGCTATCTGAAAGGGGCGCCATCATACCGAAACTGGCGACGTTTTTTAAGGAGATTCATGTTTAACGGCCATCATGATGCCGGTTGGCCAAATAGATCCAGCTGATTGTCGTTAAACTCCTGGTCTTCTTCCTGAAAAGTCACACCAATGCCAAGCAGGCGGACACCTTTTCCGCCTCCTCGCTGCCACGCCAGGGGTAGTAATTCGACGAACATATCCCGATCAAGCTTATCGCTGGTGCGCTCCATCGTGGTCTGCTGAAAATCAGAAAACTTCAGCTTTATCTGCTGGTTTTTGATGAGTCGATGTCCATGCCGTGCCAGTCGCCGGGTGAGTTCTTCAAACAGGAGTTCGAGAGATTCGGCCGCCATTTGCCACTCAGGAATATCCTCGGCGTAGGTGCGCTCAACACTAAGGCTCTTCCGAACCCATTGGGTGGTTAGCTCCCGATTGTCGATCCCGTGAGCGCGCCTGAACAAATGTTCACCGAATCCACCGAGCGCATGGATCAATTCTTCCTTGCCACGGTCCCGGACATCCGCGCAGGTCACCAGGCCGAGTTTGGCGAGTTTTTTTACGGTGACCTTCCCGACGCCGGGGATCTTCTGAAGCGGCATATACTCGACAAACTCTGCCACCTGATCAGGCGCAACCACACACTGACCATCAGGTTTATTTTCATCACTGCAGATTTTGGCGAGGAATTTGTTGGGTGCAATGCCTGCAGAAGCTGTCAGGTTCAGCTCTCGCTTAATCGCCGCACGGATATCAGCCGCAATCAGCGTTGCGCTACCGTTTAAGATCTTTGAGCCACTGACGTCGAGAAACGCCTCATCAAGACTCAGCGGTTCGATTATGTCGGTGTAACGCTGAAAGATTGCCCGAATCTGCCGCGAAACGGACTGGTAATGCGCCATTCTGCCTGGGATGACGCGCAGACCTGGACAGCGACGTAAGGCATAAGCGGTGGCCATGGCGGAGTGTACGCCGAACTCGCGAGCAATATAATTGCAGGTCGAAATGACTCCGCGTTTGTCGGGCGCGCCACCGACCGCCAGCGGTATACCCTGAAGCGACGGGTCGTCACGCATCTCGATGGCAGCATAAAAACAATCCATATCGATATGGATAATCTTACGCTGGCCTGTCATCTGGTTATCGGGTAATTGCACGTCGAGGATTCGGCAGGAAATTATGAATTTTAGACCCACCTTGCGTAGCTGCAAAGCGGGCATGCGGTTCAAACCAGACTATATCAAGATGCAGTCCGCCCAGCAGGCGTCTATAATTGCTGCTTCGAATTCAATATTGATCAGTTCATGGAACTTGCCCAACTCCGCCAGCGATTTCAACCTGCTATTGAGGAAATTCTTGATCAATGCAGGATTTCTGACGACTTCGTTGACAAGGAAATGTTTCAGGTCTACATGGCCACGATCTGGGGAAATGCCGTGCTGGAGCCGGAACGATCAGGAATCGTCGAAAAGGACTTGAGTACCCTGCATGATTTCCTGAATGAAGAGATCGCCCGGGTGGTCGGACCAGACTCTGATATTACCGGTTGTTATGAATTTATTGTCAGCAAGCAGGGTGAGGAGAGCCTGGTGAGACAGAGCACCACCGCTCGTCACAAGGAATTCCTGCACTACTTCGCCCGTTTGATTCTACAGAAACATCAGATCTAGCCCGCTTAACGTTAAACAGATCGTGGTGTTGCATTCCGACCTTAATCAGGCCGTCGCCAGGAGCTGATCAGAGCTTGCCTACATATTTTTGGACGCACAAAGATCCGATCAGATCTCCCTCCACATTGACTGCAGTTCGCACGGTATCGAGCGGTCGCTCGATCACAAGCAAAATTGCGATCGCTTCCAGAGGAATGCCTACCGCAAGCAACACCATTTGCATACCGGCCATCGACGCAGTCGGCATACCAGGCGCACCGATCGAAGACACCATGGACATGAGGAAAATTGTGAACACCATCAGGGCAGACAATTCAATCCCGTACAGATACGCGAGGAATACCGCGGCAACCGCCTCAAACAGTGCCGTTCCATCCATGTTCATGGTTGCCCCCAGTGGCAGAACGAAGCTGTACACGCTGCTGTCGACACCGAGCTCTTCATCAGCCGTCTGCATTGAAACGGGCAGAGTCGCGGCACTGGACGAAGTCGAGAATGCAACGAGCAGGGGGCGCGACAGTTTCTTCAGTAATAAAAACGGCGTGTGCCCGGTATACAGATAAGCGATGCCTGGCAGGATTACCAGACCATGTATCAGGGTCAGGGTAACGACCAACAAACTGAACTGTAACAATTGCGTGAGGAAATTTTGGGCCTGGCCCCCATCACCGGAAAGTCTGGTTGTGAAATCAAAGAGGATCGCAAATACCCCGATTGGCAGAACGCGAATCACCCACGCAAGCACTCGGTTGATCACCTGGTTAATGTCCCGAACCAGGTTGAAGAGCGGACTGTCAGCATTCAGCACCAGGACCATCGCGATGCCGATCAAAAAAGCATTGGTTACGATGCCAAGAATGTTCATCTCGACCAGCGCCGTGAACGGATTCGTGAATGCCAGGGTTAGTACCTGCCGGAGCACATAGATGAGCGAATCTCCACCAGGGTCGATCATTCGGCCCTGGGTTAACTGCACCGTCATCTCCATTGGCGGTGGATAATTGGTCCAGGGATGGAGAAAAAATACGGCAATCAAGGCCAGGCTGATCGCGATAGCGGTGGTCAGCAAGTAGTAAAAAACTGTGGCTGATCCCAGGGCACGAAGCCTGACAACATTACCGATGCCCGCGATTCCACCAATGAGCGAGAAGAAGATCATGGGCGCGATCAGCATTCGCAGCGCTGCCAGGAAGACTGACTTAATCATCTGCACGGTGTCACCAATAAAGCTGCCTGGGTCAACCTGTGTAGTATTTTCAAGGCCAAGCGCCAGCAGGATACCGACGAGCGCTCCCAGGAATACCTGGAATGTTAGGTTTTTTAACAGCAAGACAAACCAACCGTTATGGGAAAGAGGGCGATCATAGCAAATGCGGGGTACGCGGGGTCAGGATTGAAGGCTTTTTCTCCAGTCGTGAAATGATGGCCCCAGTTAAAGTACAATGCCCTGAATTGACCGTTTAGTCTGACGACTAATCTCAACCGAATCCAGGAAGACCAGCGCAGTGGATCGAACGATTGGCAATTTTGTGGGTGTTTTACGAAGCGCCGATGTCAGGGTCTCTCCCGCAGAGACTCTCGATGCTATGGCGGCACTGGATATTATTGGGATCGAGAACAGAAGATTGATGCAGGATTCCCTGTCTATCATCCTGGCTAAAAGTCCTGAGGAAAAACGGCAGTTCAACTTGTGCTTCGATCGATTTTTTTCATTCAGTCCGGTCGCCGACAATCTCTCTGACCTTCAACCTTTACGCGACAGCTATCAGCAGGCAGTCAGCGCGTCCGCTGGCGGCGATGAAGAGGTCGAGGCGGATGTCAAAAACAGGCGTACTGTAGCTCCGGCGAATCGAACAAGAAGCTCGCATCTCGGCAATATATTGCTGAAAGGAGATGCCAATGATTTCTCACTGGCCCTGACCCGTGCTGCCACGGCCGTCAAGCTTGATGGAATGAGAACCCTACGAGACCGGCCAATATACGCGCGCCGCGTAATGGTGCACATGGGAGTAGGCGCCCTGGATGACGAGATTGAGCAAATGGGCAAGTCCGCTTCGGCCTCCGACCAGGCCATCGCCAGTTTATTGGTTTCCGCGCGTCGATATCTTCAGGATCAGGTGCGTGACTATGTTGATCAACAATACCTGACGCTTGTAGATGGCACTGGCAACCGATTTATTACTGACGCGATTGCCAGTTCTCGGCTCACTAATATGCAGGTTTATTATTTCTCACAGCTCAGAGGAATCGTTGAAAAGCTTGCCCGGCAGTTGGCCAAACGTCATGCCCGCAAGGTGAAAATACAGAACCGCGGCCAGTTGGACGTACGCAGAACTATCAGGAAAAATCTGAAGCATGATGGCGCGCTTTTCGAAGTGGCGTTCAAACAGACCCGGCAACGTCGACCACGTCTGTTTGTGATTTGTGACGTTAGCGGCAGCGTAAAAAAC